>JBCBJG010000080.1:0-11589 GCA_038523655.1 Pseudomonadota bacterium | reverse complement strand
GCACATATAGGCCAGCTTCCGTCTCGGCGTCCCTCCCGCGCTGCCACGCCTCCACGATCGCGCGGGTGCAGAGGTGCACGCAGTCGCCGCCGAAATGTCGGTCGTGCCACGCGAACGTGACGTCGCGCTCGTCAACGTGGCTGAAGCGGCGGAGGAAAACCCGTCCTTCGCCATCGAGCCGCAGCGTCCCGTCAGACCCCTCGATCATCAGCTCACCGAGCGTGCGCCGGCAATCGCTCGCCGCGTGATCCGCCAGCCGGTTTCCGTCGAACACCCCCGTCTCCCCACCCGCAAACGTGAACGCGAGCAGCGCGCCGTCCTCCCCGGCAATCGCTCGATTACGGCGCACGAGTTGCGCGCTAACCGTCTCGATCTCACCCATCAGAAAGCGGAAGGTGTCGATCCAGTGCACGGCCGTCTCGTGCACGAGGAAGCGCGGCATCTCGCGGAAGTATGGTTGTCGCGCGAGGTAGGCATCCGCGCCCTGCCCATCACCTGGCCGGAGCCGGAAAGCGATGTGATACGGCGTGCCGATTGCGCCATCGTCCAGTGCACGCCTGATCGCGCGATACCAGGGCTGGAAGCGCACATTTTCATGCACTGCGAGCCGTCGCCCGGCGCGCGCCGCAACCGCCAGCGCCTCCTTGGCACCGGTCAGCCCGCCACAAAACGGTTTCTGGCAGATGACGTGCGTGCCCGCGTCCATCGCGGTTGCGATTAGCGACAAATGGCTCGACGGCGGGCTTGTGATGTCCACGACCGTGACCGGGTGCGCGTTGAGCAGGTCGGCGAGATCGCGATAGATCGGGAGCGTCGCATTTACCTCCCCATACTGGATCGCGAGCGGAGCCGTGCGCTCAGCATCTTGCTCACAGATCGCAACGATCCGCGCGCCGGGAATGCGCGACCACGCATCGTAGTGAAACGCGCCGAAGTATCCGGCCCCGACGATGGCCACGTCGATCTCTGCGTCGAGTGCGACCTCTATTTCTGCGGCGAGCGCGCGGGGCGGAGTGTCCGGCGGCCTGCTCACGCGATCGTCTCCCGCACCGTGTCCAGCAGCGGGCGCGCGTCGGCGGCGTGATGGCGTAGCGCGGCACCCGCAACCGGAGCTGTGAAAGCTGGAACCGCGGTGCCACCGAGCGTTCCGAGATAACCGGTTGAGAGATCGGCGCCGCCGAACGCCAGGCTAGATGTCATCGCGAGCGTCGCGCCGCGCGCAGCTTGCAGGTGCTGCGACAAGAGCGCGCCTGAATTAAACGCCGTGACGGCGGCTGCCACGTCACCCGGCACACTCCCATCGATCCAGACCGTCTGCGTGCCGTCTGCCGCCACATGTATCACCCGGTTCGAGACGATGCAGGTGACCACGAGCCCGCCGTCAGCCGTCGCCGCCACACCATCGGGAAAATCACCGGGCCCGAACACTGTGACCGTCCGTCGACCACGCAATCCGCCGTCGTGCACCTCGAATGCCGACAAGCGCTGCGCAAACGTCTCGTTCACATAAAGCGTGCCGCCGTCAGGAGAAAAACAGCACTCGTTGGTGTAGCCGAGCCCATCGGCAACGATCCGCGCATCCCCCGAAGCGTCATCCACGACCGCGATGAACCCGCTCGCCGCGTCCGCCCGATAATCCTCCGCGCGCGGGATTTTCCGCGTTGAGACCGTCAGCCAGATGCGCCCGTCCGGACCACTCGTGACGAAGTTCGCCGGCGGCAGCAGCGCGCCATCAACCGTCGCGCACACCACGCTGCACCGCCCGTCGCTCGAAAGCCGATAAATTCCGCCCCGCAGGTCGCCGAGATGCGCAAGCAGCAGTGATCCGTCAGCCTCGAACGCGATCCCATTCGCACGCACCGGCAGATCGACGCCCGCGTCCGGCAACTTCGCGAGCAGCCGATGGCAGCGCACACTGGCGGCATCGATCAGGGTCACCCCGCCGGGCGGCGTCCAGTCCGGCACGACCAGCAACCCGTCCGGATGCCAGATCACGCACTCGGGGCGAACGAGCCCATTGCCGACGAACGAGAGTGCGTCGAGCCCGATCACTGGTCGTCGACCCGACCGGTAGGTGCCAGAGCGATCACGCGCTGCCGGAAAGATCGCTGCGCGCCATGGCGATCAACCGCGCGACGACCGTCGTGAGCTGACCCGCGCCGGCATCCTCCGTGAGCGTCCCGTCATCGGCAAACGCCTTCGCCGCAAAGGGTACCGCCAGCGTCTCGCCGGCGACGGAAAATCCGACTTCCAGCAATTGATCGCGCAGCTTCGGGATCACGCGGATACCGCCCTTCGCGCCGGGCGAGCACGCAAAGACCGCCGCCGCCTTGTCGCGTGGCAGCGAGGGCGTCTCACTATGTGCACCCGGCCGCGAGCACCAGTCGATCGTGTTTTTCAGAAGCGGAGGAAAATACGCGTTGTACTCCGGCGTCGCGATCGCCACGCCGTCATGATCACGGATCATCGCCGTCAGCTCTTGCATCGGCTGCGGCACGCCCTCGGCCTCCTCCAGATCGCCGTCGTAGAGCGGCGCCGGGTAGTCCGCGAGCGTGATGAGCGTCGCGTCCGCGCCCTGCCGGCGGATCTCGAGCGCGACGGCGTTGGCGAGGCGGGCATTCAGTGAACCCGAGCGGGTGCTGCCGGCAAAGACGAGCAGCTTGGGAGTATCGGTCATGGAGGTCCTTCGGCAGGGGAGGATGGGGGGCGGGATGGCGCGGATACAACAACGGCGCGCTGCGATTGTTTCGCCTCCGATACGCCACGCAAACGCGCCGCTTGCAAGCCGTCACGCCGGCCTGACCGCCGCACACCCTTCACGCCGTGCGATCCCGCCGCTAAAGCCAACACGCTCGCCGATCCGCGGGCCGCAGAAAGTCAGGAAAGACGCATGGCAAACGTGGTGGTCGTCGGCTCGCAGTGGGGCGACGAGGGCAAGGGCAAGATCGTCGACTGGCTGAGTGAACGCGCTGACGTCGTCGCCCGTTTCCAGGGCGGCCACAACGCGGGCCACACCCTCGTCATCGATGGTCGGACCTACAAGCTCTCGCTCCTTCCCTCGGGCGTCGTGCGCGAAGGCAAACTCGCCGTGATCGGCAACGGCGTGGTCATCGACCCATGGGCGTTGATGGAGGAGATCGACGCTGTCCGCGCGCTGGGCGTCGACATCAACCACGACAACCTGCGCATCGCCGAGAACGCGACGCTCATCCTCCCGCTCCACCGCGAACTCGACAATCTGCGCGAGAAGGCCGCCGCCCCGGACGCGAAGATCGGCACGACGGGCCGCGGCATCGGGCCGGCCTATGAAGACAAGGTCGGCCGCCGCGCCATCCGCGTGCAGGATCTTCGCAACCTCAAGAGCCTCGGCGGCAAGATCGACCGCATCCTGACCCACCACAACGCGCTTCGCCGCGGCCTCGGCGAGCCGGAGATCGCGGCCGACGACCTGCACACCGCGCTCAGCGAAATCGCCCCGAAAATTCTCCCGTTCATGGACACGGTCTGGGACCTGCTCGACCGCCGCCGCCGTGACGGCGCACGTATCCTGTTTGAAGGGGCGCAGGGCGCGCTCCTCGACATCGACCACGGCACCTATCCGTTCGTGACGTCGTCGAACACGGTCGCAGCGCAGGCCGCAACCGGCACCGGTGTCGGCCCCGCCGCCGTCAATTATGTGCTCGGCATCACCAAGGCCTACACGACCCGCGTCGGCACGGGCCCTTTCCCGACCGAGCTGCACGACGCGACCGGCCAGCGCCTCGGCGAGCGCGGCCGCGAGTTCGGCACGGTCACGGGTCGCAAGCGGCGCTGCGGCTGGTTCGACGCTTGCCTAGTGCGCCAGACCGCGAAGGTCGCCGGCATCAACGGCATCGCGCTTACCAAACTCGACGTGCTGGACGGGTTCGACGAACTAAAGGTGTGCACCGGCTACCGCCTCGACGGCGCGACCCTCGACCACCTCCCCGCCGGCGCGGGCGCGCAAAGCCGTGTCGAGCCGATCTATGAGACGCTGGAAGGCTGGCACGAAAGCACCGCCGGCGCCCGCTCCTGGGCCGAACTCCCAGCCAGCTGCATCAAGTACGTCAAGCGCGTGGAAGAACTGATCGAGGCGCCGGTTGCGCTGCTCTCAACGAGCCCAGAGCGCGACGACACGATCTTGGTGCAGGATCCGTTTGAGGATTAGGGGGTGGGTGGCTTTGCACTTATGTAGCTATCGAGGAACTGGTTAGCGTACCATGGAAGGACCGCTTTCGGATCTGAAAAATTTTGGAAGTGTTGTCAGACCTCAGAAAGCATCTCGACGACGGCCTGGTCGGGTCGAAGTATGTAGTTCCAAATTTTTAACTGCCAATCTCCAAACCTTCGAGTTTCAGAGTTCCCTTGAAGGTTCTGCAACTGCAGAAAGTCAAGAAAATCGGTTTGCAACGGCTTTCCATAAAGTGCAGTCGCAAAAAGACTGGGTTCAAGAACTTTTAAAGCAGCTAATGCAGCGACAATGGTTCCATCAATGTCGTCACGGTTAGCGTTCACGGCCAACGCTGTTGCGATAATCGAATAGATTCGTCCAATGGTCCATAGTTGCAAGTTGTGGACGTTAGCGAGATGTTGCAACATAAGGTTTGCAGCTCGAACTACGTCCTGCCGAGGTGCATTCTTAAGCAAGCTCTCGTGCAAGAAGTCGATATAAATAATCCTTGGTGGCTGCTTCCCCTGTTTTGTCTCACCTTTCAGAGGAAGCGTTACATGGATGAATTTTTCTAAATAGCGCCTGCCGTTCATGGATGTGCCATAAGCAGCTTGGATCGAATTCTCGAGCTGCTCCAAGTCGACGCCAAGTACGAAGTGCAATCCATCGACGGCGAAAAAATGCTTAATGGTCTCGATTATCTCAAGAGCAAACGGGGGGCGACATCGGTCAAGATCATCAATTATGAAGACGAGGCCTTTGCTGTTGTCGTGAGGCTTTTTCAATTGATCGTTCTGCATAAGGGGCAAAGTCGTCGAAAGTTTCGAAAGTTCGCCGCGAAATTTTTCAGAGAGACTTTTTCGTGAGTCAGCCTTCGCAAGAAAGCTCTTTAACGTTTGATCGACCAAATCATCTGTTGCAGCTGTGATTACATCAGAAATGCCGTCAGAAATATCTTCGTCAGATAAAATGTTGAATGTTAATGCACGAGTGCCAAGTTTTGCACCTATTTTACCGGGCGACTTCACGCAGCCAACGGCGAGATCGATAAGCTTTGATGGCGTAATTTTGGTACTCGCTTCAATGAGCGAGATGACTTCACTTGGTAGTGATAAAAATGCATCCTCCGAGTGATCGCATGCGAAGGCATCAAACAATAGAACAATGAAGCCATTTTTTCGCATTTCCCCGCCCACATTTTTAGGAACGTTGACTTTCCACTACCCCAGGGGCTGTCGAGTGCAATGACAAGTGGGTCATCAACATACTCAACGAGTGCGCTCAAACGCTCGCCGCAATGTTTAAATTGCAACAGATCGTGGTTTTGAGAAAAACCGTCAAGTGGCCCTACTTCAAGTTCCGGCGGAAGGATGCGGATCATGCTTCCTAAACCCGAGATCGATCGTAAAAGGTGAAAATAGTAACGTAGAACTTGATGCTCCCCTACCCCTCCATCACCACAATCCCCGTCAACGTCCCGGCGTCCATCTCGCCGAGCACGCCGCCCACGTCCGCCATCCCGCATGTCCCTGTCACGAGCGCTCCTGGATCAAATCGCCCGCCGGCGACGAGGCCCATGAGGTTGGCGAACCGGTTGGCGGCGAGCCCGCGCATGCCGTGTAGGGTGAGTTGGCGGGCGTAGACGAGGTCGAGGAGGGGCAGCGGCACGGTCGCGTGCGGGCCGACGGGCATGCCGACCTGAACGTGGCGGCCGAGCTTGCGCAAGGAGCGGAGCGAGTTCTCGAACGTCGCGGTAATCCCGAGCCCGTCGATCGACACATGCGCGCCCCCGTCGGTCGCGGCCCGTACCGCTTCTCCCACGTCGCCCCTACCGACCAGGTCGGCGGCATTGACGGTCGCGTTTGCCCCGGCGGCCTTGGCGAGCGCGAGCGCCTCGGGGTTCACGTCGACAGCAACGACCTGCGCGCCGAGCGCCACGCCCAGCCGGATTGCGGATAGTCCGAACCCGCCCGCACCGTGGATTGCCAGCCATTCACCGGGCTTAAGGTCGGCCCGATCTGTCAGCGCGCGCCAGGCTGTCGTCACGCGGCAGCCCATGCCGGCCGCGGCTACGAAACTGAGGTCGTCCGGCAGCGCAACGAGGTTGAAGTCGGCATGCGGGACGGCGACCCGCTCAGCGAACGCACCCCACTGGGTAAAGCCGATCACGTCCTGGTGGTCGCACGCCGTCGCCCGCCCCTCGCGGCAGTCGCCGCAGGTGCCGCAGCCCAGAATGAACGGCGCCGTCACCCGCGCGCCCGCGCGCCAGGCGTGGCAGTCGGGCCCCGTCTCGACGATCACACCGGCCAGCTCGTGCCCCATGACATGCGGCAGAACCACGTCGGGGTCGACGCCCTTCCATGCGTGATGGTCCGAACGGCAAATCCCGCAGGCCCGCACCTCGATCAGGACGCCGTCTCGCGGGCAGTCGGGCTCCGCCACGTCCTGCACCGTGACCGCCCCGCCGAACGCCTCCAGCACTGCTGCCTGCATTGTCGTCTCCCCCGCCCCATGTGCTTTCCGTCGGCGACCACCGCGCGCGGCCCCGCCAGACTCTATTGCCCCGCCGTCATGTCCCGGCCCCGCCGTTATTTATTGGCGTGCGGCAGCCCTGCGTACACATAACTGTCCGTCGAGACATCGCCGCGCCAGGCATAGACGGAGAGAAAGCTCCGCTCGCGCGTGCGTGAGGCGTGCGGCAGCATGGAGGGGTGGTACGAGCGTTCGCCGGGCCCGTGCGCCGCGTAAGGCGCCGCGCCCCGCATCCAGTCAGCTTCCCCCGCGAGCATCACGTAAATTTCCTCCGCCGGATGTGTGCGCAGGCCGTACTCCGCGTGCGGCCGCATGCCGTAGAGCCCGATGCGCGCGGATTGTGTGGGCACCAGCCCGTCCGGGCCGAGTAGCTCGACATGCACCTTCGCCAGACTGTGGGCGACATACTGCGGATCGGCGGACGAGGTCGGCGGCGCCCAGCGAAACGGCAGGTCCAGGATCGTCGCGCAAACGGCCATCGCATCCGAGCCGCGCAGTTCGCAGGCAACGTCATCAGCTAATGGCGCGTCACCGTCCCGCGCCAGGTGCCCATCGAGCGCCGCGGCCGTCTCGGCGTACGCGCGCAACGTCTCGCGCGCGTGCATCTCGATATCCGTCTGCGCGGAGAATATTTCTGCGAGCTCGAGGAACAGATGCTTGAGCGACATGGTGTGGCCTCCCGTCCCCATCCGACCCTCGGCGCGCACGGCGATCGCAGGCCATGTCGCATGCTAGGCACCTGTGCCGCAGCAACGCAATCGACCGTCGACAGGACCGTCGACGGGCCGGCGGGCGTGTGAGGGACAGAATAGGCGAGCGATTCCCGCGGCGTGTCGGGCAACGGGTGCACGAGCGCGTCGCCCGCAACGCCTCGTTATAATCCACGCCTCATCAGCGCATCCGCCACCTCACCATCCGCCACCTCACCATCCGCCACCTCCACTTTATCCGCCTTCCCTTCGTCTGCACCGGCGAGCCAGTCGGCAAAGATCGCGCTGCTCACCGGCACGACGACGAACACCATCGCCGGTACGAGCAACGCGCTCATCACAAGCGTGCGCAGAGGCACGGGCGCCCTATTGAGCAGCGGATCGAGCAGGACCGCCAGCACCGTCAGGACCGGATACACGCCGATCCATGTAACCACCGCCAGCCGAAGGCGCTGCGCACTCACGCCGCCACCTCCGCATGCGCGACATCGTCCCACGCCAACCAGTTTTCCCGCAGGTGCGCGATCGAGGTCGTGCCGGCGATCACGATGATGTTCGGCGACCGGCGCAGCAACCACGCCAGTGCGTCGCGCGGCGAGAGCTTTGCCCATTGCTGCATCGGTGCGGCCCCGAGCGGTCCGTAGGGAAGAAAAGCGATGCCCTCGGCAGCCGTGTAGTCGACGAGGTCGTTCTGCGCGGTCTCCGCCATGTTGAAGCGGTTCTGCACGCTCGCGATCGGTGCAACGGCGCGGGCGCGATCGAGGTCTTCGCGGGTCACGTTCGACAGCCCGATATGCCCGATCCATCCGCGATCCCGCGCCTCGGCCAGGGCCTCGACCGATCGCTCGATCGCCACCTCGGGATCGACCCGATGCAGTTGGAACAGCTCGATCCGGCCCCGTCGCAGGTTGCGTCGCGCGCCCTCGATTTGGGCGAGAAGCGTCTCGCGTGAGCCGTCTGTAAGGATGCGCATCGAGCCGTCGGACGCCCGCTCCTTCGTGACGCCACCCTTCGTCGCGAACACGGCATCGGTATCGCCGAGCGCCTCGCCGAGGATCTGGTCGGCTGTCTCCGGACCGTATGCCCAGGCGCTGTCGAACAAGCGGACGCCAAGCTCGTAGGCTTCGCGCAGGAGCGCGACCCCGCCCGCCCCGTCGGCTCGAGGCATTCGTCGCGCACATGCGCAAAGGCATCGCCGCGATCGACGGGTTGTCGCCGGTATAGCGGATACCGTCTGCCGCCGTTGACCACCAGGCGCTGATCCGCGACACCTCGCTAGGACAGCACGCGCAGTACGCACGGAAACCGCTATGCACTCCCGCCAGATCGGCTCCCTCACCGTCTCCGCCATCGGTCTCGGCGCGATGAACATGTCGTTCGGCTACGGCAAGGCGGACGATGCCACGTCGATCCGCTTGCTCAACCGCGCGCTCGATGTCGGATACCGCTTCATCGATACCGCGATGATGTACGGCAGCGGGCACAACGAGCGCTTGATCGGTGAGGCACTCGCGTCCCGACGAAGCGAATATGTGCTCGCAACCAAATGCGGGCTGTCCGCCGACGGAATCGACGGAGACCCCGCGCGGATCGAGGCTGACTGTGATGCGAGCCTCGCGCGGCTCCGCACCGATGTGATCGATCTGTATTACCTCCACCGCCCGGACCCGAACGTCCCGGTCGAGGAGACGATCGGTGCGATGGCGCGCTTGGTCGAGGCTGGCAAAGTCCGCGAGCTCGGCATTTCCGAATGCGCAAGCGACACTCTGCGTCGCGCGCACACAACCCACCCGATCGCTGCCTTGCAGTCGGAGTACTCGCTCTGGTCACGCACACCGGAACATCGGATCATGTCGGTATGCAAGGAACTCGGGATCGTGATCGTTCCTTTTTCTCCCCTCGGCCGGTCCTTCCTCACCGGGGTCACGCAGGACGTCAGCAATCTGCCACCCGAGGATCTCCGCTGCACAATCGCCCGGCCCCGTTTCGAGCCGGATGCCTTCGCCGCCAATATCCGCCTGATGGAACCGTTCGGCGCGATCGCCGCGCGCGTCGGATGTAGCCGCGCACAACTCGCCCTTGCGTGGCTGCTCGCGCGTCAGGACCGCGCGATGGTGCCGATCCCCGGGACGAAGGACATCGCGCATATGGAGGAAAATGCCGGTGCCGGTGACATCATACTGGATGATGCCACGGTCGCCGAGCTGGATGCGCTGATCAATGAGCAGACGGTCGTCGGCCAGCGCTACACTTCTGACCGAATGGTCTCCACTGACAGCGAGCGCGATGCACCCTGGTTCGCGCAGGCCGCCTCGTGAAGACATGCAACTCGGGTGCGCCGTCGGTGCTTAGCCTCCGTCAAAAAAGGCTGAGCTGCTCGCCGGGTTCCGGCTCGGACGCCGCGCGCTTTTTTCCCTCCGCACCGTCATCGTCGCTGCCCGCGGTATCGTCATCGTCGTCTTGCGTCGCCGTATCCGCCCGCTTTTCGATTAAGCCGAGCACGGTCTCCAGCGTATCTGCCTCCTCAGGCGGCTTGTCCCAGCGAATGCGGTGAATGCGGGGAAATCGCATCGCGACGCCGGATTTGTGCCGCGGTGAATGATGCACTGCGTCGAAGGCAACCTCGAACACAATGCCCTCCGCCACCGCGCGCACCGGCCCGAACCGCTGCGTCGTGTTGGCCCGGACGAACTTGTCGAGCTTCTTGAGTTCCTCGTCGGTAAAGCCGGAGTACGCCTTGCCGACTGGGACGAGTTCCCGCGCGCCATCGTCCGCCTCTGCCCAAGTGCCGAACGTATAGTCCGAGTAGAATGACGAGCGCTTTCCGCTGCCGCGTTCCGCATACATTAGTACGGTGTCGAGGGTGAGCGGGGCACGCTTCCACTTGAACCAGTGCCCTTTTGGTCGACCGGCGTAGTACGCACTCTCCCGCCGCTTCAGCATCAGCCCTTCGATACCGATCCCGCGTGTCTCCGCCCAGATCGCCTCAAGGTCGGCTTTATTCTCCGCTTCCACGATATCCGAGACGTCGATGCGCGGATGATCGGTCTTCGCTGCCCACGCTTCGAGACGCGCCCGCCGTTCGCTCCACGCGAGCTCCCGCAGATCCATATCCCCTTCGCGCAGGATATCGTAGAGCCGGACATGCGCCGGGTACGTGCGCAGCATTTTCGGTGTCACGGCCTTGCGGTTGAGGCGCTGCTGCAGATCGTTGAACGGCGCGATT
Organism: Pseudomonadota bacterium; assembly: GCA_038523655.1. GTDB lineage: Bacteria > Pseudomonadota > Alphaproteobacteria > Rhizobiales > CALHAX01 > CALHAX01. The sequence goes on along the minus strand of JBCBJG010000080.1, from coordinate 932 downwards.
GCCTCGTCGCGCACAACGAGAAGCTCCCCATCGAGCACGATGTCCTCATCGAACATCGCCACCACGTCGGGGAAAGCGGTGCCGATGTCGTCGCCGGTACGTGAGTAGAGCCGCGTGTCCCCGCCGATCGAGGCGATCTGCACGCGGATGCCGTCCCACTTCCATTCCGCCGCATACTGCGACACGTCGAGCAGCTCGAGATCCCGGTCTTCGAGCGGGTTCGCGAGCATGAGCGGACGAAAAACCGGCACGCCCGAAATATCCGGAACATCCGCCTTCCCGTCGAGCCAGGCAAATAGCTCGGTGTACGGTGCGCGCAGCCCGTGCCAGACCTCTTCGACCTCGGCGACATCCTTGCCGCCGTACTGCGCCGCCGCCTGTTTGGCGAGCCGGGCCGAGACACCCACCCTGAGCGCACCGGTCAACAGCTTGAGCAAGGCCCAGCGCCCCGTGGCGTCGAGACGGTCCAGCCACCCTTCGAGCAAACGGGGGACCTCGCCGCGCGACGCGTTGCGTATCGTGTCGACCACGGTATCGAGAGAAGGGCCGCCGTCGGGCGCCTCCGGCTCCGGCCAGAGCAGGGCCACCGTCTCAGCCGTATCGCCTACATAATCGCGCGACAGCCGGTAGAGTTCGGGGTCGACACGCCCATCGAGCAGCAGGCCGAGAATGCGCCGGATCGGCAACGAGATGTCGAGATCACCGGCAATAGACGCGAGCGCCCACCCGCGCGCCGGATTTGGCGTTTCGGCGAAGTACCGTTCCAGCAGCGCAAGCTTCCCGTTGCGCGATGGGGTGTAGACCAACCGGTCGAGAAGGGTCGCAAACGCCTGCACCTCGGTCCTTCCTCTGTCTTCGGTGTCAAAGCGGGCAGCCTTTATATCCACGCCACCCGTCCGGCCGTGACGTCTCCGCCCCCGCCCGCGTCCTCG
>JBCBJG010000079.1:0-11687 GCA_038523655.1 Pseudomonadota bacterium | reverse complement strand
ACGATACCTTTCTGCTCAACGAGAACCGTTGGCGAGCCCAGCGATACGGGATCGACGAGGGACTGATCGACTTCGGGCGGGGGGAGGTTGTCGCTTTCTCTGATCTGCTCGATGAATTGATCGAACTTGTCGAGGAGGATGCGAGCGCACTCGACTGCGTTGCGGAGATTGCGCATTTGCGGACCATCCTGGCGCACGGGACGAGTGCGCGGCGTCAGCGCGCGCGCTACGAGGCGCTCCGTTCGGAGGGTATGGACGATGCCGCCGCGTTCCGAGAAATCATCGACGGGCTCATTTACGAAACACAGCACGGGATCGATGCGGCTGCCTGACGTGCAGAGCCCGTGAACGCCGACAGGCAGAGTGGCGCGCCGCGCTTAGAGACCGATCGACATGCCACCGTCGATGGTGAGCGTTTCACCGGTGATGAAACTCGCCGCGTCGCTCGCGAGAAAAACCGCGCCTGCAGCAATATCCTCCGCTGTGCCGAGGCGGCGGAGGGGGGTCTGGTCGACGAGCGCCTTGTTCATGGCCGGGTTGTGCAAGATGCGCTGCGTGAGGGCGGTTTCGACGAAACCGGGGGCGAGCGCGTTCACGCGGATGCCGAAGGTGGCATATTCCACCGCCATCCCACGGGTCAGCGAAATCACCGCGCCCTTGGTCGCCGAGTAGCCGACGAGTTGGCGCAGACCGCGTGCTGCCATGATCGAAGCGAGGTTGATGATCGAGGGATTGTCTCCGGCCTTGAGGAGCGCGAATGCGTCGCGGGAAATGCGGACCACGCTGTCGAGATTGGTCTCGCGCATGCGCTGCCAATCATCATCGCTCAGATGACGAAAATCCTCACGGGCGTTGAGGCCAGCGTTGTTCACCAGGGTGTCGATCTTGCCGTGGGCATCGCCGAGGGCGGAGAGTAATGCGGCGATATCCTGCGGATTGGTCACATCGAGCGGGTGCGCCGTTGCCGTGAGACCTTGGTCGCGAAGTTCGCTTGCAAGCGCAGATGCCGCGTCCCGGTCGAGGTCGGTGACCCAGACATGGGCGCCTTCCTGCGCGAACGCCGTCGTAATGCCGCGGCCGATGCCGTTTGCTGCCCCGGTGACGACGACCACCCGTCCGGTATGGCGGCCCGCCCCATCGCTGCGGCCAGCGCCGTCGCTCGTCGTCATTCAGCGGCTTCCGCTTCCGCCGGTTGCCATTTCTCGCGCATCGTCACGAGTTCCTCGGCGGCGGAGGGATGCAGCGCCATCGTTGCATCGAAGTCGGCTTTCGTGGCGCCGAGCCGCATCGCGATCGCGGTCATCTGGATCATTTCCGCCGCGTCCGGCCCGAGGACATGCACGCCGAGCACACGGTCACTTGCCCCATCGACGATCAGCTTCATGACGGACTGCTCGTCGCGCTTTGCGATGGTGTTTTTCATGGGCCGGAAACGGGATTTGTAGATGTCGATTGATGCGTGGCTTGTGCGGGCTTCGGCCTCCGTCTGGCCGACAGTCGCGATCTCGGGTTCTGAGAACACTGCGGTCGGGATCATGTGGTGGTCAACGGGTGTCGGGTTCTGCTTGTAGACGGTTTCAACGAACGCCATGGCCTCGGCGATCGCGACCGGTGTCAGCGGCACGCGCTCGGTCACATCACCGATCGCGTAAATATTGTCCGCCGATGTGCGCGAATATTCATCCACGGTGATTGCGCCGCTCGGCGCCGTCGTCACGCCGGCACTTTCCAGCCCGAGGCCTTTTGTGTGCGCCTCGCGGCCGGTCGCGAACATGACCATGTCGGTCTGAACCGTGTTGCCGTTGCGGGTCTCCATCGTGATGCGACCGTTCTCGCCGGTCAGACGCGACGGCTCGGATTGCGGAATGACATGGATGCCGCGATTGGCGAGCGCTGTATCGAGGCCGTCGCGCATGTCCTGGTCGAAGCCGCGCAGAATCTGCGGGCCGCGGTAGTGGATCGTCGGCTCGACGCCGAGCCCCTTGAAGATGCCGGCGAACTCGACCGCGATATATCCTCCGCCGATGATCGCAATCGTCTTTGGCAGCTCGTCGAGATAGAACGCGTCATCGCTTGTGATGCCGAGTTCTGCGCCCGGGATATCAGGCACGAACGGGCGGCCACCGGTCGCGATCAGGATCGTCTCGGCAGTGACGGTCTTGTCACTTTTTTGAAGGCGCACCGTATGCGCATCTTCGAGGGTCGCGCGTTCCTCGAACAGTTCGACGCCGGCGCCGACGAGGTTCTTCAGATAGAGGCCGTTGAGCCGGTCGATCTCGTTGTCTTTATTCTCCCGAAGCGTCCGCCAGTCGAACGTGGCGCCGTCGACTGTCCAGCCATAGCCGCGCATGTCCTCGAGGTCGCTGTGGAAGTGGCTTGCGTAGACGAAAAGCTTTTTCGGCACGCAACCGCGGATGACGCAGGTGCCGCCGACACGATGTTCTTCTGCGATCGCGACCCGCGCGCCCGCCTGTGCGGCCATCCGTGCACCGCGCACGCCGCCTGAGCCGGCACCGATGACGAACAGATCGTAATCGTAGTGAGACATGTTTTTCTTCCGGTTTTGTGCGGTATCGCGCGGGGAGGGCGGTGGTGCGGCGGCTGTGTTGGTCGAACGGCGCCCGCCGTGCCTCGCTTCGAATGATGGCTCCCTAACCCAATCGCACGTTCCGTCCTGTGTCGTCGGTCACATTCAGGTAACTTCCGCCGGTTGCTCGCACCGCGGACGAGGCGTGTCACTCGACGTCCGGCGCCTCGACGATCGTGGTTCCGGTCTGCTGGGCGACGATCGCGACGTCGGCGATACCGAGGAAAAGTCCGTGCTCCACGACGCCGGGGATCATCTGCAGAGCCTCCGCGAGTAACTCCGGCTCCTCAATCTTCTTGAACGCACAATCAACGATGAGGTTGCCGGAATCGGTGCGGAACGGTTGCCCGTCTGCGCCTTTGCGGACCGTCAATTCACCGGTGCAGCCCGCATCGCCGGCAAGTGTTTCGAGGATGGCGCAGGTCGCGCCTAACCCGAACTCGATAACCTCGACCGGAAGCGGGAAGGCGCCGAGCGTTTCGACCTGCTTGCTCGCGTCGGCCAGCACGACCATGCGTTCCGATGCGGTGGCGACGATTTTCTCGCGTAGCAGCGCACCGCCGCCGCCCTTGATCAACCGCAGTTCACCGTCGAGTTCGTCCGCGCCGTCGACCGTCAGGTCGAGATAGGGCTCCGTGTCGAGGGTGGTGAGCGGAATACCCACCGCTTCACACTGACGCCGGGTCCGGTCGCTCGTCGGCACGCCCACCACATCGAGCCCTTTGGAGGCGCGCATTCCGAGCAATTCGATGAAGTAGGCCGTGGTCGATCCGGTGCCGAGGCCGAGCTTCATGCCCGGCTCGATCAATTCGATGGCGCGTTCGGCTGCGCGGCGTTTCAGTTCGTCCTGCGATGACATGATGTGCGATCCGTCGCTGCCCTTCCGGCAGTTGTCAGCTGAGGTGAGCCAGGCCGGTTGGCCGAGCCCAACTCATTCAAGCCGGTTGGCCGAGCCCCGCTCATCCAAGCGGGTTGGCCGAGCCCAACTCATTCAAGCGGGTTGGCCGAGCCCACCCATGAGCATGTACTTCATCTCGAGGAATTCCTCGACGCCGTGGTGGGACCCTTCGCGGCCGATCCCGCTCTCCTTCACCCCACCGAACGGTGCAACCTCGTTGGAGAACACACCCTCGTTAATGCTTACGATACCGAATTCGAGCGCTTCGGCGACGCGCCAGACGCGCGCGATATCTCGGGCGTAGAAGTAGGCGGCGAGGCCACTGTCGGTGTCGTTGGCGCGCAAGATTACGTCGGCTTCGTTGGTGAAGCGCAGGAGGGGGGCGACCGGGCCAAAGGTTTCCTCACGGCCCACGCGCATGTCAGCGGTCACGTCACTCAGCACGGTCGGTTTGAAAAAGTTGCCGCCGAGCGAATGTGGTTCGCCCCCGGTGCGAACCGTGGCTCCTTTATCGACGGCGTCGGCGACATGTGCGGCGACCTTGTCGAGACCTTGCTGGTTGATCAGCGGGCCGATCGTGACGCCGTCGGCGTCTCCGTGACCGACATTGAGCTGCTCGACAGCGGCGGTGAATTTCTCCGCGAATGCATCGTAAACCGCGTCCTGAACATAGATGCGGTTGGCGCAGACACAGGTCTGACCGGCGTTGCGGAATTTCGACGCCATCGCACCCTCCACCGCCGCGTCGATATCCGCGTCGTCAAAGACGATGAAGGGCGCGTTGCCACCGAGTTCCAGAGAGACCTTCTTTACGGTATCGGCTGATTGGCGCATCAGCAGTTTGCCGACCTCGGTCGAGCCGGTGAAGGTGATCAGGCGCACGGTCTTGTTCGACGTCAGCTCGCCGCCGATTTCAGCGGGGTTGCCGGTGATCACGTTGAGGACGCCCTTTGGCAATCCGGCCTTGTGGGCGAGGTCGGCGAGCGCGAGCGCGGTAAAAGGCGTGTCTTCAGCCGGCTTCACGACCGCGGTGCACCCCACCGCAAGCGCAGGTGCAACCTTGCGGGTGATCATCGCGAGAGGAAAATTCCACGGGGTGATCGCGCCGATCACGCCGATCGGCTGTTTGCCGACCACGATCCGGGCGTCGGCGCGATGGGCCGGGATCGTCTCGCCGTACACCCGCTTGGCTTCTTCCGCGTAAAACTCCACGAACGACGCGCCGTAGGCGACCTCACCGCGCGCTTCGGCAAGCGGTTTGCCCTGTTCCAGGGTCATCAGCGCTGCGAGCTCGTCGATATGCTCCATCTGTAACTCGAACCAGCGGCGCAGGATGGCTGCACGTTCCTTGGCGATGGTGCGTTTCCAGATCTCGAACGCAGCCGCCGCCGCGTCGATCGCCTCGCGGGTCTCGCGCGCGCCGAAGGTCGGGACGTGCCCTATGGTCTCGCCAGTGGCAGGGTTGGTCACCGCCAAATCCGACTCGCCGATCCATGCACCGTCGACGTAACAGGCTTCGTGCATGAGGTTGGTCACGCGCTGATCCATGGCGGTGCACTCCTGGCTTTGGGGCTCACTCAGCCGGTCGGGCCAAGGAGCATGGTGCGCGTCACGTACCCCATGAGGCCGGCTTTGATAAAGCGGGGATTGACCGGCAGTGCGCCCAATCCGGAGCCGCTCCGTCGTCACACGGCGTATCCAGAGCTTTCGCTTTAAACCGCAGCGCAGTTGCACTAGGACAGGGCATCGGTTGTGCGGTGCAGCAGTCCAGCGCGCGATCCTCTCATGCTGGTGGGCACGCATGGAGAATTTTACCGTCGTCTTCGACCTCGACGGGACGCTCGTGGACACGGCGCCCGACTTGCTCGGCGCAACACGTCACGTGCTGTCGTTGATGGGGATCGCGTCGTTCGACGAGGCGGCGGTGCGCACCGAGATCAGCAATGGCGCGAAGGCGATGCTTGCCGCAGCGTTGCAATCGGCGGGCCGCACTGAGATCACCGATGTCGATCTCGACCGCATGTTCACCGAGTTCATCGACCACTACGCCGCGCGGATAAGCGAAGAGAGCAAGCCGTTCCCGGGCGTGGAAGGGACGCTGCGTGCGTTGAATGCCGCGAAGGCGCGGGTCGCCGTTTGCACCAACAAGCGAGAGGACCTTTCCCGCAAACTATTGAAGGAACTTGGATTGCATCCGTTGTTCCACGCGGTCGTCGGGCGGGACACGCTGCCGGTGCACAAGCCGGACCCCGGGCATCTGATCGGCACGATCATCCTCGCGGACGGAAATCCCGGGCGCGCTGTGATGGTCGGTGACAGTCGCACGGATGTCGATACCGCCAAGCGCGCTGGCATCCCCGTAGTGGGCTGCACCTTCGGGTATTCGCCGGTGCCGATGCAGGAGCTTGCACCGGACGCGATCATGTCGAGCTACGGTGAGCTGCATGAAGCAATCCAGACGGCAACCCGTGCGGTTGCGACCAACTAGGACGCGGACGACAACGCGTAATCAGGAAACGGGTCGCGTCTCGCGGCGCGGGATGAGAAGTGTCGGCGGCGTTTCGGTCTTGATGCGATACTTCTGAATGACGCCTCCCGCCGCGCAGATGAGTCCGTTCGAGATTGTTCTGCTGATTGGGCTCGCCCTGGTCTGGGGCGGCTCGTTCGTGTTCGCCGAGGTCGCGCTCGAAGCGTTGCCGCCGCTGACCGTAGTGCTGATCCGCGTCGGGCTCGGTGCAATCACGATTCTCGCGGTCGTCCTGGCGCTTGGTAAGCGGCTTCCAACGCACGCCGGTGACTGGGGTCGCCTCGCGGTTATGTCGGTGCTGAACAATGTCATTCCGTTCTCGCTGATCGTCTGGGGTCAGACGCAGATCACGGCGAGCCTCGCATCGATCCTGAACGCAGCAACGCCGATCTTCGCGTTGCTCGTCGCCCATGTGGTCACCGCCGACGAGCGGATTTCGGCAAACAAGATGGCGGGTGTGCTGCTCGGGTTCGCCGGCGTCGCGATCCTGATCGGCCCGGCGGCTCTTTTCGGCGAGGCGACCGTACTGGGGCAGCTCGCGGTCCTCGGCGCGGCACTCTCCTACGGGTGCGCCGCAGCTTGGGGGCGCCGGCTTGCCGGGCTGGAGCCGATGGTGGTCGCGGCGGGGCAGCTCACGGTATCGACGTTGCTGATGTTGCCGCTCGCTTTTCTAGTGGAGCGCCCGCTCTCCTACCCGATGCCGGCGGGGGAGGTGATCGCGAGCCTCGTCGCGCTCGCGACGCTCTCGACCGCCTTCGCCTACATTATGTTTTTCCGCATCCTGCGTGGCGCCGGGGCGATCAATGTGTCGCTCGTTACCCTGCTCGTACCGGTCTCGGCGATCGGGCTCGGGGCATTCTGGCTCGGCGAGGTCCTGACGGTGCGGCAGGTAGTGGGCGCGGCGATCATCGCTGCTGCGCTGGTGGTGATCGATGGTCGGTTATTACGCCGCGGTGCTCTGGGCACACGGGGCGTCGCGCAGTAGCCTCCGCGTACAATGTAATCTCAAAGCCGGAGCACTCAGTCGTGGCCGACCCACAGCCTGAGACAGTTCATCTCGATACGACCGGGCTCATCTGCCCGCTGCCGATCCTGCGTGCGAAGAAAGCGATCAAGAGTGTTCCGCCGGGGGGGCGGCTCGAAGTGCTTGCGACCGACCCTGGTGCGCAGCCGGATTTCCGAACGTTTTGCGAAGTGACGGGGCATGCGCTCGTGCTCGAGGAGGAAAACGAGGGCGTTTTCCGATTTATCATCCAGACCTGAGGCGCGCGGGCGTGCGGGCGATCGTTCCTGCCGATCGCACAGATCATACGCCGGGCCGGGGTTGCCGGCGGGCGACGCAGCCCTGAGTTGGCCTTCCGCTATTCAACGATTGGCCCCTTGAGTTTCCTCGGGGATGAGCGCACACCGCGCAGCACTCAAGGCGGTGACGCCGCCCGCGCCGGTCTTTCGACCGTGCCGCCGGCCGACGCCCCATCTTGCGCATCGATCGTTCCAGGGACCCGGGCCGCACGGCCGGTCGGGGCTCTTCCGCTATGTGGAACCGTGGGGGCAGCGACGTGGGCCAGAAGCATATTCCATCTCTTTCCACGATTGCGCGTGCGCCGCAGCGCGCGTTCGGCCAGGCCCGACGCAGTGACACGGTGCGCGGCCTCGCGTTCTTCTTCTGGGACAAGCGCTGGTTCTTCATCGCGCTGGCCGTCGGCGCGGTGATCATGCAGCTGCCGACGCCGGAGGGGCTGACACCTGCCGGGCAGATCGTGCTCGCGATGTCGGTTATCTCGGTGATCTTGTTCGTGACGGAGCCCGTGCCACTGCCGACTGTCGCGCTGATGATCATCGTCGGGCAGGTACTGCTGCTCGGGATTGATTCAACCACTGTTGCGCGCAGTCTGATGAGCGACAGCGTGCTCTTCATCATGGGCTCGCTGATGCTCGCGGTGGCGATCGTGAAGCAGAAGCTCGACAAGCGGATCGCGTTTCTGATCGTTCAGTTCACCGGCACGAAGACCGTGAACATTTGCGTCGGCATTTCGCTCGTCTGCGGCGTGCTGGCATCAGTGGTCGGCGAACACACGGTGGCGGCGATGATGCTGCCCGTGGCGATCACGCTGATCACGCTGACGTCCGACGATCCGCGCCAGGTGCGTCGGCTCGCGGCGGTTCTCCTCTTTTCGATCTCCTACGGTTGTTCGATCGCGGGGATCGGCACACCCTCCGGCGGCGCGCGCAACGCGATCATGATCGGATACTGGAAGGAGTTTTTCTTCGATCCGACCAACCCGGAAACGCGCAAGTACATCATCGATTACGTGAGTTGGGTTCTCTACTGCTACCCGGTCTTTCTCGCGCAGCTTCCTTTTGTGACCGCGATCCTCTTTTTCACGTTCAAGCCTGAGTACAAGACGATGTCCCGGGCGGTCGTGAAACTACGCCAGCAGATTGCTGCGGAAGGGCCGATGAAGGCGCGCGACTGGCTGGTCGTTGCGGTGTTCGGCGTCGTGCTGGTCGGCTGGGTTGGCTACTCGGATGCGCTCGGCCTCGGTATTGTCGCCGTGCTCGGAGCGATCGCGTTCCTCGTGATCGGGCTCGTGCGCTGGGAGGAAATCAATACCGGCGTCAACTGGGGGGTCGTGTTGCTCTATGCGGCCGCGATCTCGCTTGGTGTCCAGATGAAGGATACGGGCGCTGCACTCTGGGTCGCGAACAGTTTCCTCGCGGTGCTCAAACCGTTGTCGATCGAAAGCGGGCCCGCGCTTTATACCGCCGTCTCTGTGCTGACGACTGCGGTGACGAATACGATGTCGAACGGCGCCGCTGTCGCCGTGCTCGGACCGATCAACCTGAAGCTCGCGGTCGCTGCGAATGAAAGCCCGCTGCTGATCGGCTACATCACGGCTGTTTCGTCGGCGTTCGCCTATCTGACGGTGATCGGAACACCTGCCTGCACGATCGTCTATTCTTCCGGATATCTGAAAACGACCGACTTTCTCGTTGTTGGCTATCGTATGGTCATCATGTCGACGCTTGTCCTGCTGGTGGCTGCGACACTCTACTGGCCGCTGCTCGGGCTCTGACGCTTCGCGCCTGGCAGACGGACGAAGACAGGAGACTGCCGCATGTCGATGACAGATCAGACGCCCACGACCGATAGCGCGACGCGATACGCGATCCTCGTGTGCGTCGACGGCTCCGACGACAGCACGCGGGCACTTCGCTACGCGGTGCGGATCGGCTCTGGGAATGATGCTGACCTGACGCTGCTCTATGTTCGCCCGGTCGATCAGGGCATGCGGACGGGTGGCCTTCAGTTGAGCGTTGCGCGGGAAAACATGCTCGAGTGGGGCCTCGAGCTGCCCGGCATGAAGACGCTCAAGAAGCATCGCGACATGCTCGTTGAGCTCGGCTGGCTCGGCGAAGACTGGCAGGAGGAATTCCGCCACACCGACGTTTCGGGTGACCCGCTTGGCGACAACGCGATCGTCTATCGCAACGACAGTGGGCGAAGCATCACGCTGAAGCTCATGGTCTCGCCATCGATCGTGCACGGCATTCTCGATGAGAGCGAGTCGTCGAATTACGACCTGACGATCGTGCCCAAGCCGGCCGACCCGGACGGTGTGCTGCCGGGTGAGCTGACAACGCGGATTGCGGAGACCGTTGCGGTCGAGCATCCGGGTACCGTGCTCGTCACGCAGTCGTTGGAGGAAAATCACGGACATCTCGTCTGTGTTTCCAACAACGACAACTCGATCCAGGCGGCCCGGCGTGATGCGGAGGTCGCGAGCCGGTGTGCGTGTCCGGTTTATCTGTTCGCGGTCGCGGCGGAAGAAGGCGAGCGTGCAGAAGCCGAGGTGGCGATCGCGGCGGCGACTGAGGCGATCGGCGAGCTCGGTATTAATGTGTCGGGCGCGAAGGTCGCCATCGGTGATCCAGTCGAGACGATCGTCGATGAGGGGAAAAATTATTCCGTCATCGTGATGTCCGCGTCGCGCCAGAAAGCCGGATGGCGGCGCTTCTTCACGACGAGCGTGGCCTACAAGGTTCTCGAGAAAGCCCACAACTCGGTAATGATCGCCCGCTGAGGCAGGACGATCATTCTGCGGTTTTGAGCGTTGCCGCAAACGCGACGAGCGCGTCGACATCGTCGAGGGTGAGCTTCACCGGCGCCGCGTTGGTCGGCAATTCCGGCATCAAGCGGTCGAAGCCTTCCATCAGCACGAACGCCGGGTGGGGGCGGCGTGCGTAAAACGTCAGATACCGGTCACGCCAGTCCGGCCGTCTGCGCACCAGCAACTGAAACGACGGCGTCGATGAGATCCCGCCGGTTGGATTGAAGTCGCCAACCACGTGGCAGCGCGCGCAATGTTTTTCGGCGAGTTGCTGGCCGCGCTTGGCGTCGTCCGCTTGGGCGGCGGAGGCCATCGTTGCGACGATAGCGGCCATGATCAGCGTGCGGAGTTTTGCGGGGACGTAAGAGCGGTGCAGCATATCTAAAGGTAGCTGCGCGATACCTGTAGCCGCAAGCGTTCGGCGTACAGGCCGTATGCTTGGCGGTCCGTTTGATACCTGGCGGTGCTAATGGTGGATGGTGGGACCAGCTGGGATTGAACCAGCGACCTCTCGCGTGTGAGGCGAGCGCTCTCCCGCTGAGCTATGGTCCCGAAGCGCCAGACCGCATGGTGGTCGCGTGCGCTGCGCCCCATGTGCGCCATCCGCTCTCGCCATGCAAGTCGCTGCCGGAAAGTCCGTCGCCATCCCGGTGGTTCGGCGCGTGGTCACACGACGGCAAGCAGCGGCGATGCGGTTGAACGGCTAAGGCACGTACGTTCAGTTTTGAGGTCTCGATTCTCAAAAGTGAGACAACGCGACCCGTGGAGAGTGACGCTGGATCGCATGATCGCGGGAAAGTAGCCATTGCGCATCGGTTTGCACTCCTTATGGTCGGCGTTGATTACAGACTTGCGAAGGACTTCACGGCGCCATGGAGCCACGTATCGACCGCTCGCCCGAGGTGGCCGACGAGATCAAGACGACCACCTGCTACATGTGCGCGTGCCGCTGCGGGATCCGCGTTTTCCTCAAGGACGGACAGGTCCGTTACATTGAGGGAAATCGGGACCACCCGGTTAACAAAGGCGTGCTGTGCGGCAAGGGTTCAGCCGGCATCATGCAGCATTACGCGCCGTCTCGGCTGACGGCACCGCTGAAGCGGGTCGGCGAACGCGGCTCCGGCGATTACGAAGAGATTTCGTGGGACGAAGCGCTGGCGCTCGCGACGGATTGGCTCGGCACCACGCGCTCGAAAGATCCGAGCCGTCTGGCGTTCTTTACCGGGCGTGATCAGTCACAGTCGTTGACCGGGTGGTGGGCGAGCCAGTTCGGCACTCCGAACTTCGCGGCGCACGGCGGTTTCTGCTCCGTGAACATGGCGGCCGCCGGCTTATACACCTTCGGCGGATCGTTCTGGGAGTTCGGTGAGCCGGACTGGGACCGAACGGAATATTTCCTCCTGTTTGGCGTCGCGGAAGATCACGCGTCCAACCCAATCAAGATGGGGTTGGGCAAACTGAAGGAGCGTGGTGTCAAGGTGACGGCGATCAACCCGGTGCGGTCCGGGTATGGCGCAATCGCGGACGAATGGGTGGGGATCAAGCCGGGCACGGACGGGCTGT
>JBCBJG010000078.1:0-12072 GCA_038523655.1 Pseudomonadota bacterium | reverse complement strand
GGCGGAATAAGCAGTCACCGCATGACAGCTGCCAGCACATTAACCGCGAACACAGCATTGTCGTGATATGCACGGATGGCATGGGACGAACCTTTTCCCGGTGCTCGCGTTTCCCGTTTGCGTGAAGTTGCGTCGAGCGTGATCGCGGATCTGGGCGAAAAACCTGCATTCGGGTCAGGACTTGCCTTAACGCAGTGGTCGCGGGCGGTGCATCGGCGAGGCAATAGCGGTAGAAGTCGCGCTGAGACGTCCAACATCGCATCAAGCGCGCCGCAGCGCTGCCGACGCTTTAGAGAAATCGGTCGAGGTCAGTTATGGTTTTCACGTTGGCGCTGCGGAACCTCGTGCATGACCGCGTGCGCTTTCTCGTGACGCTTGTCGGCGTGGTTTTCTCGATCGTGCTCGTGTCGATCCAGTTCGGTCTCTACAAGGGCACAGAGAGTAAAATCCTCGCGGTGCTCAACAATACCGAGGCGGACCTCTGGATTACCGCGCGTGATGCGCCGGCGTTCGATGATGCTGCGCTGCTCGACGGGCGCGAGGAGTATGCTGCGCTCTCCGTCGATGGCGTGGAGCGGGTCGATACGCTGCTCGCGATGTTCGGGCGGTGGAAGCGACCCAACGGCGGGATCACGACGACGCTGCTGGTCGGCGTCGACACTAATCGGGACGTGATCCAGCCATGGAACATCGTCGAAGGCAGGTTGAGTGATCTCAAGCTCCCCGACGCGGTGATCGTCGACAAGGCATACGCGGAAAAGCTCGGCGTCAACTCCGTTGGCGCCACCGCCGAGGTCCGAGACCAGGGCGTGCGCGTGGTCGCGCTCACGTACGGCATCCGGTCATTCACCACGCTGCCGATCGTCTTCCTGTCGAACGACAATCTGCGCACGCTCATGAATATCCCGCGGGACCGGTCGACATTCGTGCAGGTGCATCTGAAGTCCGGCGCGGACGTCGCGAAGGTCCAGGCAGCGCTCGCTGCAAAGTTGCCGGACGCCGACGTGCTGAGTGATGCCGCGTTTCGCGAACGGAGCGTGACCCACTGGATGTTCGGTACCGGGGCCGGCGCCGCGCTGATCATGGGGGCGGTGCTCGGGCTGATCGTCGGCATGGTGATCGTCGCGCAAACGCTCTACGCGAGTGCGAACGATCACATTAACGAGTTTGCGACTTTACGTGCGCTCGGCTCGTCGTCGAGCTACATACACAAAGTCATTCTTTGGCAGGCGGTTCTCAGCGCAGCGATCGGGTTTCTCATAGCGATCGCAGGGGCCTACGCCGTGGCGGCACTGCTGGCGGACACGTCGCTGCAGGTCCAGATCACGCCGGAGATGGCGGCGCTTATCTTCGGGATCACGATCGTCATGTGCGTGATCTCGGCGATTTCGGCGATCGTCAAGGTGACCCGGATCGATCCAGCGATGGTGTTCAACCGATGAGCCGCGATGTTGTCCTCTCCGCACGCGGCATCCGCAAGACACTTGGCGAAGGTGCCGGGCAGGTCGAGGCGCTCAAAGGCGTTGCGCTGACCGTTCATGAGCGTGAACTCACGTTGCTCATGGGCCCATCCGGCAGTGGCAAGACGACGTTGCTGTCGATCCTCGGCTGTCTGCTGACGCCGGATACGGGACGGATCGAACTCGATGGCGAACAGGTCGTCGGGCTTTCGGCGGAGAAACTGGCGCGGGTCCGGCGCGAGCACATCGGCTTCGTCTTCCAGTCCTACAACCTCTTCCCGACGCTGACGGCTGCGGAAAATACTGCGCTTTGTCTCGATGTGCGGGGTGTCAGCCGGTTCGCCGCCCGCGAGCGGGCACTCGAAGCGCTCGATGCCGTGAACCTTTCCCACCGCGCCGAGGCGTACCCGCGCACGATGAGCGGCGGAGAAAAACAACGCGTTGCGATCGCACGGGCGCTGGTCGGCGAGCCGTCGATCATCCTTGCCGACGAGCCGACGTCAGCACTCGACGCGGAAAACGGGCGCGCCGTGATGCAGCTTCTCAGCGAAGTCGCGCGCGATCGGGGGCGGGCCGTCCTTGCTGTGACGCACGACCATCGCACCGAGGTCTTTGCCGACCGGATCGTCGAAATCGAAGACGGACTGATCACCGGGTCTCGCCGACCTGCCGAGGCTGCCGCACCTGCAGACCTCACCAACGTTACCGCGCTCCCTACCGCGAATGCCGGCCCCAACCCGGCCGCCAAGGATGCGCGTTCTCGCCATGACAGCCGCGGCCCTTCGGGACGCAAGCGGCGGGCAAACAAGGGAAAACGCTAAGATGCTCACGCTTCGTCAGAACGCGTATCTCATACTGGCCGTGGCTGCCGCGATCACCGGGATCGCTGCGGCAACCCCACCTGCGAACCACATCGATCAAGCGCGCGCCCAGACTGCCGAGACGGCGAAAACGCCCGATCGGAACTGGACGATTGCCGCGCCGGGACTGGTCGAGCCGAATGGGGGAGAAATTCGCCTCGGTGCCGAGACGGTTGGTCGCGTCGTGGCTATTCCGGTCTCGCTCGGACAACGGGTCAAACAGGGCGAAGTGCTGGTGAAGCTGGATGACAGCGATGCGTTGGCGCAGATCCAGTCGACGCGTGCTGATGTCGAGATCCGCGAACGCGACCGCGACAACGTTGCGGCGACGCGGCGTGGCCGGAGCCGACGGCTTGCCGCCGACAAGGTCGCGGATGCGGAGGTCACCCTGTTCGCTGCGCGCCGGGCACTCGACCGGCTATACGACACGGCCGACGGAGGTGCGCCGAGCCAGGAAGATGTCGATACGGCGCTGACAACGATCGCGCAGGCGAAGGCCGATCGCGCAACCGCGCAGCAGGAACTCGACGACATCAACGCGAACGAAGACACGCCGCTGTTTTCCCGCAGCGAGTCGGCCCTGGAGCTCGCGCGGGCAAACTACACACTCGCGCTGCAGGCTTACGAAAAGACGCGCATCCGGGCTGCCGTGGACGGAACGGTTTTGCGGATCAACGCGAAACGCGGCGAGGTCGTCTCTCCGCAAAGCCGCGGCCCGCTCGTCGTGCTCGGCGATCTGTCTAAGCTGCGTGTCAGAGCAGAGGTTGATGAGCGCTCGGTCGCCGACGTGAAAGGCGGCCAACGTGCGGTGATCCGATCCGTCGCGTTCGCGAACAACGATTTCAACGCGACGGTCAGCGAAATCTCGGCGTCTCTGAGCCCCGGCCGGATCGGCAATGCGCAGCCGCGAGGTTCGAGCAACTCGAACGTCCTCGAAGTGATGCTCGACATCGAGGGCGACACACCGCTGCTGCCGGGCATGGAAGTGGACGTGCTGTTCGATGAGGATGGCAAAGCTGCGGATGACGCGGCGGCGTCGACGAACTGACAGGTTCGGGCCGCGGGAGCCGATTTATCTCCCTGACGTCAGTGGGTGCGTACGCTTACTGACATTGCCTACCTACATGACACAGCAGAGCCGAAGCGCGTCATAGAACGCCGAGGCCGCGTCGCGGCTCGCGACCGCGTCACCGATGCGATAGAGCATAAAATCTCCCTCATCACGGGTCGGCCGCTGCACCTTGCCGGTCACGAACGCGTCCAAATCGAGCACGCCGTCGTTACGCGCGTGCGGTCGCAGCGCATCGAACAGCTCGACCACCGGGGCCGTCCCCAAATCGGCGACAATATGGTCCGCGACGACCTCGCTCTCCGCGCCGGTGAGCTCGCACACGAGGATCGCTTTCAGGCTGTTGCCGGTCATCCGCACCTCACTGAGCTTGCGGTCGACTTCGGGGACGATCTGCCGCTCAGCCAGACTTCGCTTCCAGATCACACGTTCCGCGTAGCCGAGTTCGGCTGCCGGACGATCGTCGAGACAGACGTAGCGGACGGCCGCGGCGGTCTGCGCGCAAACATCGAGTGCGGTGAGCGCGCCATGGCGACCGGTTCCGTCATAAACGAGCGTGGTCCCGCTCGGGCGGACGTGGCCGGAAATAACATCCCACGTCGACGTGAGCTGCTCACCGCCTGGAACGCATTCGGTGTCAGGGATACCGCCGGTCGCGATGATGACAACATCAGGGTCGCTCGCCCGCACCGCGGCTTCATCGGCGAAGCAGTCGAATGTGATCGTCACGCCAGCCCGCGCAAGTTCGTCGACCCGCCAGTCGATCGTGCTGCGCAGGTCCTGTCGCCATGATGCGCCGGCTGCGAGGGCAAGCTGCCCGCCAGCCTTGCTGGACGCCTCAACAATCGTGACGTGATGTCCCCGCGCCGCAGCAATGCGGGCTGCCTCAAGCCCGGCCGGCCCGGCGCCGACGATGGTGATTTTCTTCCGCGCTCCGTTGGTCGCCACGATGCGTTGCGGCCAGAGGTGTTCGCGGCCCGTGGCGGCGTTGTGCAGACAGGTGGGCCGCGCCGCGCTCATGCAGTGGGAGGCGCCGACGCACGGGCGGATGCGTTCTTCCTCGCCGGCTTCGAGCTTGGCGACCAGATGCGGGTCGGCGATGTGTGCGCGGGTCATCCCGACCATGTCGATCAACCCCTCCCGGATCGCGTGTCGCGCGGTCGCTAGGTCGTTGATCTTCGCGGCGTGAAACACCGGGCGGCTGACCTCAGCGCGAAAAGCACCAGCGCGCGCGAGCCAGGGTGCGTTCGGTGACGCCATGCCCGGCATACAGTCGGTCGCGAGGGTGATCTCGTTGTCGAGGCGCCCGTAATTGACGTTGAAAAAATCAACGAGGCCCGCGCGCTCAAACGTCTGCGCGATGGCGATGCAGTCTGACGCGTTGAGCCCAGCCGGCATCGCTTCGTCGATCAGCAGGCGCATGCCGACCACGAAACCGTCACCCACGCGGCGACGAATTTCCTCGTGCACCATGAGACCGAAACGGCAGCGGTTTTCCAGACTGCCGCCGAAGCGGTCCGTTCGCTGGTTCGTCACGGAGGAGAAAAATTGCCCGATGAGATGGCCGGCCGTCATCGTCTCCAGGCCATCGAGGCCCGCAGCTTCGGCGCGTGCCGCCGCATCGCCGAAGGCGTGGACGACGCGGGCGATATCCGCCTCGTCCATCTCGCGCGGGATCGAGCGGTGCCCTGTCTCGCGAACCCGCGAGGGGGCGAGCGTCGGCAGCCAGTCCCGCGTGTTGGTCTCGGCCCGCCGACCGAGATGTGTGATCTGGATCATGAGAGCTGCGCCCTCGCCATGCACGTCGGCGGCGAGCTGCGTCAGATCCGGGATGATCCGGTCGTCGGACATGTCGAGTTGTGCCGCTGGCCAGCCGCTGTCGCGGGCAACGAACGACGAGCCGCCGAACATCGTGAGCGCGAGGCCACCGCGCGCTTTCTCACGCTGATAGGCGCGATAGCGTGTTCCGGGCAGCCCGTCCTCTTCCAGCCCGCACGCATGCGCGGTCGAGAGGATACGATTACGCAGGGTCAGGCCGCGGATAGTCAGCGGGCTGAGAAGCGGGTCGGCCCCGGCTGCGCTACGCCGGGAGGAGCCTATCCCCTCGGGCTGCTCACTGCGATTTTGCGACCCGCCCGGCATCATCTCGCGTGCTCGGGATCTGCCGGTGCAGATGCCTTGATCGCAAGCGCATGCACGCCACCCGCCAGCTCTTCGGCGAGGGCTGCGTTCACCAGGCGATGTTGTTCGATCCGGGAGCGACCGCGAAACACTTCGGCGACGATGCGCACGCGGTAATGGCTTTCGCCTGTGCCCGGCGAACCGTGATGACCTGAATGGAGGTGTGACTCATTTAGGACCTCAAGCGAGGTGGGCGCGAAAGAGGCCCGGAGTTTCTCCTCAATGCGTTCGTCCATGCTCATGCGGGATCTCGTGCGACGTTCGGAGCTTGTGGGTCGCTGAGGAGCCTATCGCGGTTACGCGCCCGCGGACAGGATCGTTCGGCCTTAGGCTCGCATCCGGGCGCACAGTTTCGAAAGCCTATGGCGGCGACGCCACGTGACTGGATCACTCGCGGTCACGTGGTATCGCGTCGCTTGTGCGGTCGGCCTCCGCAATCCATAGTCGCGCGCTCATGAAACTCGACTCGAAATACTTCGACAGCATTCGCGTCAAACCGCGGGGCAAGGGGAAACCGGCTGAGGACCAGCAGACGGTGACCGGGACCTGCCAGTGGCGCGGCTGTCAGAAACCGGCGACCAATCGGGCGCCCCGCGGTCGAGGGCGCGAAGGGGAATACTTCTCGTTCTGCATGGATCACGTGCGGACCTACAACAAGTCGTACAACTACTTCAGCGGCATGAGCGACGAGGAATTCGTCGACTATCAAAAGTCGGCGGCGACCGGTCATCGCCCAACGTGGACCGTCGGCTCAAACGGGACGACAACGACGGACGGACCTGCGCGCAAACCGCGTCCACGCCGTGGGTTCGATCCAGCTTTCGCCGCGCATGACCCGCACGGACTGTTTGGGGAGCAAGCGACGCCCGAAAAGCTACGTCGGCGGCCTGTGCGCAGCATGGAGCGGAAGGCGCTGCAGGAAATGCACCTGCCGGACGATGCCTCCAAAGAAGAAATCAAAGCCCGGTTCAAAGAGCTGGTGAAGCGGCATCACCCCGACAGCAACGGCGGTGACCGCGGCGCTGAGGACAAGTTGCGTGAGGTCATTCAAGCCTATAATTATCTGAAAAAAGCCGGGCTCTGTTGAGCCCGATCGCTGTGTCGTGGCAGCCCGCGACGTTTCCCGGCTTCTGATTCGTGACTGCGCGCCCGCCGCATGACGACCTCGCGGCGCACGACGCGCGTCCCAACCCTTGAAGAGAAGAATACGCCCATGAGCGCCGCGACCAAGCAGGCCAATACCACGCCGACGCCCGCCGCCGACAATGATACCGGCGGCCTGCCAGATACCGAGATGGCGGTGCGCGACGTCTTCAAGATCGACAGCGATCTGGTCGTGCCGGCCTACGCGGAGCGGACCGAACATGTGCCGGACGAAGATCCGGACTACCTGTTTGATCCAGCGACCACGCTCGCGATTCTTGCGGGCTTCGCGCACAACCGTCGGGTCATGATCCAGGGGTATCACGGGACCGGCAAGTCGACCCACATCGAGCAGATCGCCGCGCGTCTCAACTGGCCGTGCATCCGGGTGAACCTCGACAGCCACGTCAGCCGGATCGATCTCGTCGGCAAAGACGCCATCGTGATCAAGGACGGGCAGCAGGTGACGGAGTTTCGCCCGGGTATTCTGCCATGGGCGCTGCAGACCAATACGGCGCTGGTGTTCGACGAATACGACGCTGGACGTCCGGACGTCATGTTCGTCATCCAGCGCGTGCTCGAGGTGTCCGGCAAGCTGACGCTGCTCGATCAGTCGTCGGTCATCCGCCCGCACCCGGCGTTTCGGATGTTCGCGACGACCAACACGATCGGGCTGGGTGATACGAGCGGACTTTATCACGGCACGCAGCAGATCAACCAAGGCCAGATGGACCGCTGGTCGATCGTCTCGACGCTGAATTATCTTCCGCATGATGCCGAGGTCGACATCGTTGCCGCCAAGGTGAAATCGTTCGCGAAAGGGAAGGAAGGCAAGGAGCGCGTCGCCAACATGGTGCGGGTCGCCGATCTTACGCGGAATGCGTTCATCAACGGCGATCTGTCGACGGTGATGAGCCCGCGCACGGTGATCACATGGGCGGAGAACGCCGAGATCTTCGGCGATGTCGCGATGGCTTTCCGGCTATCGTTCGTCAACAAGTGTGACGAGCTGGAGCGGGCGTTGGTCGCGGAGTTTTATCAGCGATGCTTCGGGGAAGATCTGCCTGAATCGACCATCAACCTCGCGATGGCCTGATCGAGGTTTTCTGCGCGCAGGCTCGCTGCAAGTGCATCGGCGGCATGCGGCCTTGTGCGGCCAAGGGCGGCCTTTCGGTAAAACCGCTGATCGAGCGCGCGTCCCTCCGATCGAAACGAACATATCAGGGAGCCGGCTGCGCCCATGTCCAGCAATCGTAACGAGAGCCCAGCCGAGCCGTTCAAACGTACGCTCGCCCTCACGTGCCGGGCGATCGCGGCAGACGACGAGCTCGATGTCGCTTACAGCGCGGCTCAACCGGCGCTGGTTGGCAAGACGATGCGTCTGCCCGAACCAAGCCGCATGCCGCAGGGAGAAGAAATCGCGGTCATCCGCGGTCACGCAGATTCTCTATCGTTAAAAGCGACCTGTCACGACCCGGCGATGCATGCCCGGTTGGTGCCGACAGGCGGGCCGGGCCGCGCGGTGTTCGATGCGATCGAGACGGCACGGGTCGAATGTCTCGGCGCCCAGCGCATGCCAGGGATGGCGCAAAACATCAGCGCTAAGGTCGAGAACACCTACGCGCACGGGCGTTTCGCCGATGTGAACGCCCGGGACGATGCGCCGATCGAAGATGCGATGGCGCTGCTCGTCCGCGAGCACTTAACCGGCGCACCACCGCCGGACCAGGCCGCGGCGCTCGTCGATCTCTGGCGCCCGATCGTGGCGGAGAAACTCGGTGCCTCGTTCGAGCAACTCGGCGAAGTGATCGAGGATCAGCAGGCGTTCGGACGTCTTGTTCAGACGATGCTGAATGCGCTGGATTTGACGCAGGATTTTTCCTCCGGCGATGAGGAAAGCGACGAGGATCAGGAATCCGAGACTACCGATCAAGGCAATCCGGAATCCGGCGATGAGGGTGAGGCTGCAGACAATGGGGAGGCGCCGCCGGAAGAGCGGCTCGCCGATACCGAAGACAGCGAGGAGACCGACGTCTCGGAAGCCGCCGACACCGACATGTTCGACGTCGACAGCGACAGTATGGAAGGCGCCGAGACCGAGGTGCCGTGGCAGCCGAACGCATCGGTGCTCGATACGCCGGAGCGGTTCGGATACGCGGCTTTTACGACCGCCTTCGACGAGGAGAAGCGCGCGGAGGATTTATGCACGTCGGAGGAGCTTAATCGGCTGCATGCGTATCTCGAGAAGGAACTGCGCTCGCTCTCCGGTGCGGTATCGCGCCTTGCCAATCGGCTGCAACGACGGCTGCTCGCACAGCAAAACCGCGCATGGGATTTCGACCTGGAAGAGGGTGTGCTCGATGCCGCGCGGTTGACCCGGGTCATCCTCGATCCGATGCACGCGCTCTCTTACAAAGCCGAGCGGGACACGGACTTCCGCGACACCGTTGTGACGCTGTTGCTCGACAACTCCGGCTCGATGCGCGGGCGTCCGATCATGGTTGCGGCCTGCTGTGCCGACATTCTCGCGCGGACGCTGGAGCGGTGCGGCGTGAAGGTCGAAATCCTCGGTTTCACGACCTGCGCGTGGAAAGGTGGGCAGTCTCGCGAGTCTTGGCTCGAAGCGGGTAAGCCGCCGGGGCCGGGGCGACTGAACGACCTGCGCCATATCATCTACAAACCGGCGGACAGCCCGTGGCGGCGCGCGCGCAAAAACCTTGCGCTGATGATGCGGGAGGGGCTGCTCAAGGAGAATATCGATGGCGAGGCGCTGACGTGGGCGCACAACCGCCTGCTCGCCCGGCCCGAGCAACGCCGCATTCTGATGATGATCTCCGATGGTGCGCCGGTCGATGATTCGTCGCTGTCGGTGAACTCAGGATCGTACCTCGAGCATCACCTCCGGCAGGTCATTCGCGAGATCGAGACTCGCTCTCCGGTCGAGCTGATCGCGATCGGCATCGGGCACGACGTTACGCGCTACTACCAGCGCGCGGTGACGATCACGGATGCGGCGGAACTGGCGGGGGCCATGACGGACCAACTCGTGTCACTTTTCGAAGACGACGATCCGCGCATCCGACGTCGGGCGGCCGCATGAGCCTGCGGGCTTTCGATCCGTTGCCGATCCGCCGGGCAGCGCAGCGACGGAACATCAGCCAACTGTCAGCACGTAAGATCAAGCGGGCGAGCTTCGTTGGGGCGGTCCTCATCGGCTGCGTCACTCTTGGTGCGTTATCAGCCGAGGCGAAACCGCGGCTTGAGGGGTTGGAGCCGACATCGATCTCCATCTCCGCGCGGGTCATCACGAGCTTTGGTCGCGCGCGCAAACCCGGACGCCGCGCCGGTGAGCTGATCTGGCTCGGCGGGCTCTCGCTGTCTTCTCCATCCGATTACTTCGGCGGATTTTCCGGCCTCTCCATCTCGCCAGACGGCGGACGGCTGTTCGCGGCGTCGGATGCCGGGTTCTGGATGACGGCACGGCTCGCCCAGCAAGGCGGACGGCTGACCGGGATCAGTGACGGTCGCGTCGGCCCGTTCAGAGCGTTGAGCGGGCGGCTGCTATCCGGCGGCCGCGAAGTGGATGCCGAGGCGGTCAGCCTTTTTCGCGGTACGCTCGATAACGGTGAGGTGCTGATCGCGTTCGAACAAATCCACCGGGTTGGGCGCTTTCCGATCCGCAACGGGGAAATCGGTAAACCGGCGCGCTATCTCGGGCTGCCGTCCTACATCAAGAGCCTGAAAGGAAACCGCGGGCTCGAAGGGCTCGAGCAACTCAAAGGGCAAAACACGGGTGAGCTGGTGATGTTCGCTGAAGGACGGCGGGCGTTTAGCGGCAACCTTCGCGGCTGGCATTTTCGCGGAGGAACATGGCGGGAGATTTTTCTCGCCCCGATCGGCGGCTACGACATCACGGGCATCGCCGCACTTCCCGACGGTGGGTTTCTGACGCTGGAGCGGCGGTTTCGCTGGTCTGAGGGCGTCAAAATGCGCATTCGCCGCGTCGGGGCGCGCGAACTCGCACGAACCAACGAGCTACGAGGTGAGGTGCTCCTCGATGTCGATAGTTCCGCCAACATCGACAACATGGAGGGGATTGCCGTTCACCGCGAAACACCCACGGATGGCAACCCGGGTCGCACCGTGATCACGCTGATCTCGGACGACAATTTCAATTTCTTCCAGCGGAACCTGATCCTGCGGTTCGCGCTGCCGGAGGCACCCGTGAAGGCGACGAACTAAGCGACGGTTGCTGATCTGAGATCACGTCCGGCACGCTCAGTGTCGCCGGCCGGGAAATTTATCCCGGCCCGTTATCCAACCTATCAGGCGCGAAGACGCTCGTTCGCCGGATCATAAGCCGGTTGCGGCACGACACGGGCCGTCCGCCGGTCACCGAGAATATCGACGCTGAATTCGTGGCCCTCCGCGGCGAGCTCCGGCTCGACGTATGCGAAGGCGAGCGACTTCTCCGTGGCGAAGCCGTAGCCGCCTGTGGTCGTCACGCCGACCGCCTTGCCGTTGGCATAGACGGTTTCACCGCCAACGCAGTCTGCATCCTCGGCGTCGACCTCCATGTACACGAGCTTGATGCGGGCGCCCTGCTGCTTGGCGTTGAGCGTCGCCGTCTTGCCGCGGAAGTCGCCGCCGTCCCAATCGACGAACCGCTCCATGTCACCTTCGACCATGTTCACTTCGGTCGTGATGTCGGAGCCGTAGCCGCGGTAGGCCTTTTCCATCCGCAATGCGTTCATCGCGTAGGCACCGAACAGCCGGATGCCGTGCGGTGCGCCTGCTTCCATCAGAGCGTCGAAGAGCTTCGGCAGGTCTTTCATCGGCGCATGCAGCTCCCAGCCGAGTTCGCCGACGTAGTTGACGCGCAGGGCAACCGTCTCGACGCCCGCTATGTCGATGACGCGGCCAGTCAGCCACTTGAACGCTGCGTTCGAGACATCGGCTTTGGTCAGGCTGGCGAGCACGTCTCGCGCGCGGGGACCTGCAAGGACCAGCGTCCCCACATTCTCGGTGTGGTCCTCGATCCGCAGATCCTCACCTTCGAGGGTCGCGTTGCGGATGTGGTCGAAGTCGGTTAACTGCGCGGTTGCGCCGACGAGCACATAGAAATGGTCGGGCGCCATTCGTGTAATCGTCGCTTCGCCCATGATCCGGCCGCCGTCGTTGAGGAAGTGGGTGAGGACGATGCCACCGTCGCGGCGCGGCATCCGGTTGGCGGTGATGCGGTTGAGGACCTGCTCGGCATCCTTGCCGCGCACGTCGAACTTGGCGAACGTCGAGAGGTCCATCAGACCCACGGCGTTCCGGACCGCCAACGCCTCGTCGCGACGGTGGCATCGTCCTC
>JBCBJG010000077.1:0-12154 GCA_038523655.1 Pseudomonadota bacterium | reverse complement strand
TCCTTCTGCCGTTCAGCTACGAAACCTGTCCTCGAGTTCCTGCACCTGCGCGTGATCGAGAAATCGGGTGCGGTGCCCCTGAAGCATTAGAAACAGCTTTGCGGTTTCTTCAAGTTCCTCGCTGGCCGCGACCGCCGCGGCAAGGCTTCTCCCGGCAACCACTGGACCATGATTCGCGAGGAGTACCGCATGATGGTCCGAGGCGAACTCGCCGACCGCCCGCGCTAGATCGATGTCGCCTGGAGGAAAATACGGCACCAGCGGAAGGCGCCCGACGCGCATGACATGATACGCGGTGATCGGTGGCAGCACGTTCGTCGGATCGATGTCGGCAAGGCAGCTCACGGCGACCGAATGTGTCGCATGCAGGTGCACGACGGCGCCTGCCGTGCCGCGCTTGTCGTACATGACACGGTGGAGGAACGCTTCCTTTGTGGGCGCATCGCCCCCGACATGGCGCCCGTCGAGATCGATCTTCGATAGCGTATCCGGTTCGAGCGTGCCGAGCGTCACGCCTGTCGGCGTCATCAGCCAGCCGTCGTCGAGGCGGACCGAAATGTTTCCTGAGGCGCCGAAGGTGAGGCCGCGGGCGAACATCGAGTTGCCGAGCCGACAGATTTCGTCGCGTGCGCGGATCTCTTCGCGGCGGGTCTCGTTGGCGGTCGGGCGCGTCATGGCAGCATGGCAAGTGCTTTGGAGAAAAAATCGGGCGCGCCAAAGTTGCCGGATTTGAGGGCGAGCGCAATCCGCGTGTGCCCGGCGTCCCCGTTTCGCGCACGTCCTTCGGCGAGCGTCCACGGCACGCCGGGATCGATCTCGGGGCCGATCGTGAGCCGCTCGATCCCGAGCGCGGTGGTGACGGCGCCGGACGTCTCACCGCCTGCGACGACGAGACGTCGCCGCCCCTGCCCGACCAGCCCCTGCGCGACTTTCGCGAGAGCCGCCTCGACGAGCGCCCCCGCATCGTCGCGCCCTCGCGCCGACTGCACGGCGGCGACGGCGGCCGGCGCGGCGGAGGAATAGATCAGCAGCGGCGCATCGCTGGGCACGTCGCGGGTGAACGAGAGCGCGGCCTCCGCAAGCGACGACGCGGTGGCGTCGCTGGTCGGCTCGACCTGATGCGCCGCGTGTTCCCGCGCGAACACCGCGACCTGCTCGCGCGTCGCCTCAGAGCAACTGCCTGCAATGACCGCGGCACCGCCATCAACGTCGGGCAGCGCCGGCGGCACGGGTGCGCCAAGCTCGCCGGCGGCGCGAAAATTCTCCGCAAGGCCGAGCGCGATCCCCGATCCACCGGTGATCAGACGCGCGCCGGCAAGCGCCCGCCCGAGGTGCATCAGATGCGTGTCCTCCAGCACATCAGGGATCGCGTATGCGATACCTGCGCGTGACAACTCCGTCAGCGCATCGCGGATCGCGGCCGCACCGCTATTTACGGAGGAAAAATCAATCCGACCGACCTCGCCGGCTACTTGTCGAGAGAGCACGCGCATCAAATCGGCATCGCGCATCGGCGTGAGCGGGTGGTTGCGCATCCCGCTTTCGCTGAGCAGGCGGTCACCGACGAACAGGTGCCCTCGATAGATCGTCCGCCCGGTGGCCGGAAATGCCGGACAGGCGACGACCACATCGGCGCCGAGGTCCGATCGAAGCGCATCGGCGACCGGCCCGATGTTGCCGGCATCTGTCGAATCGAACGTCGAACAGTATTTCCAGATGATCTGCCGCGCCGCATGCCGCGTCAGCCAAGACAGTGCCTCCCGCGCTTCGGCGACCGCCATATAGGCGGGCACCGTGCGGATTTTGAGCGCAACGACAATGGCATCGGGCGCAGAACCGTCGCGCGATGCGGGATCGACGAGCGGCGTATCCGCGTCAGGCACGCCGATGAGTTGCGTTGTCCGCATGCCGGAGCGCACGAGCGTGTTCGCGAGGTCGGTGGCACCGGTGAAGTCATCCGCAATCGCACCGACCAGCAGGCTCACGACGTGGCCTCGGCGACGGCGGCATCGGCAGGCGTACCGTGCGGCGTGTCCGGCGCCTGTTCATCGTCGATCGCGGCAAGCGCCTCCGGGAGCGCGTTGACTACGGCTGCGGCCATCTTGCGCGTTGTGCCGTCACCACCGAACTCACGCGGCGCCATCGTTCCGCGCTCGAACGCGAGCCATACCGCCCGATCGATCGCTTTGCCGGCGCGCACAGTGGGTGCATGGCCCTTCTTTTCGCCCAGCCAATCGAGCATCAGCGCGCCGGAGATTAATGCCGCGGTTGGGTTCGCGATCCCTTTGCCTGCGATATCAGGCGCTGAGCCGTGTGCCGGCTGAAACAGACCGTGTTCCAAACCAATCTCCGCGCACGGCGCCATGCCCATCCCGCCGACGAGCCCGCCGCCAAGATCAGAGAGAATATCGCCGAACATATTCTCCGTCACGAGCACGTCCGCGTCCCAAGGCCGGCGCACCAGATCGAGCGCCTGCGCATCGACATAGGCATATGCCCGCGTGATGTCGGGGAACGCTTCGGCGCGCTCGTCGAAGATGGCGCGGAAAAAAGCCATCGAGCGGAACACGTTCGCCTTGTCGACGCAGGTGAGAAGTCCCGGCGCCCCGCTCGCTTTGCGGCGGCGGGTAAGGCGGAACGCAAAATCGAACAGGTCCTCACAGATCGCCCGGGTAATGCGCAGCGTGTCCCGCGCCTCGTCATGCGAGACCTCACCGCGACCGTGGGAGAAAAAGAGCCCTTCGGTCGACTCGCGGAGAATGACAAAGTCGATATCGCCAGCCCGCGGGTCGGCGAGACGGCGCGGCGTATTCGGGTAAGCCTTGATGGGCCGCACACCGGCGAAAAGGCGGAAAGCGTCCCGCATGCGCAGATGGGGCGAAATCTCCGTGCCGTCGTCGTGTCGGATTCCTGGCAGCCCTATGGCGCCGAGTAAGATCGCATCCGCCGCGCCAGCGCGCGTCATGCCATCAAGAGAAATATCCGTGCCGGTGCGCGCGAAGTATGCGGCGCCCGCATCGATCGCGTCATAGGTGAGGGTGAACCCGCCGACCGCATCGCGGGCCGCGTCGAGCACGTCGCGCGTTGCCGCCACCACGTCGGGGCCGATCCCGTCGCCGGGGACGAGCGCAATCCGGAACGCGGCATCGGCGGCAGACATGCGGGCCTCGTAGTCGGGGCGTAGGATGAGGCTGGCACAACGTCCGGCAAACCGTGCCCGCGGCCGCCCGCATCCGTGATGCCCGCTTCTAGAACGCGGGTCGTTCCCGGCGCAACGCGGGCGCGAGCGGAGAAATTGCGGCGCCTCGGCCACACCCCCGCGCGGAACGCGCTGAACCGAACCGGCCACCTTTGCGTTTCGCAGGTCGCGACCACAGGTTGCGGCCATCGCGAGATGTGCGGGTAGGTTTGAGGAGTAGCGTCATGTCCATGTTCCGGAGTGCGCGCCAGGGCGGTCGAGGCCGTCAACAGCTGGCTGTGTTCGCAGCGTCTGTCGTTGCTCTTCTCGCAAGCGTGCTGACGACGCCCGCAAATGCGCAGCTCCTCTGGGGCGGCAAGAACACCGTCTACGACAAGACGCAGGTCAGCTTCCCCGCGAAGTATCGTGCCGGCGAGATCATCGTTAGCTTCGGCGACCGTCGCCTGTACCACGTGGTGCGTCCGGGCACGGCGATGAGTTATCCGATTGCCGTGCCGCGCGAGCGCAGCCGTTGGGACGGCGTCCTGCGTGTCACTCGCAAGGCGGAAAACCCGACCTGGACGCCGACACCGTTGATGCGGCGCGAAAACCCGAAATTGCCGGCGTATGTGCCGGGCGGCCATCCGCGTAATCCGCTCGGTGTGCGCGCGCTTTATCTCGGCTCAACCATGTACCGCATTCACGGGACGGATGCGCCGTGGACGATCGGCAAGAACGTCTCGAAGGGTTGCGTGCGCATGCACAATGAGCACGTGCTGGAGCTTTATCCTAGCGTGCGCGTCGGCGCGAAGGTGACGGCGACCTGGAAGAAATATGCCCCGGTCACCGTGGCGACGGCAGCGCCCGGCAGCAATGCCGGCAAGGCACGACGGGCGTTTTTCAGCAATCAGCGCTGACCGGCCAAATGCGACGAGGCTGCTCCGCCGGGACGATCGTCATCGCGTCTACCGGTCGCTGCAAAGTTGATAGACGCAGGGGACAATCGTCGCCCACTGCGCCGCGGAACCTAGATCAACAGCCCCGCCCATCAGACATGAGCAGATTGGGCGACGTCTTGCGAAGTCTGAATGTTCGGCCACCCCTGCGTGGTGCGGAACCCAACCACGTCGATCGGCTTGTCGAGCCCTTTGAGCGCGACCGGTTCCGATAGATCGGCGGTGACGTCCAGGCCGGCGGCATCCACAACCGTTTGCGATGCGGCGATGAGCAGGTCCCGCGTGCCCGTCAGCCCCTCGAGCCGGCTCGCCGTGTTGACCGCTTCACCGATCACCGTGAGGGCGCTGGCGTCGGCATAGCCGACCCGCCCGAGCACCACGTTGCCGAGGTGCAGGCCAATTCCGACGCGGATGCGCTCGCCTACTTCGTCCTCCAGCCGGGTACTGACCTGCGCCAGTGTCCGCTCGATTTCCACGACCGCGGCGAACGCCTGTCGCGCCGCGACGGCCGGCGGCACAGTACGCCCGAACACCGCCATCATGCCGTCGCCCATGTACTTGTCGATCCAGCCGCCGTTCGCGGTGACGGCCTGCGAGGCCGCGGCGAAAAATTCGTTCAGAATGAACACCACGTCGTAGGGCAGCTTGCCTTCGCTCCATCGCGTAAAGCCGCGGACATCGAGGAAGAAAATGACGAGTTCTCGCTCGACACCGGCTTCCTCGGTGGTGACCTGCTCAACACTGACCCGTGCGTCGTCGTCCCGCTCGCGAGGCGCGACCAGCCGAAACACGGTCAGCGCCTCGCGCGGCCGCATTTGACACGCGAGGCGGACATTTTCCGCCGCGCCTATGCTCGCGAGCGTGCGCCGCTCCGCCCGTGCGGGTGGTTCCAGCAACTCGGCCCCACGCTCAACGCGCACCCGGCAGGTCGAACACCGTGCACGCCCACCACAAACTGAGCGATGCGGAATGCCGAACCGCCGTGAGATTTCCAGCAGGGTTGGGCCGGCCTGCGGTCGAATGTTCGGGCCATAGACGTAGGCGAGGTCAAAGCGGGTCCCGAACTGGCGTCGCAACGCGCGCACCACGAACAAAAGCACCAGCGCGCCGATCACCGCCCAGAACCCTGCGAGCAGGAACTGTTCGATCTGATCGAGCTGCGCCCGCTCCGCCGCATCGGGAACATTGAAACGCCGTGCGATCCGCGCCTCCGCGCCCGGCGCCGCGGCCTGTTGGGCAGCCTGACGCCCTGCGACGGTAAACCCGGTGTAGGAGAGGATCGGTAGCGCAACCGCGCCAGCAAACAGCACCGGAAGCGCCCGCAGATAGGTCGGCGACAGTCGCAGCCAGAAATGCAGCCCGATGCAGGCGTGGATCCAGGTGACCATCATCAGGGCTGCAGTCGTCAGCGGCGCGTTCACCCAGATCGCAAGCACGGCGTAAAAATAGAACGCTTTGAGCGCGAACAGCTCTTCCGCGAGCCGGATCCCGACGATGTGAGGGATCAGCAGCAGCGGGATTGTGAGCCCGCTGACGATTTGCACGGCCTCCCAGGCCGGCAGCCGCAGCGTGCCGCGCTGGGCAATCCGTACGATGGCAAGCGCGATGTGGGTAAAGAGCGCGCTGGCGAGAATGATTTTACCGGCCATCGACCGGGTGACTTTCCAGCGCAGCGTCTGTCCCCATTCCATCGCATCGATACTGATCAGACCGAGCGCATGGTTCGCGAAGTGGGTCGTCACGAACGCGAACAGAATGAGCCCGGTCACAAGCCGCAGCCATTGGTCGATCCGTCCGCGCACGAGAATATGCATGGGGCTCCTGCTGGCTGGGTGCGCTGCCTCGGAAAAGGTGGGGCGGGCGCGCCAATTAGCCGTGCGGATCGTATAGCGCATGTTGACAGTGAGTCGCGGGCGAACGCTGAACGGAATCGGACGGGCCGCGCGACGGGCTGGTCCCCGAGGGGCGCGATTGGGATACAGCGCGGATGATCGAGAAACTACTGATCGCCAACCGGGGGGAAATAGCCTGCCGGATCGCGCGCACCGCCCGTCGCCTGCGTATCCCGACGGTTGCGGTCTACTCCGATGCCGATGCGCAGGCGCTCCATGTGAGCGCGACCGACGAGCACGTTCACATCGGCTCCGGTCCGGCGACGCAGAGCTATCTGTCGATCGATGCGATCCTCCATGCCGCCGCGCAGACCGGTGCGACCGCGATCCACCCGGGATACGGCTTTCTCTCGGAAAGTGCCGAGTTCGCAGAGCGGGTTGCCGATGCTGGGCTCACCTTCGTCGGCCCCAGCGCCGATGCGATGCGCCGTCTCGGCGCTAAAGATGCGGCCAAACAGGTCGCCCGCGAGGCCAACGTCCCCATCGTGCCGGGCTACTTCGACGCCGCGGCCGACCACGGCACGTTGAGCCGCGAGGCGAGAGCGATCGGCTTCCCGCTGGTGGTCAAAGCGGTGAGTGGCGGCGGAGGACGGGGAATGCGGGTTGTCCGTGAGGCCGACGCTCTCCCCGAGGCGCTCGACGGCGCCGCGCGCGAGGCACGCCAGGCGTTCGGCGATGACCGGCTCATGCTTGAGCGCCTCGTGGAGCGGCCGCGGCATATCGAGGTGCAGGTCTTCGGCGATACGCACGGCAACGTCGTCCATCTGTTTGAACGCGACTGCACGCTTCAGCGCCGGCATCAAAAAGTGGTCGAGGAAGCGCCGGCCCCCGGCATGTCAGCGGAACTGCGCGCAGCGATGACGGAAGCGGCAGTCCGTCTCGCGGGCCATGTGGGCTACACCGGCGCCGGCACCGTGGAATTCCTCGTCGAGGGCGGTACCCTCGCGGCCGACGCGCCGTTCTACTTCATCGAAATGAACACGCGCCTGCAGGTCGAGCATCCGGTCACCGAGGCGATCACCGGCTTTGATCTGGTCGAGTGGCAGCTACGGATTGCGGCGGGCGAAAAGCTTCCGGCCGCGCAGGCGGAGATCAGCCACCGCGGCCACGCGATCGAGGTGCGGCTTTACGCGGAAGACCCGGAAAACGACTTTGCGCCGGCCGTCGGTACGCTCGATCGTCTCGATCTGCCGGAAGCCGCACGTGACGTGCGGATCGATACCGGTTTTCGCACCGGCGATGCTGTGTCGCCGTTCTACGACGCGATGCTCGCCAAGATCATTACGCAAGGCAGTGACCGGTCCCTTGCGCTCTCCACACTCACGCGCGCATTAGACGAGGTCGTTGTCTTCGGGTTGCCGACCAACACGTCGTTTCTCGCGCGGCTCCTTAGTGAACCCGACGTGGAGACGCCGGACGGCTCCAAGGCCGACTACGACACCGGCCTGATCGCGCGCGTGATCGACCGGCTGACTGCGAACGAGGCGGATGCCGTCAATCAGGCCGCGCGGGCCGGTCTCGACGCGCTGCTGGCCGACGAACCGGACAGCCCGTTCGACGTCTGGAACCGGCGAGATGGCTTCGTGCTTGGCGGCCATCGAACCGATGCCGTCGAACTTGTCGTGGACGGAGAGCCGACGACGCTTGCGGTCGATTGGCAGGCCGATACGCTCCGCGGCGATACCCAAAGCGACCTCGGCGCCGATGGAAGCGTGTTGGTATGGCATGCGCGCCGCGCCTGGCGTGTCGCGCGGACATCCCCCGGCAGAGCAGACGCAGAAGACGCTTTGGCGGACGGCGGGACCGGCATCATCGTGGCCCCTATCACCGGGCGCGTGGCGCAGCTCGTCGTCTCCGCGGATGCACCCATCGAGGCCGGTGAAACCATTGCCGTCATCGAAGCGATGAAGATGGAGCATGTCGTGCGCGCGGATGTTTCAGGCGCCGTCAAACGCATTGTGTGCGCGCTCGATGCGCAGGTCGCTGCCGGTGACCTCCTTGTAGAGATCGAGCCGGAGCAGGCACCGGTCTGAACTGAGCGCAGCGGCACAGTAGAGGGGCAGTATGACCGTTCACATTCTTAAACTCAGCGTCGGGTCGGAAAGCCTGGAGCAGCTTGCTGCCTGGCAGAACAGCCGGTTGCGTGGCCGCCGCCAAGACGAGGTTGCGCTGACGCACGTGACCCGGATGTTTCCGCGCCGCGCCGAGGAAGTTCTCGACGGCGGCTCGATCTACTGGGTCATCAAAGGCGTGATCCAGGCGCGCCAGCGGATCATCGACCTGCGCGCAGTGCGCACACCCGACGGCACGGATCGGTGTGCGATCGTCTACGAGCCGGAGCTGATCGCCGTGCGCCCAACGCCGCGACGGGCATTTCAAGGCTGGCGATATCTGAAACCGGAAGACGCGCCAGCGGACCTCGGATCGCTCGGTGTCGACGCGGCCGATGTCCCCACGGAAATGCGAAACGAGCTGGCCGAACTCGGCTTGCTTTAGCCCGTCGTCCGCGCTGTTGGCATCCGATCGACAGTGTTGAGGATCGGCGTAACTCACCGATCAACTGTTCGGATGGCTCTCAGCCTTTCGCCTGCTGCTTCAGCCGGGCTGCACTACTCGCCGGGAGCGACCGTGGGTTGGGGATCTCCGCCCGTCGCAGACTGCAGGTGCGGATAATGCGCCTCCAGCACATCGGTCCCCATCACGCGATCCCAGAACCGGAAATACAGCCCGAAGTTCGCACCGTAATCGTGATGATGCACGGTGTGGTGGGTCGCTGTGATGAATATCCGGCCGAAGCGCCCCGCGATCCAGCTATCGGGAAAAATCTCCCATCCGAGATGGTTCAGCACACTCGCGAGCGTCATCACCGCTAGGACGAAAAATACCGCGCCGAGATGCAGCGGGAGAAAAAACGCGACTGCCGGGAGTAGAATCGCGCCGGAGAGCGATTCCCACGGGCTGAACGAGAACGCCGCCCAGGGGCTCGGATCGTGGGAAATGTGATGCGTGCGATGCGTCGCTGCGAACAGTCGCGGATGATGCATCACCCGATGCGTCCAGTAGAACCACGTATCGTGAATGAAAAGGCAGAGCCCGATGCTTAGCGGGATGTACCAGATGTCCGCGGCCGTCAGGTTTGTGTAAAGCGCAGTGCCGCCGGCCTCCCAGGCAACGAACACGATCGCGCCCGCCACGCCGTAGATCCCGGACGCGACCAGCGACCAGTTTCGCTCATGCCGCATCATCTTCGGCGACGGCTTGCGTCGGGCGAGCCGACGTGCCCAGTCGCTTCGCCCCCCATTCGACCAGACCAACCAGTGAAAAAACCCTGCCACCAGGAAGTACCGTGCAGCGATCAATGCCGAGAGCAGGATCGCACTGATGACGAAAGATAGCAGCACGGCATCCCCCCTGACCCGTGATTGGCTACATCGCACCGATCGCATGCGACCGTCGCGCTGCGTGGAGAGTATCAAGTTTCGCGCCGTGTCGTCAGGTATTGACACCGCGACTGTGTGAACTGCGCGCGCGCGCCGCAGTTGAGAGATGCGGCAGCGCTCACCTCAGATTGATTGTCACGGTCTTTTTGACCCCTGGCGCGCCGATGATCTGGCGACCGCTGCGGGGCAAACATGACGCTGCTTACCTCCGCGTGATCAGCGCGCCCGTTCTGGCACACAACCTGAATACCCTCCGTTACACATCGCTTGCCTGTGCTGCGACGCCGTTCTGCCGGCCGCGCGCATCCACGGCCCGGTGGCACGGGGCGTCCAGCGCGCTGGTAGCCGCCCCGGCCATCGGAGGCTTCCGCCAAGGGCGAGCACATTTGGGCACGACCGCCGAGGGGCAATTAATTCACCATGCATCCTTCGCTTCGCCGCGCCGCACCGCGCATGGCCCGCGATCGCGCCGCGCCGGAGGCGATCGTCAGGTCCGATGACCCGACAGACCGCGCACGGCTTCTGCCAGGTCTCGCACTTGCGGCGGTTGCCTTCTTCATGGCGCTTGCCGTCACGACCGCCCGCGCCGACGACACGCGCATCGCCACTGTCGCCAGTTACGAGACCACAGCGTCCCGCGAACGGATCGTCGTGATCGGCGATTCGGTTGGTGCCAACCTCGCCGACGGATTGAAATGGGCGTTCCGCAAGGA
The DNA here is from genome assembly GCA_038523655.1 of Pseudomonadota bacterium. Classification (GTDB taxonomy): domain Bacteria; phylum Pseudomonadota; class Alphaproteobacteria; order Rhizobiales; family CALHAX01; genus CALHAX01. The sequence continues at coordinate 1,975 of JBCBJG010000077.1, read as the reverse complement.
TCGCTCCGTCCGTGTGATCAAACGGACGAAGGCCGGAACCGGTCTCGCGCGCCGCGATGTCTATGACTGGCCGCGCGCGTTGCGCCGGATCATCCGTCGCGATCGTCCCGACAGGATTGTTATCCTGATTGGTGGCAACGACCGCCAGGACATGCGGGTCCGTGGGCGCCGCTACCATCGCTTCACCAAACCCTGGGGGAGGGAATATGTCCGCCGGCTAGAGCGGTTTACCAACCAGCTCGATGCAAGCGGTGCGCAGGTGACGTGGATTGGCCTGCCGAACGTGCGCTCGCGGCGCATGACGCGTGACTACCGGCAGTTCAACAGTTGGGTCCGCCGTGCCGCCAAGCGCCGCGGCATGGATTATATTCCCATCAAGCCGCTCTTTGTCGCGCGCAACGGGGGCTATGATGCTTACGGGCGAGGGGTGAATGGCCGCCGTGTCCGCTTGCGGGACCGCGACGGAATCCATATGTCCCGGCACGGCTCCCGACTGATGGGACGGTTTGTCGCCGAGCGCCTCAAACGCCAGCAGCGCACCCGGTCGCCGGCCGCTGACGCCCCTCGCAAGAAGCGGCGCAACCAATCGGCCGCCGCAACGCATTAGCCGCCGCTGCGCTGAGGTCGACGGCGCCGCGCTCACTGAGCTTTCCGACGGCCATCTGCACACAGAAAAAGCGCATCCTCGCCGAGGTGGCTGGCATGCCGTTTGCTCCTCTTAAGGCATCGTTTACGTCGTTGCCGCCGCAGCAACCGGGCTGCCCGGCGGGGCGCCGACCCATGAGGGCCTGGTTCCGCGATGCTGTTTCCGACCGCCGAGTTCGGAATTTTCTTCCTCCTGGTGTTCGGCATTGCCTGGGCACTGGTTGATCACTTGACGCTGCGCAAGGTCTTTCTGCTCGGCGTCAGCTATGTGTTCTACGGCTGGTGGGATTGGCGGTTCCTTGCCTTGCTGTTCGCAAGTTCAGCGATAAACTACGGCGTCGGCCTCATGCTCACAGCATCGCCCGAGGCCACGCGCCGCCGTCGCATCGTGATCGGCGCAGTCGCAGCCAACCTCGCGATCCTCGCCTTCTTCAAATACTTCGGGTTTTTCACCGAGCAACTCGGCGAGATGCTGGCGGTCGTCGGCTTTGAGCGCGACGCGATGCTGCTCGAGATTATCCTGCCCATCGGCATATCCTTCTTCACCTTCCAGGGCATCTCGTATGTCCTCGATGTCTCGCGCGGGGATATTCCTCCTGTCCGCAGCCCCGTGGACCTGTTCCTTTATATCTCCTTCTTCCCCCAGCTCGTCGCCGGGCCGATCGTGCGCGCAGCATCGTTCCTCCCCCAGCTTGCAGCTCGGCCGCGCCTGACGCTCGAGACCGTCGCTTTCGGGGTGCTGTTGATCGTCGTCGGGCTGTTCAAGAAAGTCGTGGTCGCGAGCTATCTGGCGACGGAGATCGTCGATGATGTCTTCGCGGTGCCCGACGCCTATTCGAGCATTGACCTTTTCTTCGCGGCGCACGCGTTCATCGTCCAGATTTACTGTGACTTCTCCGGTTACAGCGATATCGCGATCGGCGTTGCCGCTTTGCTCGGCTATCGCTTCGCCAAGAACTTCGACCGGCCACTGGCTGCCGCGTCGCTGCAGGCGCTTTGGCAGCGCTGGCACATCTCGCTGACCAGTTGGCTGCGCGATTATCTCTACAAGCCACTGCGCGGATCACGCGCGAACGCCGCGGTGATGAACCGGAACGTTCTGATCGTCATGACCGTCGCCGGCTTCTGGCACGGCGCAGCATGGACGTTCATCATCTGGGGCCTTCTGCAAGGCCTGCTCCTGATCGGCGAGCGCGCATTAAAATCCGAGTTTCGACAGCAGAGCGCCGCAGCCGACGCACTCGCCATTCCCTCCGCAGACCGTCCGTGGCCACTTTGGCTTGCGGAGAAAATCGCAGCCGTTCCGCTGCTCGGCTGGTTCGTGACCATC
>JBCBJG010000076.1:0-12205 GCA_038523655.1 Pseudomonadota bacterium | reverse complement strand
GCTGCGCCAGTTCCGGACCGATTTCGCTGACCGTAGCCAGAAGTCTGTCTTCCCGAATGGCCGTGGCGGAACGTTTTCGTGCCCCGATCCTGAATTGCAGACCGCACTCCGCGGTGTTGTGCGCGCGATCGATCAGTTACCCGAGCTGCAAAAGCCCGAGGTGAAGGCGGTCGAAGGCTCGGAAGCGATCATCGAGGCTTTCCGCCGGCTCACCACCACGATCTCCGGCGTCGCGACGCTGCGCATGCCGCCCACTCCGGACGAACTCCGCGCCGCCCAGCAGCGTGCAGTCCAGTCGGTGCGTGACACCGCCCGCCGCCGCCAGGTCCTCTCCCAGCAGCCGGGGCTCGGCGACCGGGATTGGATTCCGCTGTTCATCGCGCTGTTCGTCGATTTCTGCCTCCTGCTCGTCTCGGTCAGCCGGCCGATGCAGGGTTTCCAGTGGCTCGAGCACAAGATGGGCAGCGCCCAGGACGGCCCGGTCATAAAAATCCTCTCCCGGTTCCGCGATATCCATCAGGACGAAGAGATCCGGGATGTCTTCGAAGTCTTCCGCCATGTCGTCTTCGACGTAAGGGGAGTTTATTACGCAGCCATCCCGATGAACGGGAGCGATCCTTCGTCGACGAGTGATCTCGATCCCGAAGCGGCTATCGAAGCCCAGCTGCTCGCCAACCTCTTCACGAGCTTCGAGAACGACAAGGTCTACCGTCGCGTGGTCGCGCCACTGTTCCCGACCGGGTACGTCCAGAAGAAGCTACGGACCCAGGGATCGAAATTCGCCGAAGCTGAGTCGTTCCGCCTCTACCGTTTCGAGAAGGACCAGTGGCAGGACTGGATGCTGTCCGCGATGATGGGTGCAGCAAAGCGTGTCGAAGCGCGCAAGCGGATCGAGCGAACCCTTTTCACAGGCGACGCTCCAGCGCTCAGGGCACATCCGGAGCCCGTCGACGAAGCGGAGGCACCGACGCTCGATCATCTGGATGACGCTGAACATGCAGAGGTGGAGGCCGATGCCGATCCGGCGCAGGACGACGAAGCGGATGCCGAGTTCGAAGATGCCTTCGCCCGCGAAATAGCCTCCGAAATCGACGAGACGCTCTTCAATCAAAGCTACGAGCGTGAAGAGGCGCTCCGACGCCGCGAGATCGCGCATCAGGCGAACGTGCACGTGTTGCGTGCCGAGGCGAACCGCACACCGGAGCATGTGATCCCGCACCAGGCAGTTTTCGGGGCGCACGAAAACGCAACCGGCCACCAAACTGGCCACCCGCCCGCGCTCTCAACCGAGCGCCCGCTGGAGCGTCCCGCTGAACGTCAGGTCGTCAATGCCGCCTTCATGCCGGTCCCCCCGGTTGCTGCCCCGGCAAACGATCAAACGGTAGGGGCGCTCGCAGGTCCTCAACGCCTGACGCCGCCGAACGGGAGCGCCGCAACGAACACCCCGCCTCAACCCGCATCATCGGCGCCGGCCGCGCCGTTCGCCACGCCCGTGTCGGTGGCACAGCCGCGCACCGTCTCCCTGATCGATCGCGCGTCGAATGCCTGGAGCGCACATACGACCGAGCGCGATGCCGGCGATCGTCCCATTCCGTTGTCGGCCCCCGCGGCGAGCATGAACCCGATGCCAATCGAGGTGCCGAACAAGTCTGCAGTTTCAGTCCCTGAAGAGAATGAGGAGAAAAAAATGCCCGCCATTCAGGTCCATGACGCGTTGCCGAAAAACCTGCGCATCCAACCCGCTCCGCCTGTCGCGCTGCAGCCGCGTGCAGTGACACCCGTTGGCGAAGCGCCGATGGCTCCGCGCCTAACGCCTCACCAACCGCAGGTCTCAACGCCTATCGCAGCACCCGCACCGATCACGAAAACGGTCCCGGCGCCACGGGCCATCGCATCGGAAAATGCCATCCTGCTGGATGCCACGCCGCAAATTACGCCGACCCGCCAACCGTTCCCGGCATCGGCTTCGCTGGATGCCATCCCCGCCGAGAAAGCGGCCGCCGGGCCCGCACCTGTATCGGCAACGCCTACGAAGACCGGCACGCAGTTGTCGCTGCTGGACGAGCCGACCGACCTGCCGACCATGTTCCGCGAGCGCACGGACACTGCCTCCGCGCGCACGACCCGGACGGTGGTGATCAGCGAAACCCGCGAAGAACCCGAGTTCGGCACGCCGGCCGAGCCGTTCGACGATACGGCGATCGACAACATCACGTCCTGGTACGGTCGCGCCGACGGAAAACGGGGCCGCCGTTGAGCCATCGGCGCCAGCGCATACGCGCGCGGCGTCTTCAAAAGTGCCCGGCGTTCCATTTCGGGATGTCGGGCAATCTTTCCTTAACTGGGCTGAGTGAGAGTGACTGAGCCTACCCCTTCCCTTGGCTGGGCCATTGCCTGATTGTCCCGGCCAGTAGCGTGAAATTCCAGGAGCGCCGTGCGTCGATGAAGAACCAAGAGCTCGTCAAACAAAAAGAAAAACAAGAGCGTATCGATCACCTGATCGGGGTCTATCTGGACCGCTCCCAGTCCGATTGGGCTGGCCGGCCAGGGCAGCGCCGCCTTGCGCTGATCACCCGTTCGGCTTTGTCGCCGGTCGCCCGGGCGCTTGCACTCAACTTCGATGATCTGGAGCGCGCCGGCATTGCGATCCGGGTGATCTTCTCCAAGGTCGACGCGTGCGATGAATTGCATGCATGGTATGACGCGACGCACCGCACGTCGGGCGGTACGCCGCTCGTCAACGCGATTCGCTGGACAGCGAACCCGGCGTTAATCGACGCGCACGAGCAGCTCGTCCTCGGTCACTGCCTAAGCTGGTACGGCGACAGCATGCGGCGAGATCCCGAGACCCGCCACGCTGTCGAAACCTTCCAGACGTTCTGCGAGCCGTCGGCTGCGCAGGCGATGCGCGGCTTTGAAGCGATGTGGCGCGCCAGCCAGGCAATCTCCAGCGCCCGGACATCGCGCAGCAACGCAATATTCAACGCACATGAAACGCTGCCGGGCATGATGGGCGATAAGAGTGCCGAGGCTGCGGCCCGCACCGCGATGCCCAAACGCCATTAAGCCGGTCGACGCGCCGGCTCGGCGCCCGGATCTGCACGACATTGGTCGTCTCGAGGACGGTAGCGGGATCGCTGCCGTCCTTTTTTGTGCCCGGTCGCCGAGCGGGCGGGCCCCGTCACTCGCCGTCAACGCCGGTCAAACAGCACCTTTTCGCCATGAAGCCGCCGTCGCGTCCGGCCGACGCCTGATTCTTGACATGCTGAGACAGTGGGCTTGCGCTACGACACGGTAAGCGCTGTGGCCCGGTGGCCGCTTGGGGAGCGTCCTGCCGTCAAGCTGCGAGATCACCCATGCTGCGCGTGTTTATGCTCCTTCCATTATTGGTCGTTGCGCAATTTTTCTCTCTTTCGACCCCCGCGATCACCGCCGAGGCAGCTGCCAAGAGCTACCGTAACGACGTGGTTGCACGGGATGCCGAGCGGTATCTCACCTTCATTCGACAACGCCCCGCACCGACCGGTCGCACGTTCAAGGCCGTCCGCCGCGACGCGCGAAAAGCCATCTCGCTCGGTCAGCCGCGGGTCGCAGTCGACCGCTACGCTGACGCGGTCACGCTCGATCCGCAAAACGCCTCCGCCTGGCTCGGCCTCGCGCAATCGCTCGAAGCGATCAAAAAACCGGCGAGCAACCAGGAGCGGTTCAATCTGCGCGTCAATGCCGGTGCTGCAGCGTACCGGGCCTATCAACTCACGAAGCGCCCGGGGCTGGAAGCGCGCGCGCTCGCACTGGTCGCGCGGTCGTTGCGGGCCCGCTCGTTCTGGCGCCCGGCGCTTGTTGCGTTCCGCGCCAGCCTAGCGATTGAGGAGCAGCCGACAGTCCGAGCCGCCTATGCGTCGCTGCGCGCGGAAAAAGGCTTCCGCATCGTCAATTACACGGTCTCATCGGATGCGAGCCGCCCCCGGGTCTGTGTCCAGTTCTCTGAGACGCTCGCGAAGCGTCGCGAAGGATTTGCAGATTTTTTCTCCGTCGATGGGCGTGAGCCAGCCTCCGTGCGCGTCGAGGGGCGTCAGGCCTGCCTCGAAGGCTTCAGCCACGGCGAGCGCTACCGCATCACCGTGCGCCGCGAATTGCCCTCGGTCGTCGACGAGCAGCTATTGAAAACGGCGACACTTACGGTTTACGTCCGGGATCGCTCCCCGTCAGTCCGCTTCAACGGCCGGAATTACGTTCTCCCGCGCGTCGGGCAGCAGGGCATCCCGGTCACGACGGTGAACACCACCTCCGTCGCCCTTTCGATCTTTCGGATCGGTGATCGCAGCATTGCGCGCACGGTGCTCGACGGCCGGTTCAACGCGCAGCTCTCGCAGTACGACCAGCGCGAACTCGCAACCAAGCTCGGCGCGCCGGTCTGGAACGGATCGCTCGCGGTCGCCAAGGACCTGAACAAGGAGGTCACGACGGCGTTCAATGTCGGCGAGGCTATCCCGCGGATCGCGCCGGGCGTTTACGCCATGTCCGCGCGCGCCGACGGTGCAAAAGCGGAACGCTGGGCGACGCAGGCCACCCAATGGTTCGTGGTCTCCGATCTCGGCATGACCGCGCTCAAAGGACGTGACGGTATTCATGCGATGGTTCGATCGCTCGAAACCGCGATGCCGGTCAAAGGCGCGACCATCGACCTGATCGCCCGCAACAACGAAAAGCTCGGCAGCAGTACGACCGACGAAGCGGGTCGAACGACGTTCCCGGCCGGGCTCATTCGCGGCGAAGGCGGTATGGCACCTGCCCTGCTCGTCGCGCGAAACGGCGACGCGGACTACGTTTTTCTCAATCTCGCAACCAGTGCCTTCGACCTGACCGACCGCGGCGTGAGCGGGCGTGAAATCGGCGGCCCGGTGGAGGCGTTCGTGTTTACCGAGCGTGGCGTGTATCGCCCGGGCGGAACCGTGCACCTCACCGCGTTACTCCGCGATGAGCGCGCCAACGCGGTCCGCGATGTGCCGACCACACTCGTTATTCTCCGCCCTGACGGCGCCGAACACCGCCGCCTCGTCCTCGACGACCGCGGCCACGGCGCCCGCTTGCACGACCTGACCCTGTCCCCCTCGTCCATGACCGGCACGTGGCGGGTACGCTTCTACACCGACCCGAAATCTGACCCCATCGGGACCACATCGTTCCTCGTCGAGGATTTCGTTCCCGAACGCCTCGCGCTGACGGTAACACCTCCGGCAGAGGCACTGGATCCTCAGCGCGAACATCAGCTCGCCGTCGCCGGACGGTATCTCTACGGCCCGCCGGCTGCGGACCTCGCGCTGGAGGCAGACGTCACAGTCCGACCCCGTGCAGGCGGACGTGCCGGCTGGCCGGGCTTTACGTTCGGCCTCGACGATGAGCAGGTCACGCCGATCCGACGCGCGCTCGCCAACCTTCCCCGAACCAACGATGCGGGACGCGCGGCAATTGATCTCCGTATTCCTGCCCTTCCACAGACGAGCCGTCCGCTCGAAGCGCGGGTGAGCGTTCGCATGCGTGAGCGGGGCGGCCGTGTCATCGAGCGGGCGGCGACCATGCCGCTCGCCGCGACGTCCGACGCGATTGGCATCAACGCACTATTCAAGGGAGAAGAACTCGCACCCGATGCGACCGCCGGCTTCGAGCTCGCGCACGTCGCGCAAGATGGCACCGCCCGCGCAAACGCCACCTTGGCCTGGACGCTCTACCGCCTCGAACGCACCTACCAATGGTACAACCGCAACGGTAACTGGCGCTACGAGGCGACGGATTTCACCCGCAAGATCGCGGCGGGCGAGGCAACGACCGACGCAAGCGGCCGCGCGAGAATATCCACCCCGGTAAGTTGGGGGCGGTACCGCCTCGAGGTGACAGGCAACGCCATCGATGCGCCTCTCCTCGCATCGTCGCGCAGCTTCACGGCAGGCTGGTACGCTGACGACACCAGCGAAACCCCCGAACGTCTCGAAATCGCCCTCGATCGCAAAGGCTATAAGCCGGGCGACGAAGCCCGCGTGACGATCACCGCCGAAGACCGTGGGCGCGTGCTGCTCACCGTTTTGGGCAACCGGAAGCTTTTTAGCCGCGAAGTCTCGGTTGAACCCGGCACAACGACGCTGACCCTGACCGTCGCGGAAGATTGGGCGCCGGGCGCGTACGTATCCGCCTTTTTCTTCCGCCCAATGGACGTTGGTCTAAAACGCATGCCGCGCCGCGCGATCGGCGTTGCATGGCTCGATATCGATCGGACCGCGCGGACGCTCGCCGTCGAGACGACCGTCCCGAAGACCCTGCGCTCAGGCGAGAAGCTGAGTGTGCCTGTCAGGATCGATGGTTTGGCCGAAGGAGAAAAAGCCAACCTCGTCATGGCTGCCGTCGACGTTGGCATTTTGAACCTGACGCGGTTCAAGACGCCGGCTCCCGATGACCATTTCTACGCGCAGCGCCGTCTCGGTGTGGAGATCCGCGATATCTACGGTCGGCTCATCGACGGCATGCGTGCAACGCGCGGTGCGATCCGCTCCGGCGGCGATGGTGGTGCGCAGATGTTGGGGGCGCCACCGACCGGTGATCCTGTCGCGCTCTTCTCCGGGCTTGTCACGACGGATGCCGAGGGCCGCGCTGTCGTCTCGTTTGATGTCCCCGAGTTCACCGGCACGTTGAAGATCATGACGGCGGCCTGGACCGGCACCCGGCTCGGCCATGCCGAACGCACGACGGTGGTCCGCGACCCGATCGTCCTGCAAGTCTCCAGCCCGCGCTTCCTCACGGCGGGTGACCGCAGCCGTATCCTCGTCGACATGCATAACGTGGATGCGCCGGCCGGGCCGGTGACCTTGACGGTGCGCCGCGAGCCGGATGCGGGAGCCGGCGAGGCAACGACCGCAGTGCCGTACCGCACCACGCTGGACCTCAATCGTTCCCAGCGACGCCGGGTTGATGTCCCGTTGACCGCGTCGACACCGGGCTTCGCGACCTATGCGATCGCGCTCGAGCAGGAAGGAAAGAAAATCATCGATCGGCGGATCAGCTTCCGCGTGAAAAGCCGTGGCGGTGCGGTCAATCGCCGGTCGGTCGTCCAGCTCGCGCCGGGCGCATCGCTTGCGCTCGGCAGTGATCTTATCGCTGGCCTGCGACCGGGCACCGCCGGTGTGCGCGTTCTCGCGGGCCGCCAGGCTGCGTTTAACGTGCCCGGCCTCATGCGCGCGCTCGCCGACTATCCTTATGCGTGCGCGGAACAGACGACGAGCCGCGCCCTTCCGCTGCTGTATCTCTCCTCTCTGACCGGTCCGACGAGCGGCGTAGCGCGTGCGGAGGTCGAGAAACGGGTCGCATCGGCCATCACCCGGCTACGTGAGCTGCAGTCGAGCAACGGTGGTTTCGGCCTCTGGCAGGCCGGCCGCACGGATATCTGGCTGACCGCCTATGTCACAGATTTTCTCTCCCGCGCGAAGGAGCAGAATTTCGCGGTTCCGGATCGGGTCATGACGCAAGCGCTCGACCGCCTCGCCAACCACGTCACCTATGCCGGTGACTTCAAGAACGGCGGCGAGGCATTGGCTTATGCGCTTTATGTGCTGGCTCGCAGCGCCCGCGCCTCGGTCGGTGACCTGCGATACTACGCCGACACGCACGTCGAGCGTTTCGCAACGCCGCTCGCACTCGGCCAACTCGGAGCCGCGCTGGCGCTCTACGGCGATAACGCGCGGGCCACTGAACTGTTCACGAAGGCTGTCGCGCGCCTGTCCCGTCCGGCCGATGACCGCTGGCGTGTCGATTACGGGACGCGTCTTCGCGATGTCGCCGGCGTGTACACGCTGATCAACGAGGTCCGCGCGCCGCATCCGCTCGAGAGTGACCTCGAAGGTCTGATCGGTGAGGCCTTCGCTGCCCGCCAATTTACCTCCACGCAGGAGAGTGCGTGGATGCTGCTTGCAGCCCAGTCCTCGCAATTATCAGAGGAGGGTACCCGGGTCGCAATCGACGGCACGATAACGCCTGGGCCGCTGGATCGCCGACTTGCCGGCACGACCCTCGTTGGCGCAGGCCACCGTCTGGTCAATCGCGGCAGTCGTACCATTCCGGTCGCGGTCACCGTGACCGGCGATGCGATCGCGCCGGAGCCGCAGGATGCCCGCGGTCTTGCGATCAAGCGACGATATTTCTCCCTCGGCGGCAAGCCGATCGATCTGGCGAGCGCTGAGGGAGGGCGCGCGACCCTTGCCCAGAATGCGCGGATGGTCGTCGTTCTCGAGCTGAGTGAGGCGGTCCCGCTTGGCGGCCGGTTCCTGCTGGTGGATCATCTCCCCGCCGGCCTCGAAGTCGAAAACCCACGCCTTGCGAACAGCGGTGACACCACCACGATGAAATGGCTGAGCCGCGCAAACCGGCCGGTACATGTCGACTTCCGCAAGGATCGCGTGGTCGCGGCGTTCGATGCGCCTTTGCAGAACGGGAAGGCGACGAAACGCACCTTCACGGCGGCCTACATCGTCCGCGCGGTCAGCCCCGGTGCGTTTCAGCACCCCTCGGCAACAGTGGAGGATATGTATCGGCCCGAGCGGTATGCCCGCACGGCCGCCGGCCAGTTGACCATTGAGCCCGTAAGATGAGCCGCGCGCTCACGGACGTGAACAAGGACGCAAGGCGAAGGCGCTGGAAGCGCAATGGTCGGCGCCTGTCCGCCGCATGCATCGCGGTAGCAGGCACCGCAGTCTTCGCAGTAGGCACGCTCATCGCGATCGAGCGGAGTGTGACCCCGCTCGATCTTGTGCGCGTCCACGCCGTCTCTCAGGTTGTCGTCGATCGGAACGACCGTCTCCTCCGGGCATACATCACACCGGATGGGCGCTGGCGCTTGCCGGTTGAGCGGGATGCGGTCGACCCGCGATATCTCGCCATGCTGCTCGCCTACGAGGATCGCCGGTTTTACGAGCACACAGGGGTGGACGCGCGCGCGCTCGCCCGTGCCGCCCTTCAGGCGATGCGGGCAGGCCGCGTGGTATCGGGAGCCTCGACGCTCACGATGCAGACCGCCCGCCTCATCGATGCCCGGCATGAGCGCACACTCGTCGGGAAGCTTCGCCAGATCGTGCGTGCTCGCCGGCTCGAGCAGCGCATGTCGAAGACGGAGATTATTGACGTTTATCTCCGCCTCGCACCGTTCGGCGGAAATCTCGAGGGGGTACGCGCAGCGTCGCTGGCCTATCTCGGCAAGGAACCGGCGCGGCTCTCGATTGGTGAGGCAGCGTTGCTCGTCGCGCTGCCACAATCGCCCGAAGCCAGACGACCCGACAGGTATGCGGCCGCCGCTCGCCGCGCCCGGGACCGCGTGCTTGACCGTGTCGCTGCAGCGGGTGTCATCACCGCGGCTGAAGCGCGCGCTGGAAAACGCGAGCGTGTCGCAAGCCGGCGCCGCACGTTTCCAATGTACGCACCGCATCTCACCGACCGCGAAGTCGCACGCCGCCCGGACGCCCGCACCCATCGCCTCACCATCGATCGACCCACCCAGGCCGAGGTGGAAGGCATTCTGGCGAATACCGTGACCCGCCTCGGCAGGCGGCTCAGCGCGGCAGCGATCGTCGTGGATCGGCACACAGGTGACGTGCACGCGCTCGCCGGTTCCTCTGATTTTCTCTCCCGAAACCGCTTCGGCGCCGTCGACATGGCGCGGGCGATCCGCTCACCCGGCTCGACGCTCAAACCATTCGTTTATGGCCTGGCTTTCGACGCTGGCATCGCGCATCCGGAAACCACGATCGAGGATCGCCCCGTGCGCTTTGGGGCGTACGCACCTGAGAACTTCGACAAAAAGTATCGCGGGTCATTATCGATCCGGCGCGCGCTCCACCTGTCGCTCAATGTCCCCGCGGTGAAGGTACTGCATCGGGTCGGGTCGGCCCGGCTGATGGCGCGCCTGCGACGCAGCGGCGTCGACCCGACCTTGCCAAACCGCAGCGCGCCGAGCCTTGCGATCGCGCTTGGTGGTGTGGGTCTCTCGCTCGGCGATTTGGCGACGCTCTATACGGCGCTCGCGAACGAAGGGGTCGCGACGCCGCTGCGCACGAACCGCGCAACGCCCCGCGCGGAAGTCTCCGAAACCGCTGAAAGCCGCACCGCGCGTCGCCTCATATCGCGCAAGGCTGCGTGGGCAATAACCGATATACTGCGCGGCACGCCGCCGCCGAAAAACGCACCACGCGGGCGCATCGCCTTCAAGACAGGCACCTCGTATGGTTTCCGTGACGCCTGGGCGGTCGGCTACGACGGTCGGTATGTCGTCGGCATCTGGGTCGGCCGGCCGGATGGCGTCGCAACCCCGGGACTAACGGGCATCACCGCCGCTGCACCCGCATTGTTCGACGTGTTTGCCCGTCTCGACGGCGGCAAGCGCACGCCGTTTCCCTCGCCCCCCGACGCGCAGTTTGCCGCCCGTGGTGCGCCATTACCGCTGCAGCGTTTCCGCTTCCGTGGCGCCGCCGAACGCACCGATGTTCACCCACTCACGATCCTTTATCCTCCTGATCAAAGTGAGGTCGTTTACGCTGGTCTTGCGCGGGACGTTCCGCGACAGTCCGCCAGAGGTCGCCCGATCGTCCTCAAAGCCGAGGGCGGGCGAAAACCGCTCACGTGGCTGGTTGACGGCATGCCGATCGAGAGCGCGCGCCATCGCACGTCTGCCCATTGGGTCCCAAGCGGAGCCGGGTTTTCCGAGCTTACCGTTATCGATGCCGAGGGGCGGGCTGCGCGGGCCCGGGTCCGCATCCGACCCTGACGCTGTGGCGCCGAGCTAGACAATGACACCTAGGCGCGGGCCGCAGATTTCTCGAGCGCCCGCTCACGGAAAAAAATAAACAGCCCGGCAGCCATCACGAGCACGAAACCGAAACTGGCGAGCGGCCCCGGAACCTCTCCCCAGACGAGATAGCCGATCGCAATCGCCCAGATCATCTTCGTGAAGCGAAACGGCGACACGACGGATATTTCTCCACGGCGCAACGCAACGACCATCAGCATGTAGGCGCCGAGCAGAAACCCGCCCGAAAAGCCGAGCGCAAGTAGATCGTTGCGCACCGGCCAGCTCCATTGTTCGAAGGGCAGATGCGCGACCCCGAGCAAAGTGATCGCAAGCGCGGTGATGAACGCGATGTAGAGACCCGGCAGCGATCGATCCATTTCACGCGTGGCGATATCGCGGATGGCGATGCCCACGACCGCTACGAGGACCAACAGTGCGTAGGGAGAAAATGTCTCCGTACCGGGTCCGATGATCGCGAGCACCCCGATGAGGCCGACCCCGGCAGCCGACCAGCGCCGCCAACCAACCGGCTCGCGAAAGAGGATCGCCACAGCCATCATCGTCGCGATCGGCGCGAACTGGATGAGCGCATTCACATCTGCAAGAGGCAGTCGAAACAGCGCTGCGAAATAAAAGATCACCGCGGAGACTTCGCCGATGAGCCGCCAGCGAAACGCCGGCGCAAGCACCGTCGATAGTGGCCGCCAAGCGCCGAGCATAATGACTGCCGGAACCATCGCGATGAGCATCAGGGCGCCGCGCACGAACAGGATCTCACCGAGCGGCAGCCGCTCCGAGACGAGCTTGACCAGCGCATCGCTGCCGATCAGGCAGATCATCGCACCGGCCATCGCCGCCATGCCGATGGTGTTGTTCTGCGGCTCTGCGCCCGGATGCGTGATGTTGACCTTGGGGAGCGGACTACTCGTCACTGACCGGCCCAGTCCCGTTCGTCTGATCGGTCCGATCGTTCGCAGGGCGCGTTGCGTCTTGCAGACGCCGCGGCTGTCGTGACTGCGGCCCGCGGGCTGGCAGGGCGAGAAAGCGCTCCGCTGCGTCAAGCCCAGCAGGATCGTGCAGCCGGATCGCATCGAGCGCGCGCGCAACCAACGCGGTGTTGTCTGCGAATTTACCGACCTGTACTGCCGCGCGTTGGGCGGAAATATTCTCCGGAATTGACGCGAGCAGGGTCGTCACATGCGGCACAGCAGCCTCGTATTCGCGCGCGAAAATCAGCGTCTGCACGAGCCCGAGCCGCGAGTTGTGTGCGTTGGGATCGATCGCCAATGCGCGCTCGAACAGCGCGCGTGACCGACCGAACTCCAGGCCGCGCCCGAACGCCTGCGCGGCAAGGGCGATGAACTGGCGGTTGCCCGTCTCGAG
>JBCBJG010000075.1:0-12209 GCA_038523655.1 Pseudomonadota bacterium | reverse complement strand
GCTGCGCGTCGACCGTTTGCGCCGTATCGGCGAGCCCGTTCCGGCGCGTCGAGAACTGACGCGGTCGCGGCGGCAATAGCGGATGGACTGCAATCATCACTGAGGACACCGCATTCCGCTTCGTGGATGAAGGCGCGCGCACTCGGATCGGTGGCCGATGCGACGAGTGGGCGACCGAAGGCGGCAGCCTCGCGATAAACGATCCCGTAGGATTCATAACGTGATGGGGCGACGACTGCGGTGGTGCGGGCGTAAAGCGCGTGAAGCTGTTCCTCGTCCGCGCGGCCGTGGTCGATGAACGCGTGCCGCACCTCGGCCGGGATCGCCAGTGCGTCGCAGCGCGCCTCCAGATCACCCGTTGCCAGACCGACAAAGTCGACCAGAGGGGAATGACAGCGCTGGCCACGCGAGCGGAGGAAAGGTCCTGTCATGGCGACAAGAAATTCGTCGAAGGACTTTCGCCGCTCGGCGCGTCCGACGAAGAGGAGCCGTGGCTCTGAGGGATCGGGCGGCGGGGCCTGTCGGGCGGTTGCGAGCAGTGACTGCGGCAATGCCAGCCCTATGACCGCATGCGCGACGTCGATTGGGGGACCATAAAGCGCGCAGATAGTGTCTCGGTGCGGCGTCGTGTTCGAGATCAAGCCATCGGCGCGCCGTACGGTGACACGCTCTAGTGCGCGCACAGCCTGATTGTCGATCTGGTCCCGCAGCGATGGGTGCTCAGCAAAGCCGTGCGAAGCGGGCGTGCTGTTGCGGATGACGGTTGCCCAGGGACCACGGGTGAGCAGCGCGGCGGGCGCGTACCAGTTGGTCGCCTCGACCACATCGAACGGGCGCACGCGATGGGCGTGTAGAACGGCGCGCCGGACCGCATGGGGCCAGATGAGGTGGCCGAAAGCGGCGCGGCGGCGGACCCACTTTTCGGTTCGTGCGAGCTCTGCACAGCCGATGATCCGAACACCGTTCGTGCGCCGATCCTGCGGATTACCCGACGGGCTGTCCGACGTGCTCTTCGCGGGGCGATCCATCGTGAAAGCGGTGACGTCCGCGCCGGTCGCGGCAAGTGCCTCGGCAATTTCGCATGCGGCGCGTCCGAGCCCTGTCGGAACGGGAGGATAATCTGGCGTGACGAGCGCGATGCGAAGCGGTGCGGGCACGACGGGGGCTCAGTGCCCGACGACGGGCAAGGATGTCGCCGATTTCGGTTTGAGCGCAACAACGTTGGCGAAATCGGTAAAGCCGAACTGCGCTTCGAGCTCAGGGTCCAGTCGCGTCGCCATGAAAGCGAGGTCCGCGTCGGTGAGCGGAAGATATGTCCGGGGACGATAATCGCTCGTCGCGAGGCCCTTGTACGTGGAGACGGGATGATAATGCGCGGTCAGGCGCCAATCGAAGCGAAACGCGAGTGCGGCGAGGAACGCTTGTGGATCACGTGCAGCCTGTTCATAGTTCACGCACACCCGGCGGTCGCTCGGGATAAAGGCGCACCAGGCGCGTAGTTTTGCGGCGCGCAAGGCCCAGATGTTTGCAAAGCGCTGCCCGCTGATCGGGTGGCGCTCATGCCGCCGTTCCACGAAACGTACACCATCGACGTCGCCCGCGATCCATTCCTCCCGAATAAAGCGGGGGAATGAGCGCGCGCGGACGACCGGCGCAGCGTGCCACGGTTTGCGATGGAAGCTGCGTGCCCAATCGGCGGGGTCACGCGCGATGATGATGCCAGCATCGTTCTCGGCGAACGTGTCGCCAGGGCGAGGGACCCAGTGTTTGTGGCCATGTGCCTCACTGTATTCTGCGTCCAACAGATTGCGTTCGAGCAGCTTGATGATGAAGTGCGTGCCAGAGCATCGCTCACCCCAGACGTGAAAACGGCGGGGCGATTTTCGCGTCATCGATGGGTTGGCACCATCGGGCTCATCGCTGGTCAGCGATTTATTATCTCCCTCCGACGCGGTCGGTTGTGCGATCGCGGGGGCGAGACGAAGATCGGTCGGATGTAGCGGCGTGGTCATGTGACCAAGACGCCGTTCGCCTCGATGCGTTCCACGCCGACGATGCGGAAGATCAGGCGCGGTTGCTCGAAATCGTCAGCCGCGGTGCGGTAGATTCGACTCCGCGCGCTCCTTCAAAGCGCGCAAGTGGCTGACGAATTGCGCCGTCGCGACCTGCGCAGGTCCATCGTTTGTGATGCGAGTAACGGGCAGCGATTGCGGTAGCGCGACGCCGACGCGTTTGATGCGGCGCTCGGCGTCCGCGCCTCGCTCCCGCCCGCGGACTTCGATGCGCGCTGCGATCGTTTGCACAGACGCCACGATCTCTACGACAGCGGTCCGATATCGCTGTGCGGCCGCGGCGACAACGCTTCGCGATACGTTGCAGACGACGACGCACCCTGAACGAAGCGCCGGTTCGATCGTGGACGGAATGGCGTACTCCAGATCGTATGCCGACCACGAGAGCGCGAAGTCGCCAGCCGCTGCGCGCGCCGCGAATGCATTTTGGTCCACGGTTTCAACATCCTCCGTGGCGTCAGACGGGCGCGTGACGATACGGCGAGGAAAGGCGAACGCCCGGTCGTCGGCGAGAGCGCCGCGTGCGCCGGCGATCACCGTGTCTTTGCCGACGCCGGAGGCGCCGACCACGAGCACGAGCCATCCGGAACCTGATCCCATCATGCAGAGCGATGCCGAGCAGGCGTTGCAAAAGACGGAATGTTCATTACGCAAAGATCGTGTGGTCCGCCCGCGTTGACGGCCCGTCTGCTCAGACGTTCCACGATTGACGTCGTTTCCGCCAATTTTTTCTCCATGTCAGCGCGCATTGCGGGTCACGCGGGCGTCTGGGCGTCGACGCCCACCGGGGTGTGGGCGAAGGTATACTCTTCGCGCAGCATGAACGGCGCATCCGGCTGCGGCTCAACGAACAGTGCAAGGCGATCGATTGCGAGCGGTGCCGCGAGGGCATCGGCAAAGTGGGTCTGCGCAATCGTTTGCACGCGCGCCAGGTCGTCCGGCGGAAGCGCATTGCTGAGCGTCATGTGAAAGCGGAACGCGTCCAGCACGAATGGATAGCCGTGCCGCTCGAGCATCTGACGCTGCAAGGAGGTGAGAGTTTCCGGCTTACGGCGCGCGATTTCGGCTTGCGTCAGTGGGGCGCGAAACGGTTCCAGCGGGAGATGGACCGCCGCTTCGATCGATTTGATCTGCTGTTGGTCGCCCTTCGGGACCATTGCGAGGAACGGACCTACCGGTTTGATGCGCAGGGTAAGTGGGATCGGCCTGCGTGAGGAGGTAAAGTCCGCAAGCATGGTGCGGAGCGCTGCTTCCGTCGCGCCATCAGCGAGCCGAAACGGCGCCTTCATCGTCGCGTGAAACCCATAGCGCGCAGGTTTGCTCACGATGTCGGGCGCAATCGGCGGGCTCGACCCTGTCAAAGCTGGATCAGCGACGTGTGGGTCGCGCGGGTCGCGGCCAAGCCAGCTGGCGGCGGCGCGCGTTAGCGGATGATCGGCCGAGGGCGTGAAGTAAACCGCGTAACGCATGGCGGCGTTACCCGTCTTCGCCGCGCGCAAGCGTGAAGAAATCGACTTTGGTTGCGGCGGTTTCAGCCCGGCGAAGGGCATCATTGCCTTCTTGCGCGGTGCGGAGTGGGCCGACCAGGTCCGCGTCGATCCGCTCGCGCCATTCGCTGCGCTGATACAGCCCGTCGATGATCGCGGAGATCGCCGCTTTGCGACGTGCGCGCCCAAGACACTGACCGAAGCCTTGTTCACCGCTCTCGAGCACTATGGCAGCACGGGTCATCGTCGCCTCGCCGAAGTTGAACGGCGCGCCGCTTCCGCCGATCTGCCCACGCAGCATGACCAGGCCAACCTCCGGCTTGCGAATGTATCGCCAGGCGGGCAGCTCGCCCAAATCGGTGAAATGCTCATCCAGAGCCTTGACGTCGGCGTTGGCGAGCACCTGCATCATCGCGTATCGGGCTGTATCAACCCGATCCGGTTGGTTGGGAGTCTCCGGCATGGTGCCCTTTTCTGCTTGAAGCGCCGCGATTTGCCGATGCGCGATTTGCCGATGTTTGGCAGGCGGCGCCCGCGATGAAAATGACGGACGGATGGTCGGCTTGTCCAGTGCCGGGGCGTCGGTGCGCGTCCCTGCTGATCAAGGACGCGCGGCGACAGGCGCGTTTGGCGCGACATACGGGTCAAACGTTCGTGTTTTATGACGCTTCGGTCATGGCACTGTCTCACCTCGGAGCTACCCGGGTGCCTTCGACATCCCTATCCGCTTCAAGGCTGTTCGGCGACATGAATTCCGCGGGCCATAAAGGATCGCGCGGAACCCGCGGGTCGGCTGCCGGTTGTCGAACGTACCAACAGGCACGACCTCCACAGGATGCGCTTCATGATGTTTCGAGCTGACCGCCCTACCGTTTTGTCCCGTCTCGCCGCCTCAGCCGCGCTTGCGTGCGTTGGTCTGATAACGGCGATCCCAACCGGACCCGCACTGGCCAAGGAGCAGTTCGACATTTCGTCGAAGGCGACGACGCTCAATGCAGAAGTCGTCGCGCAGTTCGACGAGCCATGGGCAATGACTTTCATTCCGGACGGTACTGCGCTGGTGACGACGAAACCCGGCAAGCTTTTCCACGTCACGCAGGCTGGAAAGAAAACCGAAGTCAGCGGCATGTGGGAGGTGGCGTATGGCGGGCAGGGTGGCCTCGGAGACGTGGTGCTCCATCCGCAGTTCGCAGAGAACAGTCTCGTGTACATCTCGAACGCGGAAACGCTCGACAAGGGTCGGACGTTCGGCGCTGTGGTGGTACGTGCGCGGCTTGACCGCTCAGGTGACGCGCCCCGGCTGACGGACGTGGAGAAAATCTGGACGCAGGCGCCGAAGATGTCCGGCCGCGGACACTACAGTCACCGCATTGCTTTTGATGACAACGGGATGTTGTTCATCACGTCGGGCGATCGGCAGAAGCAGACGCCGGCGCAGCGGTGGGACCAGAGCCTCGGGAAGGTCATTCGCCTCAACGACGACGGATCAGTGCCCGGCGACAACCCGTGGCAGGACAAGGGCGAGCTAGCGAAGTCGTTTTTCTCCACTGGGCACAGGAATTTGCTGGGGATCGCGTTTGATGATGATGGGCGGCTGTGGACCCACGAGATGGGACCGCGGCACGGTGACGAGTTGAACCTGACCGAGCGGGGGAAAAATTATGGTTGGCCAGTCGTATCGAATGGCGACAACTATTCCGGCATTCCAATCCCCGACCATCCGACGCGAACTGAATTCGAGAAGCCGGAAGCATTCTGGGTTCCCGCCATCTCTCCCGCCGGTTTCGTGATCTATTCCGGCGATACATTCGCGGACTGGAAAGGCGATGGGTTCATGGGAGGACTATCCTCCCGCGCGCTCGTGCGGGTCGACATTAATGGAACGAGCGCGAAGGAAGCCGAGCGGTTCCGCTGGGGCAAACGTGTTCGCGAAGTCGAGCAGGGTCCGAACGGTGCGATCTGGGTGCTCGAAGATGGCGGGGGTGGACGTCTGCTGAAACTGACGCCGAAGAGCTAGCGCATCGGAAGGAAGCGCGTTCCACACTCGGATAACATGGAGAATAATTATGACCTGGACGAAACCGACCTTCAAAACCGCTGCCTGCGGCATGGAAGTCAGCATGTATGCACCGGACGAACAGGAAGATGTGCTTTTCCGCACGCGCCGGTTGGCTGACGAGCGTGCACAAAGTGTCAACGCGCAACCGCGTGGCAATGACGAAAGCCGGGACCGCTGACGAGGCGTGACGACGCGCGTGCTCGTTCTTGGTGCCGCGGCGGGCGGTGGTCTGCCGCAATGGAATTGCACGGTGGGCGCAAGCGGTCCACTTTGGTCGGCTGACAAAGCGCATCTGCACGCGACCCAGTCCTCGATTGCCATCGGCACGGACGGACACTGGACCGTCGTCAATGCATCGCCGGATATCCGCGAGCAGATTATTCGTCAGCCGCTGCTTCATCCGACCAGCGCGCCAGGCGATGCGCCGCGTCGTACGCCAATAACTCGGGTAATCCTGACCAACGCGGATCTGGACCACATTGCGGGGCTCTTGTCGTTGCGCGAACGCACAGCATTCGATCTGGTGGCGACACGGACGACGCTGGAGACGCTTGCGGCCAACCCAGTATTCAACGCGGTTGCCGCTGCGCGCCGCATATCGGTTGACATTGATACGAATTTTTCTCTCCATGGCGGCTGTAAAGCGCGGCTTTTCTCTGTGCCGGGAAAAACACCGCTCTTCCTCGAGCCGAGCGGTGGAACTCCAGAAGTCGGAAACCGTACGGAAGAGACAGTCGGGCTCGACGTCAGGTCGGGGGATGGAAAGCGGCTGTGTTACCTTCCGGGGTGTGCAGCGATCGACGACGAGGTGCGTCGCCAGGTCCACGGAAGCGATGTGCTTTTGTTCGACGGCACCGTCTTTCATGACGACGAACTGGCGCGGGCTGGTGTCGGCGAGAAGACCGGGCGGCGGATGGGGCATGTGCCGATCGCCGGCGCGGACGGATCACTGGCGCAGTTGGCCGACGTCGAGGTCGGCCGTCGCATTTATATCCACATCAACAACACCAACCCGATCTGGCAGCCGGATGGACCTGAACGCCATGAGGTCGAGCGTTACGGGTGGGAAGTTGCCTACGATGAGATGAAAATAAGCCTATGACGGCCTCTTCGCATCGAGCGTTCATGGTGAAGGCCGAGGACGATCGGCGGCAATCGGGCGAGCCTGTCTCCGCGGACGAGCTGGAGGCTCGGCTTCGGCAGATCGGTGCCGAGCGATACCACAATCTGCACCCCTTCCATCAACGCTTGCATGCCGGCGCGTGCTCGCTCGATGAAGTGCGGGCATGGGCACTCAACCGCTATTGCTACCAGCGCACCATTCCGCTGAAGGATGCTGCGATGCTTGCGCGGCTGGACGATATCGTCCTGCGGCGCGAATGGCGGCAGCGCCTCGTTGATCATGACGGAGAAATAGACGATGCGCCGGAGGGCGGGTTGCGCCGCTGGCTTGCTTTGACGGATCAGCTCGGCCTCGAACGAGACTATGTCGTCTCCCTAAATGGTGTGCTCCCTGCGGTTCGGTTCGCGTGTGATGCATATGTCCGCTTTGTCGAACGGATGCCGCTCCTCGATGCCATCGCTTCGAGCCTCACCGAGCTTTTTTCTCCTTCCATTATTCGCGAGCGGGTCACCGGTATGTTGGCGCATTACCCATTCGTGACGGCCGATACGTTGCGCTACTTTGAACACCGGCTGACTGAAGCGCCGCGGGATGTGTCGTTCGCGCTCGAGTTCGTAAAGCGACACGCGACGACGGCAGCGCAGCAGGAAGCGGCGTGCGCGGCGCTCAGGTTCAAATGCGATATGCTGTGGGCTCAGCTCGATGCGATCGAGCATGCCTACGTCGCGGGGAATGTGCCGCCGGGGGCATGGCACCCCGATGATGCGGCGGGTCATGCGCCGGTGGATGGGCGCGGCGGATGACGGTCGCGGATTTTGTTCCTGCTTTGCGGCGTGGACGCCGGCGCCACACATGCACGGTGCGCGGCGTGCCGTTTCTTCTGGTGCCGGAGGAGGCGCTTGCACTCTCTGCAACGGCAGCGGCTGTGCTCGACCTCGTCGACGGCGAAAGGCCTTTGACAGAGATCAAGACCCAGCTCGCGGCGCAGTTCGATGCGGACCCTGGAACTGTAGGCCGCGATGTCGACGCGCTCATTGCGGACCTGATTGAGGCTGGGCATGTGGCGGCGCAACCGGCCACGCGCAAGCCGTCGTCCAGCGTTGCGGCTTCTGTCGGTCGCACTACGGCAGAGAAAAATCCAGCAGCAACGTCTGCTAAGCCCGGGGAGCCGCCTTCTGTAGGGCCGCCGATCGCAATGCTCGCTGAGCTGACGCATCGCTGTCCGCTGCGCTGCCTGTACTGTTCCAACCCGCTGGAGTTGACCCGTCGGAGCGCCGAGCTGGATACAGCTGCATGGGCGCGGGTCTTCAAGGAAGCGGCGGCGCTGGGCGTTCTCCAAGTGCACATCTCCGGAGGTGAGCCGGCAGCGCGGAAGGACCTCGTCGAGATCGTCGCGTCAGCGTCGCGCGCTGGGCTCTACACCAACCTCATCACGTCAGGGCTCGGGCTGAGTACGGCGACACTCGACGCGTGTGCCCGTGACGGGCTCGATCATGTCCAACTCTCGCTACAAGCGCTTGATCAGGCGAGTGCTGCGACCATCACCGGTCATCAAGACCCGCTGCCCGCCAAGGCGCGTGTCGCCCGGGAAACCGTTGCGCTCGGTCTACCGCTCACGCTCAACACTGTGATTCATCGGGAAAATATCTCGGATGTTGCAGGGCTGATTAATCTCGCCCGTGACTGGCAGGCAGAGCGGATCGAAATTGCCCACACCCAGTACCATGGTTGGGCCGCGCTCAATCGAAAGCACCTACTGCCGTCGCTGGAGGAAATATCGGCAGCGTCAGATGCGGTCGATGCTGCGCGGCGTGTGCATGGCGGGTCAATGCGGATCGACCACGTCAAGCCCGATCATTTCGCGACATACCCGAAGGCATGCATGGGGGGTTGGGCGCGCACCGGCCTGGTTGTCGTGCCCGATGGGATAATCCTCCCGTGCCATTCTGCGGGAACCCTGCCCGGCCTGGTGTTCCCGAACGTAAAGGACACCTCGCTCGAGGCCGCGTGGACGACATCGCACGCGTTCAACGCGTATCGTGGCACCGAGTGGATGAAGCCACCGTGTCGAGGCTGTCCGCGGGCGGAGGTCGATTTTGGTGGCTGTCGATGCCAGGCGTTTGCCGTCACGGGGGATGCCGCCGCGACCGATCCGGCATGCAGCAAGTCACCGGTCCGTTTGCCGGGGCCCGTCGCGGCCCGGCCAAGCGCTTCAGATAAATCCTCGCAGGCCGGGCGTTATCGCGGGTTCGCGACGCAGACCGAGGATGCGTAATCGCAGTTGCGATGCCGGCGGCGAGTGGTTGCCATGCTGCGATTGTCTTGACCGTCTGCGCCGATTAAAGAGCGGGCCGACGCCCTCTGGCAGCACGAGCACACGAGAAAATCCGCCATGAATCTCACCATGATCGGCGCGGGTTATGTCGGGCTGGTATCGGGCGCGTGCTTTGCGGACTTCGGCTGGCGCGTGACATGCGTCGACCGGGATGCGGACCGAATTGCGGCCCTCGAGGCAGGCGAAATTCCGATCTACGAGCCGGGGCTCGATGCGCTGGTGGCCCGCACGGCCTCGCAGGACCTTTTGCGCTTCACGACGGATATGGCGGCGACCGTAGCGGCCGCGGACGTGATTTTCCTCGCTGTCGGCACGCCCTCGCGCCGCGGTGATGGGCATGCTGATCTGAGTTTCATTTTCGATGCTGTGCGGGAACTCGCCTCGCATCTCGAAGGGTTCACGGTGCTTGTCGTGAAGTCGACCGTCCCGGTTGGGACGGGAGATCGGATCGAGGAGATTTTGCGCGAGACCGCACCCGATGCAGATGTCGCCGTCGTCTCAAACCCCGAGTTTCTGCGCGAGGGCGCGGCGATCGAGGACTTTAAGCGGCCTGATCGTGTGGTCATCGGTGTCGAATGCCCGCGCGCCCGGGAGGTGATGCAGCGGATTTATCGTCCGCTCTCGCTCAATCAGGCGCCAATCTTCATGACGGATCGAAAGTCATCCGAACTCATCAAATATGCGTCCAACGCGTTTCTCGCGATGAAGATCACCTTCATCAACGAGATGGCGAACTTGTGTGAAAAGGTCGGCGCCGACATCCAGGAGGTGGCGCGCGGTATCGGTGCAGATGGCCGGATCGGGAGCAAATTTCTGCATGCCGGGCCGGGGTATGGTGGGTCCTGCTTTCCGAAAGATACGCTGGCGCTGGTGAAGACGGCGCAGGACAACGAGGCACCGTCGCGGCTAATCGAGACGGTGGTCGCGGTCAATACGGATCGCCAGCGCGCGATGGTTCGCAAGGTCATCGAGGCATGTGGCGGGAGCGTTCTTAACCGGACGGTCTCCGTTCTCGGTCTGACCTTCAAGCCGAACACCGATGACATGCGGGATTCGCCCGCGATCCCGCTGATCGTGGCGCTCCAGGACGCAGGGGCTCGATGTCGTGTGTACGATCCGGAGGGGATGGAAAATGCACGCGAGGTCATCGATGACGTGACGTACTGCGACAGTGCGCTCGAATGCCTCGATGGTGGCGATGTGATGGTGCTGGTGACGGAGTGGGATGCGTTCCGGGGTATATCTCCTGACGCAATCAAGGCGCGGCTGACCGCGCCGGTGGTCGTTGACCTGCGGAATGTTTTTCGTCCTGACGAGATGCGCGCGCGCGGCTTCACATACATCAGCGTAGGCCGTCCCTAGGGACGCTGGCTGCTCGTCGCGTTGTAAGTGCGGGTGCGGGGGCGGCGAATGGCGAATGTCGTGGGGCTACAGCGGAGTGAGAACCAGTTCGCGCAGACGGTCAAACGTGCTGTCCTTCTCCGTTAGCTCAAAGACCTGTTGCTCGATCTCGCGTGACCGTGCTGCACCGAGGACCGGCTCGGCGAGCGCGTGGAATTTGTCGATAACCTCAGCGCGCGTCGGGCGTGGATCAGGTCCGCCGCTTGCGCGCATCACGCCGCTGTCCCGTTCTCCGCCATTGCGGAGTTTAATGCGAACGCGTGCCAGGCGATCTTGCGGGAAAGTGCGATCGATATCGGGGTCAACGGACACGGTGATGCGCTGTAGCATGTCGATTGTGGCAGTGTCGCCGAACGCACTTTCAAGCACCGTTTCAGTAGCCACACGTCCGTGGGCCAGCGCCGCGGCGACGGGCCAGGCGAGCGAATACTGCGCGATGCTCGACGTCGTCGGCACGCCGTTGTTCAGTGCGGCAGCTTCGCTAAAGGTTGCGATATGGACGGAGGTTATTTCTTCCGGCGCGACCGCTTTGCTCGTGCTGTCGCCAGTCCGCAGCGCGAGCGCGGCGTCGATCGATGCATGGGCCCACCGGCAGATCGGATAGGGCTTGAGGTATTGTTCAGGCGTGAACCAGACGGTGCCAAGATCTGCCCAATACTGCGCCGCCTCGGCAAACTCGACAGTCGCTGCAGGCGCGCCGGTGAACCCCATTTCCGCGAGCAACAACGCTTTAAGCCCGGTCAACGCGCCCATGCCGCTACCGTCGTGCAGCATGGTCGGGTTGGCGATCTCGCGCATCATCTGGCTGCGGGGACCGTGGTACTCCGCGATGCCCATGGCCTGGCGCAGCACTTCGGCAGGGCAGTTGCGCAAACGCGCTGCAAGTGCGGCAGCGCCAAGTCCGTTCCACGCGCCCGACGTGTGATAATCCTCCACAGTGGCGTGGAGAGCCAGCGCGGCGCGGTAGGCAACCTCGTAGCCAACGACGAGTGAAACGAGCGCTTCGCGACCGGCGAGGTTTTGCTGCGTGTCGGCAACCGCGAGGAGCACCGGGAAAAGCGCCACGCCGGCATGGCCCTTCGATGGTTGCCAGCCGTCATGGGCATCGAAGTTGTCGATTTGGGTCGCCGCGGCGAACGCCGCGCCCGAGAGAGATACCGGTCTGCCGTCGAAGATGAGCCGGGCCTGGTGAGACGGGCGGTCTTGTCCGTCTCGACCGTTTTCTTCTCTCCCAGCCGCCATCTGCGTCGCGGCGAAATCCCGTGCGATGCGGCCGGCATCGAGGCGACTCCCGGCAGCGGCTACTCCGATCAGATCGAGCAGGCACAGCGCGGCCATCTCGGTTGTATCGTCGTTCATCTCATCGAGCGTGCAGCGCGTGACGAACGATGACACCTGATCGAAACAACGAGACGGCTGCGTGCGCTGTTCAATCGTGGTCATCGAGGCCCATTTCCCGGCGGTTGCGGAGACGGCTGTCAGCGCCCGATCTCGACCGCGTACTGGTCGACCGCCAGGGCTTCATCGATCAGCTTGGTTTCCGTGAGGAAGGCAGCAAACCGGGCATAACGCGCGCGGTCAAGCGCACGGGGGCGCAGCGCGAAGCGCCGGAGCGTGTCGCGCCAAGCGCGCTTGTTCAGTTCGTCGTCGAGATCGGGCGCTGACAGCCGTCTCCGCAACCGCCGGGAAATGGGCCTCGATGACCACGATTGAACAGCGCACGCAGCCGTCT
>JBCBJG010000074.1:0-12219 GCA_038523655.1 Pseudomonadota bacterium | reverse complement strand
TAGAGTTCGCGGACCTGAGTCTCAGCAGACGAAATTGAGGCGATAACCGCGGGTGATGAGACATGAGGAGCCACACTCTCCAGGCTCACCGCCAAGCGAGAATGCTGTCTCAACTCATAGGGGCCGACGGCGGCGAAGCACAGCAAAGCTACCAAGCACCAGCATCAGCACCGTCCAAACCGACGACGCAACCGCCGCCGCACGAAGTCTCGCCACCGACCAACGCGTCATCGCCATGACCCGGGGACCTCGCGGATCGCTGATCTGTCACGGAGAAGAATTTGAGGAAATTTTACCACGAGCTGTTGAAGAAGTTGTCGACACAACGGGCGCGGGTGATCTATACGCTGCGGGGTTCTTGCACGGCCACGTGCAGGGACTGAAATTCAGAGCGTGCGGAGAAATTGGGAGCATAGCGGCGGCGGAGGTAATTTCGCACATGGGTGCCCGCCCCGAACAGTCATTGTCGGAGTTGGTATCCTCCCTGAAGACGTGACGACGAGACGTCGCGGCACACGCATCATCACCGATCAAAGCACCGTTCGGTTATCGAGAGCGTCTGCATTTCGCACCAGCGCGCGTGAGGCATTCACGCAACACAATGCGCTCAAAACGAAATTTTTCTCCCAAAACTGTTCCGAACGGCTCGTTTTCACCCTTTTGGAAGGGATTTAAATCCCTTTTTTATTGGAACGAAGCAGCAAGACTCGCATATAGGAAATGCGTGTCGGTCAAGTACCTTAGGAGGTCGTGATGAATGTTAAACCGCGTCGAGGTCGACCCAAAGGCTCCGGCATCGACGACAGTAAAACCCTGGCGAAGATCGCGAAGCTCATCGCGAAGGACCCGGATATGAAGCGTACAACCGCGATCAAGAAGATTGGGATCACCAATGCTTCGATCATTCGTCGGTTGCGTGACAAGTTCAACGAGAATGCCAACGCACTGATCAAAGAAGCAGGTGGAAAACCGATGGCTAGGAAGATGAACAGCGTTGCGAGCTCTTCAAAGACCGCAACGAAGCGCACGACGGCTGCAAAGTCGACTGCGCGCAAGACGACGGCGAAATCGCCGGCCAAGAAGACGACCGCAGCCAAGACGACGACGGCGAAAAAAGCGCCGGCGAAGAAGGCTCCGGTGAAGAAGACAACCGCCAAGGCGACGACGGCAAAGAAAGCCCCGGCGAAAAAAGCAACGGCAGCCAAGACGTCGGCCGCGAAAAAAGCGCCGGCCAAGAAGACGGCTACGAAAGCAACGACGGCGAAAAAAGCGCCGGCGAAGAAAGCAACCGCCGCGAAGAAGGCTCCTGCTAAGAAGCCGACGGCCAAAGCGGCAGCGGCGAAGAAGCCGGCAGCCAAGAAAGCTCCGGCACGCTCGACGGCTGCGAAAGCAAAAGCGCCTGCAGCGAAAAAAGCTCCGGCCAAGAAGGCGACTGCCGCGAAGAAGCCTGCAGCGAAAAAAGCTCCGGCAAAGCGCACGACGGCCGCCAAGAAGGCACCGGCCAAGTCACGGGGAAGTCGATAGCCGCGAGGCTATTGCTTCCGCGTTAGCGGCCGCCACACCAACGGCATCCGCTTCGCCCACGTCGGCATCGCCGACGCCAACACCCGGGCCATCGCCTAACGCGGGCTTCCCGCTGGGCGATGGTCCGCTCTTCGGCTTCGGGCCGGCGTTCGCTGCAACTGCGGGCCTCGACCCGATGACACTCGCGACACGCGCGACCCGGGATTTCGTCGAGCAGCAGATCCGGCTCTACGAGGTCATGCTGAAGCAGCCACCGATGGCCGCGTTCCTGCGACAGCAGGCACTAGCGATCGATATGGCCCTCTCCGCGTTTCGCACCGCGCGGCGACTGAAGCGCCTCAAGCGCCAGTCAAAGACGGGTGATCGAGACTGACCGCCGCCGGCCTGCGTGCCGTGCGGCGGTCTTTGAGCAAGCCACCGGACACGTCAGAGCTTGCGGAGCGCCACGGCTTCGACGCGGTGACTGCGCGTTTTGCGCACGATCAGATCCGCCCGCTGCCGGGTCGGCAGAATATTCTCCGTCAGATTGACGAGATTGATCGTCTCCCAGATCCGTTCAGCCGTCTCTGTCGCCTGTTCCACCGTCAGGTGCGCATAGCGATGAAAATACGCAGCCGGATCGCGGAACGCCGTCGCGCGAAGGCGAAGAAATCGCTCGAGGTACCATTCTCCCGCGACAGAAGAGGCCGCATCGAGATAGATCGAGAAATCGAAGAAGTCCGAGACGAACGGAATTGCCTCCCCATCCCGCGGCAACCGCGCTGGCTGAAGCACGTTCAGCCCTTCGACGATCAACACGTCCGGCCGGTCGACAACCACCTCCGCGTCGCTCTGCACATCGTAGTGGAAGTGCGAATAAACCGGCGCCGAGACGTTGGGTTTTCCGCCCTTTACGTCTGTCAGGAAGCGAAGCAGGCGCCGCGTATCATAGCTCTCCGGAAACCCCTTGCGGTTCATCAATCCCCGCGCCTCCAGCGTCGCGTTGGAGAGGAGAAATCCATCTGTCGTGACGAGCTCTACCTTCGGGTGCTCGGCCCACGCCGACAGAAGTGCACGCAACACCCGCGCCATCGTGCTCTTTCCGACCGCGACACTCCCGGCCACCCCGATGATGAAGGGAACACGCGCGCTTTCGCGGTGAAGAAACTTGGCTGTGACCGCGGAAATGGATTGCGATCCGGTGATGTAGAGGTTCAGCAGCCGCGTCATTGGGAGGTAGATTTCCTCTACCTCGGGTATCGACAGCGGATCGATGATCCCAGAGAGGTTGTCGACGTCTGCTTCCGTGAGCACCATCTCGGTGTCTGCGCGCAATGCCGCCCACTCGTCGCGCCCGAACACGCGGTACGGGGCAAGCGCCTCCGCGTCGGAACCCTTCGCCGGCCGCCAAAGGGCACTCATGAGCCATCGCTCCCTCGCGCGGCTTTCTCCGCGACCCCGGAAGTACCAGCCCGCCGATCGAGCTCCGCAAAAACCTCCTCGAGCGAGATTTCCCGCGCCTCGAGCAACACCAGCAGATGATAAAACGTGTCCGCGGCCTCTCCGGTCAGCGCCGCCTTATCCTCCGCCACCGCCGCGACCACAAGTTCGACCGCTTCTTCGCCGAACTTGCGCGCACATCGCGCGACGCCCGCATCGAGTAACTGACGCGTGTAAGACATATCGCCGTCCGCGTTCCGCCGGGCGCGGATCGTGGCCGCCAGACGTTCGAGCGCACTCATGCCGCGGTACCAATGCCATCAAGCCGCATCGCGAGGCCGGCGTCCGCCATGTGCTGCTTGGCCTCCCCGATCGTATGATCACCGAAGTGAAAAATAGAGGCTGCGAGCACGGCGCTCGCGCCGCCCTGCCTGACGCCATCAACCAGATGATCGAGCACCCCGACGCCACCGCTCGCGATTACCGGCACATTCACCGCATCGGAAACCGCACGCGTAAGAGCGAGATCGAACCCGTCCCGCGTGCCGTCTCGGTCCATCGACGTCAGCAGGATTTCACCCGCTCCGAGCGCGACGACCTGACGGGCAAACGCGATCGCGTCGATCCCCGTCGGCTCCCGGCCGCCGTGGGTAAAAATTTCCCACCGCGGCGGTGCGTCGGGCGCTGTAACCCGCTTGGCGTCGATCGCGACGACAATGCACTGGGCCCCAAATTTCTCCGCACAGGCGGCGACAACCTGCGGATCGCGCACCGCCGCCGTGTTGATCGACACCTTGTCGGCGCCCGCCTGGAGCAGGCGGCGAATATCCTCTGGCGCACGCACGCCGCCGCCTACAGTCAGCGGCATAAAACACTGCTCGGCCGTGCGCTGAACGATATCGAGCAGCGTCGAACGGTTTTCATGGCTCGCCGAGATATCGAGAAAACACAGCTCATCCGCACCGGCGATATCGTAGGCCTTCGCCGCTTCCACGGGATCGCCAGCGTCGATCAGGTCGACGAAGTTGACGCCCTTCACAACGCGCCCGTCTTTCACATCAAGACAAGGGATGACCCGGACCTTGAGTGTCATGGTCACTCACCCTCCGCCCGCGCTGAGACGACCGCCGCAACGTGACCGACCGCAGCATTGATTGCCGCATCGGACTTCGGCCCGAGCTCGACCGCAGCCGCGTCGAGACCTGTCAGCGCCAACACCGCAGCCGGCCCGGCACGTGAAATCACCAAGCGGAGATCATCGACCTTTGGCCCGCCTGCCTCCTGAAAACCGGAGGCGGGCAAAACCGCCGGGTCGTGAATGTCCATGTCGAGATGGAGATAAAGGTCTCCATCCCCCGCCGGCGCGCGCTTCACATCTGCATGGGACGACACCATCGAAAGGCCGGCGCTTGAAATAAACGCCCGTTCCGCTTCGTCGGCTGCCCGCACGCCGAAAAGCGTAACCTTGGCCGGTGCGAACGGTGTCACCCCGATTTCCGCCGCCAGCGCTTCATATCCCTCCCCAAGAGCGAGCCGCAGCGCCATCCCTTCGAACAACCCACTCGATGTGGTCGCAGGGGTATGGAGATCGGCATGCGCATCGCACCAGAGCACGCGCGTCGCCTCGCCACCGAGTTTGCTCGCAGCCACCGCGAGTGCCGCGACCGAACAGCTCCCGACGAGCACCACTGGGAGGTTACCGGCATCAACTGAGACGTTGATCGCCTCCGCGATATCGCGTGCGAGCATGAACGCGCCACGCAATTCTTCTCCCTCTGCGCCCTCGGCAACGAGTGTCACCTCCGTGACCTCGTGACCATCCGCTTGCAGACGCTCGGTCAACCCGGCCTGCCGCAGCACGAATGGGAGATCACACCAGCCGATACCGAACGGCCGGTTCGGCCAGTACCCGTAGATCAGTGTCACGCTCATTTCTCGACAGCTCCTGCCGCAAGCAGGGCCAATGCAGCCGCTGGATCGATCCGCCCATCGTACAGTGCGCGCCCTGCGATCGCGCCCGCGAGCGTTGACCCGGCCGGCCCGCAAAGCGCTTCGATGTCCGCCATCGATGCAAGCCCACCCGAGGCGATCACAGGGATCGATACTGCGTCAGCAAGCGCGCGCGTCGCCTCGAGATTAAGCCCCGCCAGCATGCCGTCCCGCGCGATATCGGTGAAGATGATTGCTGCCACACCCGCATCCTCGAACTGTCGCGCGAGATCTTCCGACCGTACGTCGCTGACGTCAGCCCAGCCCTCCACGGCGACCAACCCGTCGCGCGCATCAATGCCGACGACGATCTTGCCGGGGTGCGACGCGCAGGCGCGACGGACAAACTCGGGGTCCTTCACGGCCGCGGTGCCGAGGATCACCCGCGAGACGCCGCGACCCAGCCACATCTCGACCGTCGCAAGATCGCGGATGCCGCCGCCGAGCTGAACCGGCACATCGACCGCGGCAAGGATGGCATCCACCGCCGCGCCGTTGACCGGCTCGCCTGCGAAAGCACCATTGAGATCGACGACATGGATCCAGGCAAAGCCTTGCGCCGCGAACGTGGCAGCCTGATCGGCCGGCGACGTATTGAAAACCGTCGCTTGCGCCATGTCTCCGCGCTGGAGACGCACGCACGCGCCGTCCTTCAAGTCGATGGCAGGGAACAAAATCATGGCGCCCACCGGAGGAAATTGGAAATCAACGCCAGCCCGAGCGCCTGGCTTTTCTCCGGGTGGAACTGCGTTCCAACCAAGTTATCTCGACCAACGATCGCTGTGATCGCGCCACCGTAGGAACTCATCGCGATGCGGCACGCGGGCGTCGCTGCGGCGAGATGATAGGAATGGACAAAATAGGCGTGCCATCCGTCGTCGCCTGTCGGGACATCCGCTAGCACGGCGTGTGAACGATCCACATCAAGCGTGTTCCAGCCCATGTGCGGCACCTTCAACGCCGGGTCCGCAGGCGCGATCTCAGCGACATCACCGCCGATCCAACCGAGCCCGGGCGTCTCCGCGTGCTCGAGCCCACGCTCGGCCATCAGTTGCATACCGACACAAATCCCGAGGAACGGTCGAGCCTTCGCGATCACTGTCTCCTGCAACGCCCCGACCAATCCATCGACTGCATCGAGCCCCCGCCGACAGTCCCGGAACGCACCAACGCCCGGAAGCACCACCCGATCCGCCCGCTGCACATCGTCGACATGACCTGAGACAATAATCTCCGCCGCATGCTCACCCTCTCGGGCCGCACGTTCAAACGCTTTCGCCGCGGAATGCAGGTTCCCCGACCCATAATCGATGATGACGACACGTTGCATGGATCGCGCGCTACGCTTGCCCCGGCGCGGCGGTGACGGCATCGGCAAAACCCGGCAGTGGCGGTGGCGTCACCGAAAGTTCGCCCCGACGCTCCGTCGTTTGCGCCGTCATGCCAGAGAAAAAGCGCACCTCGGCTGCCTCGGCATCATCCGCGTGAACGACCGCAACCTCGGTGAAGCCGCGCAGCTCCATGCTCCACCGCCGTAATGCCGTCGCATGCAGGCCAACCGTCGCCGCCAGCAGCGACTGCAAAAGCATCACCCCGAAAGGCGCGAGCAAACCACTGGCCGCAAGCGCCCCCAGCAGGCCGACCACGACGAGGTAGCCAACGAGCACGATCCACATCCGGTGCCAAATAAACCAGAGCGCACCGAAAATCAGCGCGGCGACGGAGAACCCATCTTTCAGAAACCGCACGTCTTCCGTGCCGTCGATCACCACGCCGTCCTTGGCGTGCACGGTCCAGACCGCCATCAGAGCGCTCCCTTCGTCGACGGAATCCGTCCAGCCTGGCGGACATCAACAGCAATCGCTTCCCGTAATGCCCGCGCAAGACCCTTGAAGCATGTCTCGGCGATATGGTGGCTGTTCACGCCCGAGAGCCCGCGAACATGGAGGGTAATTCCCGCGTGCTGGGCAAAAGCCTGAAACCACTCGCGCACCAGCTCGGTATCGAACGTGCCGATCTTCTCCGTTGGGAACGTCACGTCGAAGACGAGAAAAGGCCGACCACTCACATCCACCGCCACATGCGTGAGCGCTTCATCCATCGCCAGATGACAGGATGCGTAACGCGTAATGCCGGCCTTATCGCCGAGCGCCTCCGCAAACGCGCGACCAAGCACGATCCCCGCGTCCTCCACGGTATGATGATCATCGATATGCCGGTCGCCAGTGCCGGAAAGAGAAATATCGACAAGGCTGTGCCGAGCGAGCTGGTCGACCATGTGATCGAAAAACCCGACGCCCGTGCTGATTTCCGAAAGCCCCGTGCCGTCCAAGTCCACGCGAACGCTGAGCGACGTCTCCCGGGTCTCGCGAACGATCTCTGCGATTCGGTCCTTCGGCGGTGTACTGGACATAACTGCCCCGCCGGGACGGCGGCCTTCACTTCGCGCATCTGCTGAAGGCGCGTTCCTACCAGCCAATCCCGGTGAATGCCACCGGCGAGCCGCACGCCAATCCGCATGCCAAGCTGTTTCGCAAAGGGCCGGCCCACAACGACGAAACCGGCGAGCGATCATCGCTGGGAACACCAACCGCTCCGAAGCGCTCGCGGTTGAAACATCAGCGCATGAGGCTGATATGCGGCGCTTGCGGCGGGCACCATGCCCTGCCATGCCCGCCCGAACATCGGACGATCACCTCAGGGGGCCGTCAACCAACTTTGGGCAACTTTGGGCAACTCGGGGGAGAAACGGACCGGCATGAGCGACACCTGGCACGCAACGACCATCCTGACCGTCCGAAAAAAGGGCCGGGTGGTGATCGCAGGCGACGGTCAGGTTAGCCTCGGCCAGACCGTCATCAAAGGAAACGCCCGCAAAGTCCGCCCACTCGCCGGCGGCAAGGTCATCTCCGGGTTCGCCGGCGCGACAGCCGACGCGTTCACGCTGTTCGAGCGGCTCGAAGCGAAGCTCGAGCAGTATCCGGCGCAGCTCACCCGCGCCTGCGTGGAGATGGCGAAGGATTGGCGCACCGACCGGTATCTCCGCCGCCTTGAGGCGATGATGATCGTCGCGGACCCGACGACGACGCTCACCCTCACCGGCACCGGTGACGTGCTCGAACCTCAGGATGACGTGATGGCGATCGGCTCGGGGGGAAATTATGCCCTCGCTGCCGCCCGCGCACTTCTCGACAGCGATCACGGCGCCGAGGAAATCGCCCGTCGCGCCATGGGCATCGCGGCCGACATCTGCGTCTACACCAACAATAATCTCGTGGTCGAAAGCCTCGAGAGCACGGCCCAGTAATTCCGAGGCTCAGCGATGTCGAATTTTTCTCCGCGCGAAATCGTATCCGAACTCGATCGCCACATCATCGGCCAATCGGATGCGAAGCGCGCCGTCGCGATCGCGCTGCGAAACCGCTGGCGCCGTCAGCAGCTCGCGGATGATCTCCGTGACGAGGTCCTCCCGAAAAACATCCTCATGATCGGCCCGACCGGCGTCGGGAAAACCGAGATTTCCCGCAGACTGGCAAAGCTCGCCAACGCGCCGTTCATCAAGATCGAAGCCACCAAGTTCACCGAGGTCGGCTACGTCGGGCGCGATGTGGAACAGATCATCCGCGATCTCGTCGAAGCCGGCATCTCAATCGTGCGCACGGACAAACGGGCTGCTGTGGAGGCTCGCGCGCACATCGCCGCCGAGGAACGTGTGCTCGATGCGCTCGTCGGATCGAGCGCGAAGCCCACGACACGTGCGGACTTTCGCAAGCGTTTGCGCGAGGGCCTGCTCGACGACAAGGAGATCACCGTTCAGGTCGCAGATACGGGTAATCCGCTGCAGGGCCTCGATCTTCCGGGGATGCCCGGCGGCTCGGTCGGGATGCTCAACCTCAACGACATGCTCGGCAAAGCCATGGGCGGGCGCACCCGGGAACGCACGATGCTGGTCCGCGACAGCCATGATCTCCTGTTGAATGAGGAGGCGGACAAGCTGATCGACGAGGAGCAGATCGTTCAGGAAGCAATCCGCGCAGTCGAGAACAACGGGATCGTTTTCCTCGATGAGATCGACAAGATTTGTGCCCGCAGCGAAAAGGTCGGCGGCGATGTTTCGCGCGAAGGCGTGCAGCGTGACCTGCTCCCGCTGATCGAGGGCACCGTGGTCGCGACGAAGCATGGACCGGTCCACACTGACCACATCCTGTTCATCGCCTCGGGCGCCTTCCACGTCGCCAAACCTTCGGACCTGTTGCCCGAGTTGCAGGGCCGACTGCCGATCCGCGTCGAGCTCAATCCGCTTTCCCGCGATGACCTCCGGCGCATCCTGACCGAGCCAAAGGCCAGCCTGATCCGCCAATACACGGCGTTGCTCGAGACCGAAGGCGTCTCGCTCACCTTTACCGACGATGCGATCGATGCGCTGGCCGACGCGGCGGTCGAGGTAAACGACAACGTCGAGAACATCGGCGCGCGCAGGCTCATGACGGTGATGGAGCGCGTGCTCGACGAGATCAGCTTCGATGCCAGTGATCGAAGCGGAGAAAATATCACCATCGACGCCGCGTTCGTCGCAACCCACGTAGGCGATCTCGCGAAGAACGCAGACCTGTCGAGATTTATTCTCTAACGCGGCTTGTTCGCCCGGCGGATATGAACAAACAGCGCGCCTTCGCCGCCGTGCGAGCGAGGTGCCGTCGTGTAACTCACGACGAAGGCTCGAAACTCCACATCCTCGAGCCAATGGCGCACGACGCGCCGCAAGACGCCGCGCTCCCGTGGTCGACCGTAGTCATCGATCTCGCCGACGTCGGTATCGGCATATCCGCGTCCCTTGGACCCGCCTTTGCCCGTGATCACCGAGACATGCCGCACGCCCCGCGCCTGAGCCTGGGCAAGAAATCGACGCAGCGCATTGTGCGCTTCGTGCTGGCGCATGCCGTGAAGATCAAGGGTCGCGCCAATCTCGATCGCGCCACGGGAGAGCCGCCGCAACCGCTTGGCGTCGAACGTCGCTAGCGCCGGCGCGCTGGGTGTTGGCTGGGCAATCGATTTCGCAGGCGACACCTGCTCGGACGACCCGTTCGGCAAGGCAGCCGGGCGCGGCGCCGATCGTGCAGTTGGTCGAGGCGTCTCATTCCCAAGATCGTGCTGCCGCATGAGATCGGCGAAGGTCGCCGCATCATGCTCGGGCGCTTGACGCCGCACCGTATCCGTCACCGTACGCCAAAGCCGCCGCTCATCGGCCGTCAGCGGGCGACCGCCGGTTTTCGATGATCCGTCGTTGCTCATGAGCAGGCTACGCGCGGCACGAGCCGGTGGATCCGCAAATCTGCCATGAGCCCGCCGGCCCGCACGCCGGCTGCCTCTCCCGTCCCGAAAAAAAGATCCGCACGATGTGCGCCCCGGATCGCCGACCCGATATCGTGCGCAAAAGCGATCTGAGACAATCCGGCGGCTCGGCTTTCGAGCCAAAGCACCGATCCGAGCGGATAAACGTCCGGGTCCACGGCAATACTCCGCCCCGGGATCAACGCCACGCTATGCCGTCCTGAGGGCCCGCGACCCTCTGGTCTCTCGGGGGAAGTTCGGCGGAAGAAAATGAAAGACCTGTTTTCTCGCATCAGCGCCGAGCCGCGGGCCGCATCCGCCTCCAGCCATTCCCGCAGGCGGGCGAGCGACATTTCCTCCGCCGGAATTTCACCCCGCTCGATAAGCAATCGTCCGATCGATGTGTAGGGGTGCCCGTTTTTCGCGGCGAACCCGAGGGCCAACTGCGTTCCATCTGCGAGCCGAAGAAGTCCCGAGCCCTGTACTTGCACAATGAAACGATCAACCGCGGACCGCATCCAGGCGATAACGCAGCCGGCCGTATCGAGTGCCCCGGCATCTATTTCGGCACGGGAGAAAAACGGCCGCAGCGTTTGACCAGCTGTGCCCGCACCATAGGTCGTCGACCCATCGACCGGGTCGACGCGCACTTCGAGGCCGGGCGGCGGGCCGTAAACCGGAACATTGAAGCACTCGTCTCGGCGCAACCGTCCATCAAACAGAGGCTCATAGTACCCTGTCAGCAGGCCTTGACCGGCCGCTCCAAGATCAGGACCGAGTTCGATCGACCACACCTGTTGGATCTGCTCACGGGGCGTGACGTCATCGCTGCCGAGCGCAAGTCCGAGCTCGTCAAACAGATCGGCAAGTTCTGCGTGGTCTTCCGTGTGCCAAGCCGCGAGCTGCGACAGCGATGCGGTGGCCGGCACCCCGCGCCACGAACGTTAGTTCGCCGCCTGCGTCGCGATCAGCTGCCAATTCGGATTGTTAGACGGCACCTCGCGCGCGAACGTCCAGATGTCGGTGACTTCACGGACCTTTTTAGGATCGCCGTCCACCACCTCACCCTGCTTGTTACGCATCGCGGTGATAAGCTGGCTCACGAACTTGATCGTCACGTGCGCAGACGCGTCCTTCACCTCGGCCTCGATAATATCGGCGCTGTTGATGCCGACAAAACGGGACTCCATGTCAATTTCATCGCGCCGGCGCGCATCGATCGACTGCACGAACCCTTCGTACACCTCCGGCGCAAGAAGCGGTTTGAGCACCTTCTTGTTACCTTCCGCAAAGGCGGTGACGATCATTTCATAGGCAGCTTTCGCGCCGCCGATGAATTGCTGCGGATCGAACGAACGATCCCGACGCACGATCTCGAGCAGCCCCGCCTGCACGTCATTCTCTTTCGGCATGAAGTCGCGCACACGATCTTCCGCGTCTTCAAGTGTTTCTTCCTGCATGGCCGTCGGCTGCGCTGCCCCGGGCATCGGCACGACATTGTCACGCTCACCCGCCTGGGCCGGCGACTGTGACTGTTCGCGCGCGGAATAATCGACGGGCGGACGTTCATGCCCAGTCCGGCGACCGAGAACGCTACGAAGCCGAAGGAAGATCACGACGGCAAGAACAAGAAAAAGGATCGTGTAAATGTCGATATCACCGGTCATGCGGGCGCGCCTTAGGGGTTCGGGCAGCGGAAATGGGAGCGGTCGTCAGCGCGATCTACCGCTTTGTACCGCCCCCGAGCTTGCGCCAACAGGTGAGCGCCACGATGTCCAGTGTCAAGGCACGCCACGCTGGATCGCTCCACTCGCCGCGGATAGTCATTCGACTTACGTTCGCAACCGCACCGCAGACCAGCATGTGTTTGCCCACCGAGCGAGCCTTGAGGTCGGCGGACGCGACATGAAGTGACCGAGGGAACGATGTTCAGGGTAGGTCGTCATCATCGTGATG
>JBCBJG010000073.1:0-12446 GCA_038523655.1 Pseudomonadota bacterium | reverse complement strand
TTGCCATCCCAAGCACGCGATGGAGGTGTTCGACGCCGTCTGGGAGGCAATAAATCTCGTAGCCGAGCTCGCCGGTGTAGCCTGTCCGCGACAGGACGATCGGTGTTCCTTTGAAGCCACCAATCCGTGCGGGCGTGAAGCGAAACCAGCCGAGTTCGTCGACATCCGGCTGCGCCGGTGCGGTCCAGACAATCTCGCGGAGGATATCTCGGGATTTTGGTCCCTGGACCGCGATGTTGTGCAACTGATCGGTCGACGAGCGTACCCACACCTTGAGGCCGAGTGCTTCCGCGACTTCGCGCAGGTGAATGCCTGAGTGATCGCTTCCGCCGACCCAGCGGAAGTTGTCGGCGCTGAGGCGGTAGAGCGTACCGTCGTCGATCATGCCGCCGTGCTCGTGGCACATCGCCGTGTAGACGACCTGCCCGGTCGCGAGTTTGCGGACATTACGGGTCAGGCAATACTGCAGCAGCGCTTCGGCGTCGGGTCCCGTGACCTCGTACTTGCGAAGCGGAGATAAATCCATCACGGCGGCGGCTTCGCGGCAGGCCCAGTAGTCGGCGGTCTCGCAACCGTCGTTGAAGTGGGTTGCGAGCCAGTAGCCGTTGTACTCGTCGAAGTTGCGGGTGTGTCGCGCGAACCCCGCGTGGAAACCCGTTTCTTTTGTGAGCTGCGGTTCGGCGTCTGGGGTCATGCGGAAGGCCACGGCGTGAGAAAAGGACTGCTTGGCGGCGTAGGTGCGGACGTGAATGTCGCTCGGGTTCCATCCATTGCCCGGGTCGATGTCATCGGGGCAAGCGGACGAAACGCAGACGAGATCGGTGAGGGCGCGCAGCAGGACATAATCTCCAGGCCGCGACCACGACTCGTCCGTGTAGAGGACATTATCCTCCCCCATCCACGTATTGTAGAAGAAGTTGAGCGCTTCCCAGCCCTCTCGCGGGTCGACAGCATAGCCGTCGAGTGCGGTGTTGAAGTTTTCGGTGCAGTTGATGTGGCCCGGGTAGCCGAGGTCGTCATAGTACCGTGACGAGCAGGCGGTGGCGTAGAAATCGTGGCGGCCGCAGGTGTCCCGGACAATCTCGACCAGCGGCTCCATGTCGAGGGCAAAACCCTTGGCGGGAATGCCGGGTTTCGGCCAGGCGATATGCGTCAGTGTGCGGGTCACCGTCGCGTCGAGAGCGAACTGGTTGCCCTTGTCGAGTTGGCGGGCCGAAAAACATTGGAAGTCGGTCATCTGCTGTCCGGAGACATCGATGATCTGGATGTACTCGCCGGCGCGGACGAAAAAACTCTCGGCAGATGCGCTCGCCACGCGGATGTCCTGGAGCGGTTTGGCGAGCGGCTCAGGCAGAGACGGCGCATCGCCCCGGGTGGAGATTCGGGCGCGGCGGATGAGCACTTCGATTTCCGTTGTGGTCGTCTGCTCATGCGGCGCCATATCCCGGCCCGGCGCCGCGACGACGACGATGCCGTCGCGGGTCGCCGTCAGCGTCTGGGTATTGCCGGGCCTCGAGGTCCGGGAGAAAAGGCGAAGGGCGCGGGCGTCCGCGAGGTCGATCCGGCGGCGGGTCAGTGCCTGGCGGGCAGTGCGCGCATTTTCCGTCCCCGCGGCGAGTGCCTGCTTGATACCGGTTGCGTTGCTGTTGCCTTTTCGCCCGAGGATACCGGGATCGATCCGGCCGTCACGGTCTGCGGCGAGAACTTCGCATGGCTGCCCGCCTTCGCGATCCGTCAGCGTGAGGCGATCACCCTCGCGCATCTTGAGAAAAGCGGAGCCGCCACCCGGCACGATGTAGCGCTCGGTCCCCGGCGGCAACAGCGGTCGCACGCGCGAGTGCGCAGCGCTCGGTTTCGGTGGCCCGGGTGATACTGTCGCGTAGGGCGTTTTGCCGTCACCAGCCGACGGGGAAAGCGGTGTGTCGAGCATGGGCGATCTCCTCACTGCCCGAGCATAGGTGCCTAGGCCTGGGATCGCAACGATTGGTCCGGATTGGTTGAATTGGTCCGTCTTAGGTTGGCTACCCCGCGTGTCGGTGCGCGGTTGGTCGGTGTCCCGGCAGGCGCCACTGTGCCGGGTGACGGCTCACGCTGCGGATAAATATGCCGTTCCTGCGAAGACGATCGCGATTGCGAGCCACTGCACCCGGTTGATCTTTTCGCCGAGAAAAACCCGTGCGAGCACGATCGCAACGATCCCGAAAATGGACGAGACAACCGTTGCGAGTTCGGCGCCCGGTGCATTGCCGGCGGCGCTGACGGCGCTCAACGCCAGAATGTCCGCGAGCCCCATCGCGCCGACGACCGGCGTCCAAGCCAGCGGGATCGAGCGCAAAGCGGCGCGCGCGAGCACCAAGGTGACGATCAGCAAGAGGCCGAAAATGCGGGAAAGCCAGGTGGCTTCGAGTTCGCCGTAGACCGGAGCGGCGAACTGGCCTGCGGTGATTGCAACGGCGAAGGCCACATGCGAGAGCGCGGAAAATACGATGACTCGTCGGAGCTCGCCTGAACTTAATGCGGCGGCGCTGATCGCCGCGGTTCCGTCATCCGCCTGAGCGCCCGCCGGCCCTGTTGCGTCGGCCTCTTCCCTTGCAGCGATTGCGACCAGGGCAACGCCTATGAGGACCAAAAAGATCGCGGCCCACTGATCGAACGACGGCCGCACACCGGTCGCAACGAAGAACAGCAGCGCACTCACGGGATAAGCGCCGACGATCGGCGAGACGAGTGCGAACGGTCCGCGGCTGACCGCTTCGTAGAGCCAGAGCGTGGCGAGGGTGAAAGCGACCCCCATGACCCCGACCCGCCAAAGCTCTGCCGGTTGCAGGGCGGGCAGGCCCGCACCAGCGATGACGAGCCAGAGTGTCAGCGCGAGGAGGCCGATGCCGGTCACCCCGAGTAAGGTCATAAGGGCGCCGATCCGCGCACCGGTAAAGCGGGCGGCAAAGTCGTGCGCACCCCAGGCCACCGCGGCGATGCCGCCGAGAAGGATCGGATTCATCGCCTGCCCGCCCGTCCTTTTTTTGCGCGCATCGTTTCACGCCGGCGCCTCACATCTTCGCTCATCCCGCGGCGATAAATAATCTGCGGCGCAAACGGGTATCAGACCATCTGCTGATCGATACCCAGGTTGCGTGCAACGAAAGCAATCCCGAGGGCCATCAGCTCTGCGCGGACAGTGTTGTCCGCGACCGCGCCGTGTCCGCCGGATGCCGGTTCGTGGAATGCGACGGGGGCACCGAGTGCTCGGAGTTTTGCGGCCATCTTGCGGGCGTGACCGGGATGCACGCGATCGTCGCGACGCGCGGTGCAGATGAGGATGGGAGGATAATCCGGGTTCGGCTCGGCGTTGTGATAGGCCGAGTAGCCGGCGAGCCAATCCCAGTCGCTCTCGCTGTCCGGGTCGCCGTACTCTGCGATCCAGCTCGCGCCGGCGAGGAGGCGGTGGTAGCGGCGCATGTCCACGAGAGGAACCGAGGTCCAGAGCGCGCCGAACCGCTCGGGATACCGGGTGAGCAT
This sequence comes from Pseudomonadota bacterium, assembly GCA_038523655.1. Taxonomy (GTDB): domain Bacteria; phylum Pseudomonadota; class Alphaproteobacteria; order Rhizobiales; family CALHAX01; genus CALHAX01. The sequence goes on along the minus strand of JBCBJG010000073.1, from coordinate 8,927 downwards.
ATTCGTGATCAGGATGCCGCCGTTGGAGCCGCCCTCCCCGGCAATGCGCTCAGGCTTCGAGATGCCGCGATCAGCGATGTCCTTCGCGATTGCTGCGAAGTCGTCGTGGGAAAGCGCTTTTCCGGCATGGCGACCGGCGTCGTGCCACCACTGCCCGAACTCACCCCCGCCGCGGAGATGGGTGAGCACGCGGATGCCGCCGCGCTCGAGCCAGAGTTTGCCGATCACAGCGTCGTAGTAGGGGCGCAGCTGCACCCCGAAGCCGCCGTAGCCATACATAAGCACCGGCGGGGTGGCATCCGCGGCCTGCTGCTCCGGGCCGATGACCACGTAGGGTATTTTCTCTCCGTCCGTAGATGTCGCTTCATGACGGGAGATGCGCAAGCCCTCAGCGTCAAACCTCGCAGGTGACGCGTGCACGGGCGTCGGCTTCTCGCCGACGGAAAAAAACGAAAGCGTCGGCGGTATGAGCGGGTCTTCGTGCTGGAGGCAGAACGTCCCGTCTGTTTCCTCAGCCACGCCGTCGAGCGGCCAAACGGTGACGGTCCCATCCCGCGGTAGGAACGGGACTGGTTTGATGTCCCATCCATCGGGCGTCGGGCGCGCGATTTCGAACGTCGGCTGTAGATCGTCCTCGATCGACAGGACAAACCCGTCGCCGTTCCAGCAACCGAGATCGCCGAGGGTGCGTCGTCGGCCGGGCGTGAAAATCGGCGTGACATCTAGGCGACCGGCGATCAGGTCGCTCATGCGCCCGGCGAGGAGTGTGTCGGCGGGGTATGTCGTGCCATTGATCTCCCAGGCTTCGCGCGGCGAGGCGGTAAACCAGTCTTCGGCCGCGAGGAGCCGGACGTGGCCCGGCAAGTCGATCGCATCGGTTGGCCCGTCGGCGGTGCCGATCCGGTTCCGGGTGGAGAAGAAATCGAGGATCTCAGTGAACCAGACCCGGCGCGCTCCGCCGACGGGCACCACGTTCACATAGAGCGCCATGGCTTCCCGGTCTGTCTCGGCGATGACGTCGGCGTCCTGCCACCTCTCGCCCCGGCGCCAGCGACGGACGGTGCGCGCATAACCGGAGGCCGTCGCATGATCGTCGTTATCGGCAATCGCGACGAGGAGCGTGTCGGCGTCGGCGAAACCTGCCGTGCCTTTCGCTTCGGGGAGTGCAAATCCGCCGTCGACGAAGGCGCATGCGGCGAGATCGAACTCCCGCATCTCGACCGCGTCACCACCGCCGCGTGAGAGGCGGATCATGGCGCGGTCGTGCGTGCCACTCAGGACATGTGCGCCCTGCCAAACCCAGTCTTTGTCGTCAGCTTGCGCTAGCGCATCGATGTCCAGCACGACATGCCAATCAGGCGCCCCACCGACGAAGGAGCCGTAGCTGGTACGCCGCCAAATGCCACGCACGTGGGTGCTGTCGCGCCAGAAGTTATAGAGATGTGCCCCGCGGCGCGTGACGTGGGGAATTTTATCTGACGCGTTGAGGATTTCGAGGACGGCATCTCGATCACGCGTGAATGCGGCACTGGCATACGCCGCTCGCGTTTCGTCCGTGCGGGCGTCGACCCATGCGACGGCGTCGGCGCCATCGACGTCCTCGAGCCACAGGTATGGGTCGTCGTCCGGCGCGGTACGCGTGGGTCGCAGATCGATCGTCATTATTCTCCGCTCGACTCACCGCTGCGCCGGCGCACCATCACTTTTGACAAGAACGCGTTCCACTGGCCGGCACGCATCAGACCGGCGTCGTTGAATGCGGCATCGAGGTCATCCTCGAGGTACTGGCGATAGTATGGCTCGTGGAACCGGTCGGGGAATGCGTCGAGCATGCCATCGAAGTTCGGCGCATCGCCGTGTTGCATCGAGTCGATGAAAACGACCGTACCGCCGGGTTTGAGCACCCGTGCCATCTCGCCGATCACCGTCCGGCGTACCGTGGCGGGCAGCTCATGGAACAGGAAGCAGCAGGTCACAATGTCCGCGCTCGCGTCGTCGAATGGCAAGGCTTCGGCGTTCGCTTGCTGCAGCATGACGGTCCGCCGATCGGCGAGGTAATGGCGCGCTTCGTCGACATACGCCTGCGATAGGTCGCAGCCTTCGAGCCGCATGCGCGGGAAGGCGCGGGCGATTTCGCCGAGCAGCCGCCCGGTTCCGCAGGCGACATCGATCAGCGTCATCGAACGTTGGTCGCGATCAGCGACGGCTTCGGCGATTGGTCGCAAAGCCTGGCGGCGCATGGCCGCGGCGGTCCCCGAGAAAAGGGTCTCGACCTGCAGGTCGTAGAGGCGGGCGGATTCCGACGTGAGGTAGCCGCCGGTCTGATAGTGAAAATTCTGCGTGTAGTACTCGGGCAGCCCGTCGGTCGGTGCGACGTCACGCACCTCGTGGCGTTCCTCAGCGGCGGACCGCTGCGCAGCCTTCGGGATGTCGCGGAACATTTCGCGCAGCCGCATGCCGGTCTCGAGCGGACTGCGGCCGAAGTCGGCGAGGGGCTGCGCAATGCCGTCGCGCACCAGCTTCGCATCGGCGCGGATCAGATCGCGCAGCGCGTTCGTCACATCCTGCCGCGAGGGATACGGGCGGCCCGAGCGTCGCGCGGCTACGCGGTCGTCCTGCACCTGCGTCGCCTGCGCCGCTTCACGTTTCGCCCAGCGTGAGCCGAGTTGATGGATGACCTGAAACAGGCCGACCTTGGCAACCTGTCCGGCAGCGTGCATCGAAGACTGTACGGTCGTGGTCATGTCTGGGTCTCCCTGTCCGATGGATGCGGCCGCACACGGCGCAGCATGATCTGGGGGCGTGAATGTCACAAACCACGCAAGCGGCGTTGCCGGCCTCGGTCGTCGTTCTTACTGGCGCCGGGCTTTCTGCAGAGTCGGGACTTGGTACGTTCCGCGACGTCGATGGGATTTGGACCAAGTACGATCTCGAGGACGTTGCCACGCCCAAGGGCTTTGCGCGCAATCCGCAGCTCGTGCTCGATTTCTATAACGCACGGCGGGAAAATGCGATGGCGGCGGAGCCGAATGCCGCACATCGCGCGCTCGCCCGGCTTCAGAATGAGGCCCAGGCCCGCGGTGCAACGGTCCAAGTCGTGACCCAGAACGTCGACACGTTGCACGAGGCCGCGGGCACTGCGGACCCCATCCACATGCACGGCTCGCTTGCGCGCACGCTCTGCAATGCCTGCGGTGCGAGGGCGGCATGGGATACGCCGCTCACGACGAAAGATGTCTGCGGCGCTTGCGGCAGGCGCGGGACGGTGCGGCCGGACGTGGTCTGGTTCGGTGAGGTTCCCTACGAGATGGAGCGGATTCTCTCGCTGCTCGTGCAGGCGGATCTATTTCTCTCCATTGGCACGAGCGGCACCGTGTATCCAGCTGCGGGTTTCGTGCAAATCGCGAAGGAAGCGGGGGCTGTTGCCGTCGAGCTCAATCTCGAGCCGTCAGAAGGGGCCAGCCTGTTCGATGAGCAGATCAACGGGCCGGCGAGCGCGATCGTCCCCGCATTCGTCGACCGGCTCCTCGGCGCCGCGTGAAGGCACAGACGACTTCGAGGTGCGGAGAGAAAAGAAACTGGTCGATCGGGTGAGCGGTCTGCGCAGTGAAGCCCGCCTCAATCAGTGTGGCCGCGTCCCGCGCGAAGGTAACGGGGTTGCAGGATACCATGACGACGGTCTCCACGGCGCTTTGCGCGAGTGACCGGGTCTGTGCCTGCGCGCCGGCGCGTGGCGGGTTCATCACGACGCCGCGGATATCGCGCAGCTCGGCGGGCGCGAGCGGGTCGCGGAACAGGTCGCGGCGGGTGGCGGTCACTGGTTTGAGGCCCGGCGCGCCGCGTGCTGTCTCGGTCAACGCGGTGATCGCGGGCGCATCTGAATCATAGGCCATGACCGTGCTTTTGCGCGCGACCGCGAGTGTGAAGGTGCCAAGGCCGCAGAACAGGTCGCCGACCCGTTTGTGTCCGGCAAGTGCGGCGCACACCAGCGCCTGCATTTTTTCCTCCGCTTGCGGCACGGCCTGGACGAAGCTGCCGCGTGGAAGCGGCACACGGCAGCCCGCAAGCTGCAAGGCCGGTGGTGCGGTGGTGGAGAGAATGTCGCCGTCCAGAGTGGCCTGGACGACGTGCGCTGCCGCGAGGCTGCCGATCTGCCCGCGCGTGAGCGCGCGGTTGGCGATATCGCGTGACCGGGCTGCGATGTCGAGGACGTTCCCGTCAGATGTCGCGGTCAGGGTGAGACGCGCGGTCGCCCCCTGGGTGAGGAGGTGCCCGCAGATGGTGCGGATCGCCGTTAACGCGGCGACGAGCGATGGATCGGCGACCGGGCATTCGTTCATGTCGAAACGGGTGTGCGCCCGGGCGGCAGAAAGACCGATGGTGACACCGCTCATGGTGTTCGCTGCTTCCAGCGTGAGGCGTCGTCGCGAGCCGAGCGGTGCCTGCCAGAGTTCAGCGCAGTCGATCGAGAGCTTGCGATCGGTGAGCGCGCGGGTGAGCTGGCGGTGTTTCCATCCGGCGTAGGTGTACGGCGCCATATGTTGCGCGACGCACCCGCCGCATTCGGCGTGATGGCGACAGAGCGATTTGATGCGATCCGATGCGGCAGCACCAACGCGGTGCGGGTACTCTGCGTCGAATACGCGTTCGGTGGCGGAGGACGGCGTGCGCCAGTGTTCGCCCGGAAGCGCGCCGATGACTGTTTGACCGTCCGCCGTGACGCCGTCTCCGGCCGCATCGAGATCAATAATCTCCCATGTTCCGGGCAGGTTGGTTCCGGAGGCGTTAGTCCCGGACATGTTGGTACTCGACATGTTCGTCCCCGTCGCGGCGCGCGGGTCGTTGTGGCCATCATCACGCGACATGGACGGCCGCGAGCAGGTATTCGGTATTACCTTTTTTCCCCGTTATCGGAGATGGTATCGCCCCGAGGATGCGCCAGACGGGATGGCCGCTTTCGGTCTCAAGCCCGGTCAGCCAGCCTTTCACCCGTTTCAGTGCTCGCATCTGGTCGGCGGGCAAGCGGACGATTCCGCCTTTGCCGATGTCGCGGCGCGACAGCTCGAACTGTGGCTTCACGAGCAGAACGCACCATGCGCCGGGCGCGGCGAGGCGCAGTGGTGCCCCCAGCGCATCGGTGAGAGAGATAAAACTGACATCCGCGACGATGGCGCCGGGGCACGATGGCAGATGCGTATCGACCAGGGCGCGGGCATCGGTTTGCTCGAGCGAGGTGACGCGTGGGTCACTGCGGAGCCGTGAGTGCAACTGGCCGGTGCCGATGTCGACGGCAACGACGTGGTTGGCGCCGGCTCGTAGCAAGGCTTCGGTAAACCCGCCGGTCGAGGCGCCGATATCGAGGGCGAGGCGTCCGGTCGCGTCGAGCGCGAAATGGTCGAGTGCAGCCTGTAACTTGAGTGCACCGCGAGACACGCTGTCCGGCTCGTCGGGGTCGAGCGCAATTTCCGAGGTGGGTGGGACCGACGCCCCGGGTTTTGTGACGACGCTGCCTCCCAAGCGCACGACGCCCCGCTTGATGAGGTCACGGGCACGGGAGCGGGTCGCAACCAAGCCGCGTTCGACGAGCGCTACGTCGAGCCGGACCGGATCGGCGGCATCGGCCATCGTCGCAGTTCGCCTCTTTCAGTCGTTCCGATCGCGGGGCGCGCGCCCGGACCGGCTGGAAGCCGAGTACACAGCGGTACAGCATAAATGACCGCGACCGCGGAGGAAAATGCTCACCTAGGACGCGCCGTCGACCTCGTTGGCGGCGACGTTTTCACGACCGAGCGCCTCGAATACCTTTGCGACGATCGCCGGGGCATCGAGTGCTGCCGCGGCGTACATCAGGTTCGGCTTGTCCTGGTCGATGAAGGTGTCCGGCAGTGTCATTGTGCGCACCTTGAGACCGCTGTCGAGCAGTCCGGCGTCTGCAAGGAAGTGCAACACCATCGCGCCGAAGCCGCCGGTTGATCCTTCCTCGATGGTGATGAGCACTTCATGGTGCGCCACGAGTTGGCGGATGAGCGCTTCATCAAGCGGTTTGGCGAACCGCGCATCGGCGATCGTGGTGGGAAGCCCATAGCCGGAGAGTTTGTCGGCGGCGGCGCGACATTCCTCAAGGCGCGTGCCGAACGACAGCAGCGCGACTTTCGATCCCTCAGCCACGATGCGGCCCTTGCCGATCTCGAGGGGGACACCGCGTTCAGGCATGTCGATGCCGACACCCTCGCCGCGCGGATACCGGAACGCCGAGGGGCGGTCGTCAATCGCGACGGCGGTGGCGACCATATGGCGAAGCTCCGCCTCGTCGGCGGCGGCCATCACGACCATGTCCGGCAGGCAGGAGAGATAGGCAACGTCGAAGGCACCGGCATGTGTGGGGCCGTCCGCCCCGACCAGTCCCGCCCTGTCGATCGCAAAGCGGACGGGCAGCTTTTGGATCGCGACGTCGTGGACGACCTGATCGTAGGCGCGTTGGAGGAACGTCGAGTAGATCGCGGCGAACGGTTTGAAGCCTTCCGTTGCGAGGCCGGCGGCGAAGGTCACGCCGTGCTGCTCCGCGATGCCGACGTCGAACGTGCGGTCTGGAAAAGCTTTGCCGAACAGGTCGATGCCGGTACCGGACGGCATCGCCGCGGTGACGGCGATGACCTTTTCATCCTCTTCGGCTTCCTGGATCAGACTTTCACCGAACACCTTCGTGTAGGTCGGTGCGTTGGGTTTTGCTTTGACCTGCGTGCCGGTGATCACGTCGAACTTGCTGACGCCGTGATATTTATCCGCGGAAGACTCAGCCGGTTCGTAGCCTTTGCCCTTCTGCGTGATGCAGTGAATGAGGATTGGGCCGACGTCTGCGTCGCGCACATTCTTCAAGACCGGCAGCAGGTGGTCGAGGTTGTGGCCGTCGATCGGCCCGACGTAATAGAAGCCAAGCTCCTCGAACATCGTCCCGCCGGTCCAAAGCGTACGGGTATATTCCTCCGCCCGGGCCGCGCGGGCCTGCCATGTCTTCGGCAGGTTGGCGGCGAGCTGTTTGCCCAGATCGCGGATCTTGAGGAACGACTGGGACGAATGCAGCCGCGCGAGGTAAGCGCTGAGGGCACCGGTCGGCGGGGCGATCGACATATCGTTGTCATTGAGGATCACGACCAGGCGGCTATCGCGGAAGCCGGCGTTGTTCATCGCCTCGTAGGCCATGCCGGCACTCATCGCGCCGTCGCCGATCACGCTCACGACATGGTTGTCCTTGCCCGCGAGATCGCGCGCGACAGCCATGCCGAGGCCGGCGGAAATCGACGTCGAGGAGTGGGCGGCGCCAAACGGGTCGTAGTCGCTCTCGGCCCGCTTGGTGAAACCGGAGAGGCCGCCGCCCTGGCGCAGGGTGCGGATGCGGTCCCGCCGGTCGGTCAGGATCTTGTGCGGATAGCACTGGTGACCGACGTCCCAGATCAGCCGGTCGTCGGGTGTGTTGAACACGTAGTGGATTGCCGCTGTCAGCTCCACGACACCGAGCCCCGCGCCGAGATGCCCGCCGGTCGTCGATACCGCGTCAATGACCTCCCGCCGGAGTTCGTCGACGAGTTGCGGCAGCTCGGCTTCGTCGAGCTTGCGCAGATCGGCAGGCGTCTTCACCCGGTCGAGCAGCGGGGTCTCGTGCGGGACACGCTGCGGTTTCGGGGTGTCTGACGGGTTGGCCATAGGCTGGCGGCCTTTCACGTTGGGGCGGAGACGGCCTCCGCCGGGTACTCGTAGAGCGCCGGCGGCGACCGCCGGATAACGCCGGGCACACTGCCGTGTATGTGCGCGCAGCACCCTCGACGTGTCAAATCTACTTTACATGCTATGGTAGCGCTCGGGTGCCCGCGGGTGAACCACAGCAACTGTGCAGGTTCGTCGCAAGTGCTCTGATTACGCGTGCGGAAATGCAGCAGATCGGCACGACGCACCCGTCCCAAATGAAGGGCGGCGCGGGGTGCGTCCGGGCTGGCTCCCGGCTGCGTGCAGGTGAAACGGAGCCTACAGCGCCAGGCAGAAGACGGCGCGCGGAGGGCGGTCGTCGCGCGTCAGTAGTCCTGCAGCGGCTCGGTGCCTGACGGCTGGCCAGCGGCGTCGAGCGTTAGCTTTTCGACCCGTGCTTCGGCTTTGCCGAGCCGGTCGTTGCAGTGGTTACGCAGAGCTGCGCCGCGTTCAAATATCTCGATCGATTCCTCGAGGTCGACATCGCCGCGTTCGAGCCGCGCCACGATCTGTTCGAGTTCCTGCAGAGCGGTTTCGTAGGACATCTGCTTGATGTCGGCGTGCTTGGCGGCTGCCATCGGATCAGTCTCCCGGTTCAGCGCGCGGCGTCCATGAGAACGCGCAGGTGGGCGTCGACGGACCCCGCAAGGCCGTCGAGGTCATAGCCGCCTTCAAGCATGGAGACGAGGCGCCCGCCAGCGCGTTTGTCGGCGATTTCCGCGAGTTGGCCGGTTGCCCACGCAAAATCGTCCTCGACCAAGTTGCAGCTTGCCAAGGGATCGTTTCGGTGTGCGTCAAAGCCGGCGGAGATAAGGATGATATCGGGTCCAAAGGCCTCGAGGGCGGGCAGTATCCGGCTGCGAAATGCTTCCTTGAAGCGGGCCCCGTCTGTGCCGGGGTCCAGCGGCGCGTTGCAAATATTGCCAGCCGCGCCTTCTTCGCTTCGCGCGCCGGTGCCGGGGAACAGCGGCATCTGGTGGGTCGAGGCGAGGAACAGGTCCTTGTCGTGCCAGAAGACGTCCTGCGTGCCGTTGCCATGGTGCACGTCGAAATCGACGACGGCGATCCGTTCGAGGCCATGCTTCTCGTGGGCATACATCCCGGCGATCGCGACGTTGGCAAACAAGCAAAAGCCCATCGCCCGGGCGCGGTCCGGCCGTGCGGGCACCATGCAGAGCGCGCCCGGG
>JBCBJG010000072.1:0-12494 GCA_038523655.1 Pseudomonadota bacterium | reverse complement strand
GCCCATTACGCCATCGAGCGCATCGATCTCCCGGACCAGGTGCCCCTTACCGAGGCCGCCAATGGCGGGGTTACACGACATCTCACCGATGGTTTCGAAGCGGTGCGTGACCAGAGCGGTTCGCGCGCCGGCGCGGGCGGACACAGCCGCAGCTTCCGTCCCGGCATGGCCACCGCCGACGACAATGACATCGAACTGCGCTGCCGCATCGGGCCGGGCGCTTGCTCCCTCCACTTCCGTCATCGCTCGTGTCCCGCAGTTGCCGCCATAGACCCCCGACATGGCAACCTGCCACCGTGGACGCAACCCGGAATGTTTCACGTGAAACAGTGAGTCTTTTTAGCGGCTTAAGGCACCCTATTTCCCGATGCAGAAACCGGCGAAGAGGCTATCGAGGACATCTTCCGGATCGATAAGCCCGGTTAAGCGCGCGAGTGCTGTGGCTGCGCGGCGCAGATCCTCCGCCTTCAGTTCGAGTTGCTCGGTGGGGTGGGCGGTGAAGCTGGTAAGCGCGGCGGCGGCGTCCGCGATCCAATCGTACTGGCGGCGGCGCGTAACGAGAGGTAGCTCGATGCTGCCCGCGTGTTCGCAGGCCCAGTCGACAAGATCCGTTATGAGATCGTCGATCCCGTCGCCGGTCTTCGCGGAGACACGGTGTCTGGGGTGCCCACCGTCGGCGTGCATGGGGTCGTCCGGATCAAGATAAAGATCGGACTTCGTGGCGATGTGCCAGATCGGCGTCGCACCGCCCGTGTCGTAACCACCGTCGGTGATCGGTCCTTCCGTCAATCGGAGGATTAGGTCAGCAGTTTCGGCTGCTCGGCGTGCGCGAAGAACCCCTTCTCGTTCAATCGGATCGTCGGTCTCGCGAAGCCCCGCGCTGTCGACGAGGGTCACTTTCATGCCGCCCAGATCGAGCGGCACCTCCAGCAGATCTCGGGTGGTGCCCGCTTTCTCGGTGACGATTGCGACATCACGTGCGGCAAGGCGGTTAAGGAGGGAAGACTTCCCGACGTTCGGTGGGCCGGACAATACGATCGTCAGGCCGCTTCGCACGGTTTCTGCTCGTGCGAGGTCCGAGAGGGCGGCATCGAGCTCGCCCTTCAGACCCACCGCAATCGCGTTTGCCTCGGCGATCGGTCCTTCGGTGACGTCGGCCTCGTCGGAGAAATCCAGCACGGCTTCAATCAGAGCGAGGGCGCGAACAAGATCGGCACGCCACGCCTCGGTTCGCCGGCGCAACAAGCCGGTCGACTGGGCGACTGCGTCTTGTCGCTGGCGCTCGGTTTCGGCCGCCAGCAGGTCGCCCAGGCCCTCGACCTCCGTCAAATCGAGTTTGCCGTTGAGAAATGCGCGCTCAGTGAACGCGCCGGGATCGGCGAGCTTACAGCCGGAAATATGCGACAGGTCAGCGAGCACCCGGGCGACGACGGCGGGGCTCCCGTGCACCTGAAGCTCGGCCACGTCCTCACCGGTGAAGCTTGCCGGCGCGGGGAAAAAGAGAACCAGGCCGCGATCGATCAGATCGCCCTGTTCGACACCCCTGATACCGGCATGCACCGCGTGGCGCGCGGGTGGTACCTTGCCGATCAGTCTTTCGAGCGCGGTGCGGGTCTGGGGTCCGGAAATTCTGATCACAGCAACGCCGGCGCGGCCTGAGCCACTCGACAGCGCGTAAATCGTCTCGGCAGTCATGTGCGTGCCAGTGCAGATCGGATGCGGCGTGGCTGGAGGTGTGTCGGTTGCGTCGGCCGTTCCAGCGCGCGATGAGGGGCGAGATTTCTCAAATCTCGGACCCACCCGACCGCCATGCCCAATCGTCTCGCGACATCAACCAGTCCGTACCTTCTGCAACACGCGGACAACCCCGTGGATTGGTGGACATGGGGTGATGCAGCTTTCGAGGCCGCAAAGGCATCCGACAAGCCGGTCCTGCTTTCAGTCGGATATGCCGCCTGCCACTGGTGCCACGTGATGGCGCACGAGAGCTTCGAGCACCCCGATACCGCCGAGGTGATGAACCGGCTGTTCGTCAACATCAAGTTGGATCGCGAGGAACGGCCGGACATCGATGCGATCTATATGTCGGCGCTCCATACGCTCGGGGAACAGGGCGGTTGGCCGCTAACGATGTTTCTGACGCCGGATCGTCGGCCATTCTTTGGTGGGACGTACTTCCCGAACGCCGAGCGGTACGGCCGCCCATCATTTAAACGTGTACTGAATGAAATAGCGCGTATTTATCGGGAAGAGCCGCACAAGGTCGCCACCAACGCAGAACTCATTACCACCCAGCTCCGTGGGAAAACGTCGGAAGTGGATACAACCTCCGTCGCGCTACCGGAGCCCGAACGGCTGCGCGGGCTTTTGCGGCAAATTCTCGATCACACCGATGCCGAACATGGCGGCCTGCGGGGCGCACCTAAATTTCCGCAGTTTCCGCTGCAATGGTTCATCTGGCGGGCGGGTCTGGCCTTCGGTGAACCGGAGGCACTCGACGCGGTGCGCCTGACGCTCGAGCGGATCTGCAACGGGGGCATCTATGATCACCTCGGCGGCGGGTTTGCCCGGTACACGGTCGACGAGCGGTGGCTCGTGCCGCACTTCGAGAAGATGCTCTACGACAATGCCCAGTTGCTCGTGTTGCTGTGCGCTGCCGTTCGGGAATTCGGCGATACGCTGTTTGCCGCGCGGATCGCAGAGACGATCGACTGGCTGGTGCGTGAGATGCGGCTGCCTGACGGTGGGTTCGCGAGCAGCATCGACGCGGACAGTGAGGGCGAGGAAGGCCGCTTTTACGTCTGGAGCCGGGCTGAGATCGTCGAGGTGCTGGGCGCTGAAGATGCCGAGCTTTTCGCCGAGGCGTACGATGTTTCCGAGGAGGGAAACTGGGAGGGGAAGAACATTCTCAACCGCCTGCACATGACCGCCAACGACCCGGGCGGTCATCGGGCCCAGCTCGCATCGATGCGCGAAAAACTGCTGGCGCGTCGCGATACACGCGAGCGGCCAGGGCTCGACGACAAGGTGCTTGCAGACTGGAACGGTCTGCTCATCGTCGGGCTCGCGGATGCGGCGCACCTGTTCAATCGGGCCGACTGGCTTACGTTGGCCCGTGATGCCTACGGTTTCGTGCAACGCGAAATGGCAAGCGACCGTCGCTTGACCCATGCCTGGCGCGGACACGCGAGTGGCATCCCCGGGCTCGCAAGCGACTATGCGGCGATGGCCTGGGCTGCGCTTTCGCTTCACGAGGTGACGGGCACATCGTCTTACCTCGCTGATGCGCGCGGGTTCGCGGATGTCCTCGATGCGCACTTCGAGGATGAGCGCGGGGGCTACGCGCTCTCGCCCGACGACGGAGAAGAACTGATCGTCCGCCGCGCGACCGGACATGATGATGCAACGCCGAATCCGAACGCGGTCATGATCGGCGTGTTGAGCCGCTTGTTTCAGATCACGGGCGAGCTTGCGTACCGCGATCGCGCGGACGGCCTCCTCGCGACTTTCGCAGCGGACTTCGCCGCCAACCCGATCGGGCATACGGGCATTGCAACCGGCATGCTCGATGCGGCGGCGCCGCTCATGGTGACGGTGGGTGGCGAGGAGGGGGCTGCGAAAGACGCCCTTCTTGAGGTGCTCAAGCGATTATCGCTCGCCGGCGCGACCGTGCTCTCCGCCGAGAGCGATGACGGTGAGGTTCCCCCCGCGCTCGCCGACGCTGCACGCGACAGCCAGGCCGCATCAGCTTTTGTGTGCACCGCCGGGCAGTGTTCGATGCCACTCGCAGACGCGGCGGCTTTCGAGGACATGTTGCGCGAAGCCCGTGCACCGTTTGCGATCCCCGCAACCTGACGATCGCCTCGGTTCATCGCATCTGCAACCCGAGTGTCGGCGATGACGAACGCCCGACGCGCGTTGGCGTCAGGTGTTCATCGAATCGAAGAACTCGCCGTTGGTTTTTGTCTGGCGCAACTTGTCAAGAAGGAACTCGATCGCCTCCATCGGACCCATCGGATTGAGGATACGGCGGAGGATAAACATCTTCTTGAGGTGTTCGGGATCGACGAGCAGCTCTTCCTTCCGGGTGCCGGACTTCGCGATGTCCATCGCCGGGAACACGCGTTTGTCAGCGACCTTGCGGTCAAGCACGATCTCCGAGTTACCGGTCCCTTTGAACTCCTCGAAGATGACCTCGTCCATCTTGGAGCCGGTATCGATTAGTGCGGTCGCGATAATGGTCAGAGAACCGCCTTCCTCGATGTTGCGTGCGGCACCGAAGAACCGTTTCGGCCGCTGCAGCGCGTTTGAGTCCACGCCACCGGTCAAGACCTTGCCCGAGGACGGAACCACGGTGTTGTAGGCCCGGCCGAGGCGCGTGATCGAATCCAGCAGGATGACGACGTCGCGCTTGTGCTCGACGAGTCGCTTGGCCTTCTCGATGACCATTTCCGAGACCTGGACGTGACGCGTCGGCGGTTCGTCGAAGGTCGAGGAAACCACCTCACCGTCAACGGAGCGCTGCATGTCGGTGACTTCTTCCGGCCGCTCGTCGATCAGCAGCACGATCACGTAGCACTCCGGGTGGTTGGTCGTGATCGAGTGCGCGATGTTCTGCAACAGGACGGTTTTACCGGTCCGCGGTGGGGCGACGATCAGGCCACGCTGGCCTTTGCCGAGGGGGGCCACGATATCGATGACCCGGGCGCTGCGATCTTTCAGCGTCGGGTCCTCTATCTCCATCTTGAACGCGTTGTCCGGGTAGGTCGGCGTCAGGTTGTCGAAGTGCACCTTGTGGCGCGCGGCTTCCGGCTCGTCGAAGTTGATCGTGTTGACCTTGAGAAGTGCAAAGTATCGCTCGTTCTCTTTCGGCGAGCGGATCTCACCCTCGACGGTATCCCCCGTGCGCAGCGCAAACCGGCGGATCTGGTTCGGTGAAATGTAGATGTCGTCGGGCCCGGGAAGGTAATTCGCATCGGGCGAGCGCAGGAAGCCGAAGCCGTCCTGCAGCACCTCGACGACGCCTATGCCGGTGATCTCGACGTTGCGCGCCGCAAGCTGCTTGAGAATGGCGAACATCAGCTCCTGCTTGCGCATGGTGCTCGCGTTTTCGACCTCGACCTCTTCAGCGAAGCTCAGCAGTTCGGTCGGGTTCTTGGACTTGAGGTCCTGAAGTTTCATTTCTTTCATGGGAATGCTCCGGGAGGCGCTCGACCGACGCGCAAAGGGGCGTGCGGGAGTTCGCTATCGGTTCGGATCGGTTGCCGTGTCGCGCGCGCGGACTGTCGGGCGGCGTGCGATTGAGGCGGGAGGAGGGACGCAGCGTCGTGCGATGCACCGCGTTGCGTAGTCGCTACCTAACACGGAGTCGCGCAGGCGTGCACCCCAATTCGGCCGGCCGCGTCGCCTCAGAACGGTCGAAAGACGACGAGGAACACGATCGCGATCAGGCCGACGGTCGGGATCTCGTTGGCGACCCGAAAGAAAGTTGCAGAGCGCGTGCTCGTGCCGGCGGCAAGCTCCTTTCGCCAGCGGGCAAAGACCATGTGCAGCACGGTAAGCTCGATCACGAACGCGATCTTGAGTTGCATCCAGGTTTCATCGAACGCGGCAATGTTGGCTGCAGCCCAGATCCCAAGCACCCAACTGGCGATCATCGCGGGCGTCATAATCGCTTTCAAAAGGCGCCGCTCCATCGTCTGGAGCGTCTGATCGAGTTCGCTGCCGGGCGTCGCCGTCGCGTGGTAGACGAACAGTCGGGGCAGATACAACAAGCCGACCATCCACGCGATCACCGCGATGATGTGCAAGGCTTTGACCGTAAGTTCCATGTCACCCGCTATCCGTTATCGGCCTGGGTCGGCAGCGCTTCGCCACGGACATGCGCAACCAGCTCGGCGACATGCTCCGGCGGCGTCTGCGGGACGATGCCGTGCCCAAGGTTGAAGATGAAGCGTCGGTCGCGTGTCGCAGCGAGGATATCATCGATCCGACGGTGCATCGCGTCTCCGCCGGCAACCAGCAGAAGCGGATCCAGGTTTCCCTGGAGCGTGATGTCGGGATCGATATCCCGTACAGCATGCGCGAGGACGGTGGTCGTATCGCAGCCGACGCCGTCGACGCCGGTCGCTTCGACGTAGCGGGCGAGCTTCGTGCCGGCCTGTCGGGGGAAGCCGATGATCGGCACGTCGCTGCGGTGCGCACGCACGCCGTCGACGATGGCTTTGGTGGGTGCAATCGACCACCGCTCGAACTGGTCGTCCGGCAGGCTGCCGGCCCAGGTGTCAAAAATCTGGACTGTATCGGCCCCGGCGTCGATCTGACCGTTCAGATAGCGGATCGATGCGTCGACAAGGGTGTCGATCAAGGCCTGCATCGTCTCCGGCTCGTCGAAAGCGAGGGTCCGCGCCGCAGCTTGATCCGGGCTGCCTCGACCGCCGACGCTGTAGGTCGCGACAGTCCAGGGTGCGCCGCAGAAACCAATGAGAGCTGTCGACTGCGGGAGCGCCGCGCGAATGAGACGGACGCTTTCGCAGATTGATGCAAATTTTTCGGTGGTTTCCTCGACCGATAGGGCGGCGATGTCGTCTCGTGTTTTGACTGGTTCGAGCCGCGGGCCTTCGCCGGGTTCGAACCAGGTTTTCTGACCTAGCGCGTCAGGGACGATCAGGATGTCGGCGAACAGGATCGACGCATCGAACGCGTAGCGCCGGATCGGTTGCAGGGTGACCTCGCACGCGAGTTCCGGCTTGTAACAGAGGTCGAGAAATCCGCCGGCCTGCTCCCGCGTTGCCCGGTATTCCGGCAAATAGCGTCCGGCCTGGCGCATCAGCCAAATCGGTGGTGGACCGTCGGTGCGACCGTGGCTTAGCGTCTGATGGAAGCGACTTTCAGAAGGCGTGAAGGACGTCATGCAGCTCGGTGCTCGATGGGTGAGGCCGGCGGTTTTTCCCGTTGGGTCGCCGTCCCTCTCTAAAAAGAGAAAGAGAACTTTGGTTGTTGTTGATTGTTGTTAGGCGGGGGATATCGAACATTCAGGGACATCACCACAGTTTCCTCCGCCCTTCGCCGGCCGTTTCGGTTGTGTGATCGACGCGTGGTCGATGTTGCGCGAGGCGCACTAGATGTTGCGGTCCTTCGATCTGGACCCAGCCTTTCAAGAGGCAGCCGCGGTCCGCTTGATGGTCGGGATGTATGGTTCTCGTCGGAGACGGGGTGGATAACCTGTGCGGACTTGTTGAAAGGCGTTGGACGGGTGACGGCGGCGGTCGGGCTGGGCATAACTGCGCGGATCGAAAGACTGTGTGGAGCAATGTGTGAACCGAGTGGGACAAGTCGGGGGCCATGGGCGGTCGGGCCGGTCCGCTGTGGAGAACGGGGATGATTGTGCACGGCCTGGGCCGCAATCATCCACCGACGCAAAAAGCTATTTTCACGTGCATCTCGTCTCGGATTCGACCGGTGAGACGCTGACGACGCTCGCGAAGGCCGCGGCAGTCCAATACGAAGACAAGCGCGCGATCGAGCATGTGCATGCGCTCGTCCGTTCCGAGCGGCAAATGCGCCGTGTACTCGACGAGGTTCGGGAAGCGCCGGGGATCGTGCTTTACACGATGGTCAATCAGGATATTGCGTCGTTCCTCGAGGAGGAGTGTCGCGGTCTGAACTTGCCCTGTGTCGCCGTGCTCAAACCCGTGACGGAGGTGTTCTCGAGCTATCTCGGGCTGCCGCAGCGCGGGCAGGCCGGCGCGCAGCATGTGCTCGACGCCGAGTACTTCCGTCGGATCGATGCACTTAACTTTTCGATGGCGCACGATGATGGCGCGCTGCCCGAGGTGTTGGACGACGCCGATATTATCATCCTCGGGATCAGCCGGACCTCTAAGACGCCGACCTCAATCTATCTCGCGAACCGCGGACTGAAGACGGCGAACGTGCCGTTGGTGCCAGGCATTTCGCTCGATCCTCGGCTGCAGCAACCGACGAGCGCATTCGTCGTCGGACTGGTCGCGAGTGCAGAGCGGATCTCGCAGATCCGGCGCAACAGAGTCCTGACCCTCGCCGACAAGGATCTCGAGAGCTACGTGGACAAGGAGAAAATCGCCCGCGAGATTTCGGAGTCTCGTAAACTTTGCGCGCGGCATGGATGGCCGGTGATCGACGTGACACGACGCTCGATTGAGGAGACAGCCGCAGCAATTCTGCAGCTTTACGCCGATCGAGACGACGCGCCGCCGAGTGCACGCGGTGGAGTGGCGTGATGGCAACGAACGGCGCGGCTGCGTCCTCGATCGTTCTCGCGTCCGGCAGTGCGACCCGGCGCATGATGCTCACTAGTGCGGGGGTCCCATTCGAGGTCGTCGTCTCGGAGTTCGATGAAGATGCTGCCCGCAGCGCCATGGGCGATGCCGATCTCGCGCCCGGAGACGTGGCGGAAGTGTTGGCGCGGGGGAAAGCGGAGACGGTGAGCGCAGCGCGGCCGGATGCGCTCGTGATCGGCGGCGATCAGATCCTCGCGCTCGACGATCGGATATTTACTAAGCCGGCGGACATGGACGGCGCGCGAGATACGCTCCTCGCACTTCGGGGCAAAACCCACACGCTCAACTGTGCCGTTTGTCTTGCGCGCGGCGGGGAGGTGATCTGGTCGCATGTCGACGTCGCGCACATGACGATGCGGGACTTCTCTCCGGAGTGGCTTGGTCGGCACCTTGCTGCGGCCGGGCCGGAGGTTTGCACCTCTGTTGGCGCTTACCAGCTCGAAGGGCTCGGCGTGCATCTCTTCAACAAGATCGAGGGAAGTTATTTCACGATTCTCGGGATGCCGCTGTTGCCGCTGCTCAACCAGCTTCGGGATATTGGAGCGATCGCATGAGCGGCACGGGTGATCGGCCGCGCGCAGCGGTGATCGGGTCGCCGATCGGGCAATCTCGTTCGCCGCTTATTCACGGATACTGGCTGGCGAAACACGGCATTGATGGTGCGTATGAGGCGCGAGAAGTCCGGGACGAAGCGGTCGGCGACTTCTTCGGTGAGATCCGGGCTGGCGACTGGCGGGGATGCAACGTCACCGTTCCCCACAAGGTCACGGCGATGACGCATGTCGATGAGGTGATGCCGGTCGCCCGGGCAATCGGTGCGGCGAATACGATCTGGCGTGATGATGGGGTGCTGCGCGCGACGAACACGGACGCGAGCGGGTTCATGCACCACCTCCGCGCCTCGGTGCCGGATTTTAATCCGCAAGGTTGTCGCGCGACGGTGATCGGTGCGGGCGGGGCGGCACGGGCGATCATCTTCGGTTTGTTGGAGAGTAGTGTCTCCAGCATGCGGATCGTCAACCGCTCAGCTCAGCGGGCACAACAGCTCGCCAATGATTTTGCGCAATCCGTCGACGTTTGGCCGTTCGATCGGCTCGCGGCGGTGCTCCCGGAAACAGACATCCTGATCAATACAACGAGCCTCGGGATGACGGGGGCACCGGCACTCGAATGTCCGATTGAGCGTCTTCCTGATCATGCGGTCGTGGCCGATATCGTCTACGCGCCGCTAGAGACGGCATTGCTTCGCGCCGGGCGGGCACAGGGGCTGCGGGTCGTCGACGGGCTCGGCATGCTGCTGCATCAAGCAGTCGACGGGTTCGAACTCTGGTTCGGTGTTCGCCCGGAGGTGACGCCCGAACTCCGTCGCCTGGTTGAAGCGGATCTGGAGCGTTCGTCGTGCTGATCGTTGGGCTCACCGGGTCGATCGGCATGGGTAAGTCGACGGCAGCCAAGCACCTCAGATCTCTCGGTATTCCCGTGTTCGACGCGGATGCGACGGTGCATGCGCTTTATGCCGGGGCCGCGGTCAAGCCGGTTGAGCAGGCCTTCCCCGGCACCACCCGAAACGGCGTGGTGGACCGTCAGGCGCTCGCGTTAGCACTCGGCGGAAAGTCCGAGGCATTTCGGCGCCTGGAGGCAATCGTCCATCCGCTCGTGCGCGCCGAGCAGACTGTTTTCCTCCGAGCAGCACACTCGGATAATTCGCGCTTCGCGGTGCTCGAAGTGCCGCTGTTGTTTGAGACGGGTCTCGATGGACGTGTGGACGTGGTGATCCTCGTATCCGCGCCGGCCGATGTGCAGCGAAGCCGGGTCCTCGCACGACCGGGAATGACGGAAGAAAAATTCAGCCACATTCTCAGTCAGCAGATGGATGACAGCGAGAAACGTCGGCGCGCGGATTTTGTCGTGGATACTGTCGGATCGATCGAGGCATCCATCGCGCAGTTGGATACGGTCCTCGCCGAACTTCCCGCGCGCGAGGGCGGAGCGTTTGCGTCTCACTGGCAGAAGTGATCGATCGCCGCGCGCCTCTCTCGCCAGAAGGTGCCTGGGTGATGCGCGAAATCGTGTTCGATACCGAGACGACCGGGCTCGATCCCAAAACGGGCGACCGGGTCGTCGAAATTGGGTGTGTCGAACTGCGCGATCATTTCCCGACCGGCAATACCTACCACCAGTACATCAATCCCGAGCGGGATATGCCGGACGACGCGTTTCGGATCCACGGTCTGTCGACCGCGTTCCTCTCCGACAAGCCGGTCTTCGCCGATATCGCGGCGGCGTTCCTAGAGTTCATCGATGATGCGATCCTGATCGCGCACAACGCGAATTTCGATATCAATTTCCTGAATCATGAGCTGGGAAACCTCGACTTACCGGTTCTTGGACAAGATCGCGTCGTCGATACGCTCGCGCTGGCACGGCGCAAACACCCCGGTGGGTCGAACAGTCTCGACGCGCTCTGCCGTCGATACGGGATCGATAACTCGTCGCGGACGCTGCATGGGGCGCTGCTCGATTCCGAGATCCTCGCCGAAGTCTATCTCGAGATGATCGGCGGGCATCAGGCGGCGCTCAACCTTGCCGCGTCTCCGCTCGCAGCATCGCGGTCCGACGGAGAGATCGGTACCAGCCAATCTGCCCGGCGAGCGCAAGGGCCGGTGCATGCGCTCAGCACGGATGAGGAGGCGGCGCACCGGGCGTTCGTCGACACGCTGGGTGAGAACGCGATCTGGCGGGATTATCTCTGACGGCTACTGCGGATCGACTGCAGCAACACCCTGTCAGTTCGCGTCGCTGTTACTGTTTTTATCAGGCGAAGCGGCTGCATGCTTCATGCCCGCTTCCTGCGATTTCTTGATATTTTGAGCGTAGAGCGCGGCGAAATCCACCGGGTCAAGCATGAGCGGCGGGAAACCACCTTCGCGTGTCACGTCGGCGACCAACCGGCGCAGAAACGGGAAGATGAGTGTCGGGCTGTTGATGAACAGGACCGGTTGCAGGGCGTTGTCCGGTAGGTTCTGGACGCGCAGCAGGCCGCCGTATTCCACCTCGAGTTCGTACAACGGGCCGGTTTTGTCTGTGGCCTTGGCGTTCAGCGTGATCGCGCTTTCGTAAACGTCGTCGGCAACTTTGCGTGCGCCGACATTCACTTCGAGCTGCATCTTCGGATTCTCGCCGGTGCCCTGCAGCGACTGCGGCGCGCGCGGGTTTTCAAACGACAGGTCTTTCACGTACTGGCCGAGAACCTGAACTTGCGCATTCGCCGCCGCAGCTTCACCGTCGCCGTTGGTCTTCGTGGTCGGAGTATCGTTCATTCGGAAATGGGCTCGTGCGCAAATTGGGTGGCGGGTCTGTGGTCGGCGCTGGCTATCACGCAGGCTATGCGGCGGCAACGACGCAGCGGGCACCGCGTGCCGATCAGGCGGAGCGATCACCCCGAGGTGTCGCATCAGGCGGCGTCGTCCATCCCGATGGTCGACCCGCGCCGGGACCTGCGGACGACTTTGTCGAACCAGACGCTGACGCAGACGGTTGCTCCGTGCCCGGGTCAACGTGGCTGTAGTCCCCGTCGATTATCGGGCCGGCACCGCCTGGCTTTCGGTTGCGCGCGGTGCCAGATCGGCTTGGTCCACCGGGTTGCTCGCGATGGTGCCCACCGGTTTCCGTGACGATCACCCCGCGTGTGAGCCGCGACAGGACGTACTTGCCAACCGCGCGACGAAACGGGGGCACGAAGAGGAGAAAGCCGATCGCGTCCGTAATGAAGCCCGGGGTGAGAAGGAGCGCGCCGGCGAGCAGGAGATAAATGCCGTCAATTAGTCCGCCAATCGGGACTCGACCCGCGTCCATGTCAGACCGGGTGCGCGCGAGTGCCGAGAGGCCTTGGCGTTGGAGCAGGTATGTGCCGACGATTGCGGTGACGATGACGGCGAGAATTGTCGGGAGAATGCCAATCGCGTCGCCAGCGGCAATGAAGACAGCAATCTCCGCCAGTGGCACGCTGATGAACAAAATCAGGATCAGAAACGGAAGAAACGGCATCAGGGCTCGATCTGGTCAGGTGCTCTTTAAAAGGTCTTTGCGTGACGTCGTTTTGCGCGGGCCGAGGCGGACGAAAGACACTGCATCACGATGATGACGACCTACCCTGAACATCGTTCCCTCGGT
>JBCBJG010000071.1:0-12502 GCA_038523655.1 Pseudomonadota bacterium | reverse complement strand
GTGTAAACCGGCAAGCGACGGACAAACCGAGCCAGACGGTTCGGGCCGGCGACGTGCTGACAATGACGCTGCATCGCCGACTGCGCATCCTGAAGGTTCTGGCCCCCGGCAACCGACGTGGGCCAGCCGATGAGGCACAGACGCTCTACGAAGATTTATCTCCCCCCGATACCGGTACGGCACCGGCCGGTGGGCTTGTGCTTCCGGTTCCCGTCGCCCGCCGTGCCGCAGGGGAAGGGCGCCCAACCAAGAAGCAGCGCCGGGCCACGGACCGGCTTCGCGAGAAGGACGAGTGACCACGCTCTGCAGAGACTGCGGTCAGATCACCCCGGCCCATGCCGAGGGGCACGTGCTCGCAGCGTGCCCAAGCTGCGGGTCCCACCGCCTCGTCGCGCACCCGGAGCTCCTCGCGCTCGATATCGCCCATGTAGACTGCGACGCGTTCTACGCTTCCGTCGAGAAACGTGATGACCCCAGCCTCCAGGACAAGCCGCTGATCGTCGGGCATCCTGGCGGGCGCGGCGTGGTGACAACCGCATGTTACATCGCGCGCCAGTACGGGCCAAGGTCGGCGATGCCGATGTTCAAGGCGATGGCGCTTTGCCCGCACGCGGTGATCGTGAAACCGGATATGGCGAAGTACAAACGCGTCAGCCAGCAGATCCGTGCGATCTTCAACGACGCAACGCAGATCATCGAGCCCGTATCTCTCGATGAAGCCTATCTCGATCTCAGCGGTTTGCGCGCCCTCGACGGCGTGCCCGCCGATGCACTGGCGACCGTGGCGTACCGTGTCCGTTCGGAGGTCGGCATCACCGTCTCGATCGGGCTTTCCTACAACAAGTTCCTCGCCAAACTCGCCTCAGACCTCGACAAACCGGATGGGTTTTCCGTGATTGGTCGCGGGGAGGCAAAAGCGTTCCTCGCCCCACTCCCGGTGGAGAAAATCAACGGGGTCGGCGCGGCGACGGCGGCACGCATGCATGCGCGCGGGCTGACCACGATCGGGCAACTGCAGCGCCTGTCAGACATGGAGTTGGCCGCGCTTTTCGGCCGGTTTGGGCGCCGGCTTGCGGGATATGTCCACGGTAACGACAACCGCATGGTCTCGCCGGAGCGCGCGACCAAGAGCGTGTCGGCCGAGACCACTTTTTCTTCCGATCTCGCAAGCGCGGATGACCTGATCGCGCGGGCGGCAGGGTTGTGCGAGCGGGTGGCAGAGCGGCTTGCCCGAAGCGAGCTGGCCGGGACGACTGTCACCGTGAAACTGAAGACCCACGATTTCAGGATCATGACGCGCAACCGGCAATTAATCGCGCCGACACAACGCGCCGATGTCCTGCTAGAGACTGCAGCGCACTTGATCCGGGAAAATGCGGACGGCACCCCGTTTCGCCTCGTCGGAGTCGGTGTCAGTGAGATCGTCGATGCGGAAGCAGCCGACCCGCCCGATCTCTTCCGCGATGCCGAAGGCGCATCAACCACAGCGCTTTTACCGCGGGATAATGCCGAGACGCGCTGAATGCCCAGGCGAATTGAACCGCCCGGGCATTCAGTCCTCCGACCCCGGAGGAAAAACCGACGCGATGACACGCGCGAGCCGCAGGGTGGGGACGCGGCGTGCGTCGGCGATACTGGGAAGACCGCCGCCGATCGGTGGAGAGTGAGAGCCCACCGATCGCCCGTCATCGCACCGGATCTGATGACCTCTTTCAGCGAGCTTCGCTGGCGCGGAAGGCGACTGTCGTGACCGGCGAAGACACCCCTTCGCTCCCGGCTAACAGCGCACCGAACGCCGACATGGCCTGCGCGGCTTCACCCGGTTCGTCCGTCGCGGTGCCGACGGCGTCCGCGGCATCAGCGACTAGATCCACCGATTGCGCACGCATCGGCTTGAGCGCCGCAACGGCGCCGAGCCCGTTCCAGCCTTCCCGCAGCGAGCCCGCGAGTTGATCGAGCGAGCCGTGGTCCACGTCGACATTGGCGAAGGGATTAATCCCCATTGCCGCGAACGTGGCGCCATAGGCGTTTTGCAGGTCGACGTAGGCCAGATCGAGCTTTACCCGGGCGATGAGCGTATTCATCTCCTCGCGTATAGCGGTTTGCTCGCTGACCTTGCCGGCCGCGAGGCTGCTACGGATCTGACCGAGAATGCGGTTCTGGACGTTCATGTAATGTCGTGCCGTCGCGAACCGGCGACGCGTGTGGATCAGGCGAACGCGCGCGACGTGTACCTGGGTCATGACGGCCATGGTCACGGCGAGACCACGGACGCGAAGGAGATCGTCGCGTGCCGCAATCTCGGCTTCACGATCACGGTAGCTGAACACCTTCAGCAGGTTCCAAGTCGCTTGCGTGCCCCATGCGAGGTGGTGCTGGTTGAACAGGAATGCATTGCTGTTCCAATGCGCTCCGGCCGACGCGCCGACCGACGGGAGAAGTTCGAGGATCGCCGCGCGGGCTTCCTTGCGGTTGATGCGCTTTTCGTAGGCGACCTCAAGCAATTCCGGTCGCCGCTCGAGCGCGTGCGTGACCATACCTTCAGCGTTCAAGCCGACGAATGGCGGCGGGCGCTGAGCGTACGGAATGACGACGTGGAAATGTTTGCCGGGGCGCACGTTCATCAACGCGGCGAGTTGGATGCGGGCGGCAGCCAGGTCATCCGTGAGGCGCTGTATCTCGGTTTTAATCTCCACCAGTTCACGCTCGAAGGTGAGCGCGGTGAGTGGCGATGCATCACCATCCTGCGCGAGGGAACGGGTGTCGCGAAGCGCACGCCCGACGCGGCCTTCGAGTTCGCGAAGACGACCGACAAGGCGCTCCGCCGTTACAGCCCGCCAGTATGCGGTTCGGACATCCTCGACGATGCGGTGGACGACCTTGCGTTGGTTCTCGCGGGCGATGAGCACCTTGTCCGCGGCCTGCTGAGCGCGGATGTACGAGAGGCCGAAATCCAGAATGTTCCAGCTGAGCTCGAGGTCTGCGCTGGCGACGCCGCGTTCGCTGGACGTCGAAGGCGTATCAGCCTGGATCGGCCCGGTGCCGATGGGAAGACGGCGAGACGAGCCTCCGGAATTGTTGTTGCGATTGGCGTACCCGCTATCGGCGACAAGCTTCGGCAGCATGCCGTGATGCGCTACCGCGAGTTGGCGCTCCCGCAACGCTTGCTGGCGCGCCTCGACACGACTGTCGAGATTGTAGCGGATCGCACGCGACATCGCTTCGTAGAGCGTGACGCGGTGATTTACCTCCTCCTGGCCCGATACCACGTCGGCATCGACCTCCGCGGCGAGCGATGCGACCTCGACTTCACTCAGCGGCTCCGGCAGCACTGCGCAGCCCCCGAGCAGCAAGGCGGCCGTTACCGCCACTAACCTGTTGCGCATCTCTCGCTCCTGATTGTTCGGCTACTTGCGTGCATCTGCACCGCGATGCCCGCTTAGCTCGTGTTCTTGTTTGATGCCCTTAATACGGGTGTATCAATTGCGCAGATACGCGATTCACGGGAGATCGCGGGCATTTCCACAACTTATGCGCGCTTGTGGATGGAGGGATGTGCGGTCTTTGCAACGGGGAGTTGTACTGCCAGATGCGCAAGCGTAGGCGGCGTGCATGACCGGGGAGGTGAAAGTGGCTGGCAGCACCCTTCGGCGAATCACCGCAGGTTCGATCGTCAACAGATCCGCACCTCGGACATTACCCGGGTCGCGTGAAACGTCGCCGCCGGCTGTCCCGCCAAAAGTGGCGATGGCGGATGCTTTGGAATGGGGTCGCGAGATGGGCCGAAGCCGCCGGAGAAAAATGCATGCGACAGCGCCGCGCATCGGCCGCGGGCTGAGGGTGCCGACAGGTGTGTCCGGCACCAGGAACGCAGGTCCAGAAACGCCCTCGTAGGAAGGCGGTGAGGCGGGGGGGGGGGAGCGGGGAGGCCTCGCAACCCGAGGGTCAGCCCATCAAACCTGGCAACCAGTCTTCATGGAGCGTGCGAAGTTGGCAGAGCGGGATCTGCTCGCCATCGGTGAGGATAATGGAATTGCCGCCTACGATGCCGAGCGCACGGGCATCCTCAAGTTCGGTTGTTGCAGCCGTCGCAACCACGAAGCGCGCCTGATCTTCGCCGAACCAGAACGCGTGTGCCGGACCGACCACGTCGCAGGTCGTCAGATCGGCACCGAGGCCGGACGCCAGCAGCATCTCTGCGATCGCGACGAGCAGTCCACCGTCCGAGACGTCATGCACTGCTGTGAGCCGCCCTTTGCGGATGTCGTTACGGACGCGGTCGCCGATGCTACGTTCGGTCGCGAGATCGACGGACGGTGGGGCGCCTGCAAAACCCTCCGCAACCACGTCCTGATAGATCGACTGGCCAAGATGGCTCCCGGGTGCACCGATCAGCCAAAGACGGTTTCCCTCCGCGAGCGTGCTCATCCGCCCCGTCCTGGTGAGATCCGGGATCAAACCAACCGCGCCGATTGCCGGCGTAGGCGGGATCGCGATGCCGCTGGTCTCGTTGTAAAGCGAGACGTTGCCGGAGACGACGGGCATGTCGAGCGCTGAACACGCAGCGCCCATGCCTTCGATGCAGCCGACAAACTGGCCCATGATCTCAGGTCGCTCGGGATTTCCGAAGTTCATGCAATCGGTGACCGCGAGTGGGTCCGCGCCCGTGGCG
The DNA here is from genome assembly GCA_038523655.1 of Pseudomonadota bacterium. Lineage (GTDB taxonomy): Bacteria > Pseudomonadota > Alphaproteobacteria > Rhizobiales > CALHAX01 > CALHAX01. The sequence continues at coordinate 7,830 of JBCBJG010000071.1, read as the reverse complement.
ATCAGGTTGCGCCACGCTTCGGCGACGGCCTGTTTTCCTCCCTCGACGGGGTCGGCTTCGCAATAGCGCGGCGTCACATCGGTCGTGATTGCGAGCCCTTTGTTCGTGCCATGGACACGCACCACGCCCGCATCGCTGCCCGGGCGGACGACCGTGTCCCCCATCACCATGTGGTCATACTGCTCCCAGATCCAGCGACGGCTCGCGAGATGCGGTGACCTCATCATGGCGCGGAGCGCCGTGCCGATGGAGGCCGGGGCGGGGACATCCGCGGGCGCAACCGTTTCGCGGGGAGCTGTGGGCGTGTGCGGGCGGCGATATTCGGGGGCGCTGTCAGCGAGGGTCGCGACCGGCATGTCGGCGACCAGCGCGTCGCGGTGGGTTATGCGCAGGCGGCCACTGTCGGTGGTCTCACCGACGACGGCGAACGCGAGTTCCCATTTGTCGAAGATCGTCCGCGCTTTTTCCTCCGTTCCGGGCTTCAGCACCATGAGCATGCGCTCCTGGCTTTCCGAGAGCATCATCTCGTACGCGGTCATGGCGGTCTCGCGCTGAGGCACCTGATCGAGATTAAGGGTGAAGCCGACACCGCCCTTGTCCGCCATCTCCACGGAGGACGACGTGAGCCCGGCAGCTCCCATGTCCTGGATCGCGATGATTGCGTCTTCGGCCATCAACTCGAGGCAGGCCTCGAGTAGGAGCTTTTCTGTGAAGGGATCGCCGACCTGGACCGTCGGGCGTTTTTCCTCCGACGTTTCGTCGAACTCTGCGGACGCCATCGTTGCGCCGTGGATGCCGTCGCGGCCGGTCTTGGAGCCAACGTAGACGACGGGCAGACCGACGCCGCGCGCAGCCGAGTAGAAGATCGCATCGGTGCGGGCGAGGCCGACGCACATCGCATTGACGAGGATGTTGTTGTTGTAGCGAGGATCGAAATTCGTCTCGCCGCCGATGGTCGGAACACCCATGCAATTGCCATAACCGCCGATGCCGGCCACGACGCCCGCAACGAGGTGGCGGGTGCGGGGATGGTCGGTCGCCCCGAAGCGCAGCGCATTCATGTTCGCGACGGGCCGCGCGCCCATCGTGAAGACATCGCGCATAATACCGCCAACCCCTGTCGCTGCGCCCTGATAGGGCTCGATGAACGACGGATGGTTATGGCTCTCCATCTTGAAGACGGCGCAGTCACCGTCACCAAGATCGACCACGCCTGCGTTTTCCCCGGGGCCCTGGATGACTTGCGGCCCCTCGGTCGGCAGCGTCTTGAGCCAGACCTTTGACGATTTGTACGAGCAGTGCTCCGACCACATGACGGAGAATATTCCGAGCTCCGTTATCGACGGCGTGCGCCCCATGATCTCGAGCACGCGCGCATATTCCTCGTCCGTCAGCCCGTGTTCAGTGATCAGTTCGGCGGTGATCGGCGCGGGCTCTGGCGTCGTCGCGTCATCGGAGGCGGTGGGCTGATTGGGCGTGGTCATAGCGGGCCGGGTGCTCGGGTGGTTCGCTGCGGTCCAGCGGCAAGCGCGGTAGACCAGGCGCGTTCGCATCGCGGTATAGCGGTCGCTCCGCCGCTTGTCGCGTGGCGGACATGCATCGCGAACGGCGCCCTACTGGAGGGTGTCGACGTCCTGCTGGGTCACGGCGTAGGTGCCCGTAAAGCGGATCCTGTCGCCCGGAGCGAGGCTGTCCCAGGTCCCGTTCTGCGCGGCATCGTTCGAATCGCCCAATGGCGCTGCGTCGAGATCGAGCAATTCGCCCGTGGGCGTCGGCGGCGGTCCTTCGGCGTTGTGCGCGTCGGTGATCTGTACGTTGTCGATCGTGACATTGCCGGTGTTCGTGATGCGGTAAGTGTAGGTCACCGTTGCGCCGGCCGGTCGCGCCGTGTCGTTGTCGGCGAATTTATCGACTGCAAGGCTCGGGAAAGACGCGATCGGCAGGACCGTCGGCGCGTCGTCGCTCACCGTGGCGCCGGACAGATCGTTCGCGTTGTCGCCCTGGAAGTCGACGGCATCGACGCGGGCCTGATTGGACAGCGTCCCGGCGTCGATCTCCGGCTGCTCGAGCGGATAGGTCGCGGTAAAGCTCAGGCTCTCATTGGGCCGCATGTCGGTGGGTGTTCCATTCCCGCCGTCGTAGTCATTGCCGGGGCCGACAAAGGTTGGCGATGGCGGTGCTCCAGCTCCACTGAATGTGCCGGGCGGTTCGGTCACGGCCGCATTAAAGACTGTCACCTCGCCGGTATTGGTCACAGTGTAGGTGTACGTCACCGTGTCACCGCGGTTGGCAACGCCGTCGCCCCCATCGTCGATCGCGGCGGTTTTCACGATTCGGACCTGTGGCGAGGCCGAGCGCAGGATAAATTCGCGAAACGTGACTTCGACCGAGTTGCTGCCGCGCAGGTTTGACATGCGCACTTCGCTGATGCCGCGCAGTGAGGTCGGCCCCCCAATGGAGGAAAACGTTACTGTCTTCGGATCATCGTCGTTCAGTGTGTTTCCGATGTCGACGTCGTCTGCGGTGAAGGTGACCTGCGTGTTCGTCGCCGGATCAATGTGGTCAATCTCGACGTCAAAGATCCGAAGTTCACCGTCGGTGTAAACACTGCCGGAGTTGGCCCAGATCACCATGCTCTGGAAGAACTCGTCGATGCTCGGGTTGTTGAAGGTCAGTGTGATTTCGTACGTCGGCTGACCCGGTTCCGGGCACCAACCCTGACCTGCCGCGATCGATCCATCGGAGACGACGGCGAGATTGTTCACGCACGCGCCGTTATGAAGGTTCGGCTGGAAGTTGTGCGTGACGTTATCGGCAATACGGTCGCCGGCATGCGCGCACGTGGATGCGATGGCCGTGAAAAGCATCACGACAGTTCGGCAGGTCCACTTTTCAATGCACGCGAGAGATCGCATGTGCGGCCCTCGTGCTTCGCGCCCGCGTCGTCGATCGTTACCATGACGCGGCCGGGCTTTCGGCTGGAGCAATTTGCAGTTGCACTCGCCGCGTACCATGATTCGCACGCTCAACGCGGGCGTGGAAAACCGCCGTATCGGCGCGCATCGCGAGAGCGGAGTATTTTCGGCTAGAGCGTGCTGGCCAGCTCGGCGCCCTGGCGGATCGCGCGTTTTGCATCGAGCTCGCCTGCTTCATACGCGCCGCCGATGATGTGGATCGGCGGTGAGCTGGCGTTCGGCGCTTCGTCGCTCGCGTCGACGTCGCCGAGCGCATCGGCCAGATCACGGCGCGGCTCCTGACCGGCGCAAATCACGACGTTGTCGACCGCGAGGCAGCGGGCGTCGTCGCCAACACGGATATGCAGCCCGCGATCATCGATCCGTTCGTAGGCCGCCCCGGCGATCGAGTGCACTTTCTTCATTTTGAGCGAGGCACGATGGATCCAGCCCGTCGTTTTGCCAAGCCCGGCCCCAACGCGCGTCGACTTGCGCTGAAGGAGGAAAATTTCCCGGGCCGGCGCTTCCGGTGCGGGGCCGGCCGGTGAGATACCGCCCGGCGCCTCAGCCGGCGAGACGATCCCCCACTCGTCGAGGAATGCCTCCACATCGAGCGCGGTCGACGGGCCGGCGTGGGAGAGAAACTCGGCTGTATCGAAGCCGATGCCACCGGCGCCAATGATCGCCACCCGCTCACCGACTTCACGCCGGCCGGTCAGGACGTCGATATAGGAGACGACTTTCGGGTGATCGATCCCCTCGATCCGCGGTGTGCGCGGGCGCACACCCGTCGCGATCACAACACCGTCATAGCCGCCAGCGCGCAACTGCTCGGGCGTACACTGCGTCGAGAGGTGCAGCGTGACCCCGGTCAGCTCGATCTGTCGCGCGTAGTAGCGAAGCGTCTCATGAAATTCCTCTTTGCCCGGGATGCGCTTGGCCATGTTGAACTGACCGCCAATCTCATCGGCCTGGTCGAACAGATCTACCGCATGGCCGCGCTCGGCAAGCGTCGTCGCACAGGAAAGCCCAGCCGGGCCGGCGCCGACAACGGCATAGCGACGCGCCTTCGAGACGGGGGGAAAATTAAGCTCCGTCTCGTGACAGGCGCGCGGATTGACGAGGCAGGACGAGAGCTTTTTCGCGAACACATGGTCGAGGCATGCCTGATTGCAGGCGATGCAGGTATTGATTTCGTCCGCGCGTCCCTCGGCGGCTTTGTTGACGAATGCGGCGTCCGCCAGCAGCGGGCGCGCCATCGAGACGAGATCAGCCTTTCCGCTCGCGATGACCGCTTCCGCGACGTCAGGCGCGTTGATGCGGTTCGAGGTGCACAGCGGCACAGAGACCGCGTCGCGGAGTTTTTCCGTCACCCAGGCAAAAGCGGCGCGTGGCACCATCGTCGCGATCGTCGGCACCCGGGCTTCATGCCAGCCGATGCCGCTGTTGATGATCGTGGCGCCGGCCGCCTCGATCGCTTTTGCGAGCGTGACAACCTCCTCCCACGTCTGGCCGTCGCGGATCAGGTCGATAATGGAAAGACGATAGATGATGATGAAATCGTCGCCGACGGCGGCCCGCATCCGCCGAAGGATCTCGACTGGAAACCGCATACGGTTTTCGAAAGCACCTCCCCACTCATCTTCGCGACGGTTGGTCCGCGCAACGAGGAACTGGTTGATCAGATACCCTTCAGATCCCATCACCTCGACGCCGTCGTAGCCGGCGTCCCGGGCAAGCTCGGCAGCGCGGACGAATGCTTTGATCTGGCGCTCGATGCCGCGTTCGCTGAGACCACGCGGCGTAAACGGGCTGATCGGTGATTTTACCCGCGACGGTGCGACCGCGAACGGGTGGTAGGCGTAGCGACCCGCGTGCAGGATCTGGAGGGCGATTTTTCCTCCGGCTGCGTGGACGGTCGAGGTCAGCTCGCGATGGCGTTTGGCTTGCCCCCGTGTCGACATCGTGGAGGAAAACGGTGCGAGCCATCCCTCGGTGTTCGGCGCGAACCCGCCGGTGACCATCAGGGCGACGCCACCTTCGGCACGCTCGGCAAAATATCGGGAGAGCTTCGGAAGATCACGGCGGCGATCTTCGAGACCCGTATGCATCGAGCCCATGATCACGCGGTTGCGCAGCGTCGTGAACCCGAGGTCCAGCGGCGCGAGCAAGTGGGGGTATGGGGCGCTCACGTATCGCCTCCCTTTCTTTCGTCGTTCTGTGCGGCGGTGATGGTCATGACGACCTGAGCGCGCACCGTCGTTACATGCAGGCGCGGAACAGCGCGGCTGTCGCCTCTTCCGTCATCGGAAGCGGATTGCCCCCGACGCTCGGGTCGTCGAGCGCCATGCCCGTGAGGCGCGGGATGTCTGGGTCCCCCACGCCAAGCGCGCTGAGGTTTGCCGGGATGTCGAGCGATGCGGTGAGCTCGGCGACGAAGCGGCAGAAACCATCGAACCCGGCGTCGATGCCGAGATAGGCGGCGGCGTGGGCGAGACGGTCTTCGATCGCCGGGCGATTGAAGGCGAGAACGGGCTGCATGACCACGGCGTTCGTCGTGCCGTGATGGGTGCCGTGCACGGCACCGATGGGGTGGGACAGCGCATGGATCGCGCCAAGACCTTTCTGGAACGCCACGGCACCCATCGCGGCAGCCGACATCATATGCGCGCGGGCCTCAATGTCGTCCGGCGTTTTGTAGGCGCGCGGCAGGTTTTCCTTCACGAGCCGCATTCCCTCGAGCGCGATGCCCTGGGACATCGGATGATAATGCGGAGAACAATATGCTTCGAGGCAGTGGGCGAACGCATCCATCCCTGTGCCGGCCGTGATCGGCGCCGGCATCCCGACGGTGAGCTCGGGATCGCAGATCACCACGGTTGGCAGGCACCGCGGATGGAAAATGATTTTCTTCACCGACGAGCGGCTGTCAGTGAGGACACCGGCGCGGCCGACTTCCGATCCCGTGCCCGCGGTGGTTGGAACCGCGATAATCGGGGCGATGGCGTTCGGATCGGCGCGGGTCCACCAATCTTCGCGATCTTCGAGGTCGAACACCGACACGGTCTGGTGCGCCATCAAGGCGATCAGCTTGCCGAGGTCGAGCGCAGATCCACCGCCGAATGCGATGACGCCGTCATGCTCGCCGTCACGGTACACGGCGATACCGCGCGCGAGGCATTTTTCATCCGGGTTCGGGTCTACTTCGGTGAACGCGGCATCACCAAGCCCGGCGTCCTCCAGCCGCGCGCGCACGGCATTGGTAAGATCGAGCGCGGCGAGCCCTCTGTCTGTCACGAACAGGGGGCGTTGCATCCCGGCGGTCGCACAGGCGTCGGCCAACTCGGCAACACGGCCCGGGCCAAACCGCACGGTGGTTGGGTAGCTCCACGTTGCAAACACGCGTCGTCCTCCGCCTCTGCTGATGGGCGGCAGGAGGGCGTCAACCCAGAGCGTATGTCAACAGCCAGAGGGTCGCCGCCGCCATGAGCGCCGCAGCAATCAGCAGGCGCCCGTCCTTGACGATGATCGCGGTCGCGAGAAGCGCAACGGTAATGCCCGGAACGGCAACGCCGAAGGGCACCAGCGCAAGCGGGAACATCGTCAGTGCCAGCGCAATGCTGGCGACGCCGATGAGCCGCATGCCCATCTCGCTGAAAAGGAACGTCAATGCCGGATGGGTGTGCTCGTCCACCTGCCGAAGGTACGGACGGGCCCGATCAAGGCTCCTGTCGACGGTCTGCGCAGCGATCTGCTTTTTCTCGAGCCATGCCGGTATCCACGGGGTTTTGCGCCCAGCAACGAGTTGGACCGCGACGAGAATGATCAGCGTGCCCGTGAGGATCGACATGCCGGGAATGGCGCCGGTTGGCGCGACCGCGAGCAGCGCAGGGAGGAAAAGTAACGGGCCGTACGCGCCCCGGCCGACCTGGTCGAGAATATCGCCGAAAGACACTTCCTCGGCGGTTGCCGCGGTATCGCTCACGTCTTCAGCGAGATCGGTCAGATCGGTACTCACGGGGACGGCGCCTTCTCGGTGCGGGCGGCACGGGCGGTGCCGGCGGTTCGGGGGGAGCGCAGCGGCTATATCGCTGTGCGCGGAATCACAACGCGGGGATCGTTGTCGGAGGAATATCGACGACACGTCCCGGTGCGAGCCGGCCGGCAGCGAGCCGGGCGTTGTAGTCGAACAACCCACCCACGGTGACGCCGCAACGTTTCGCGATCGTCGCGACGGTATCGCCGCGCCGCGCGACCTCATGCGTGCCGCACCGCCGTTCCAGTGGCGCCGCAATACGGGGGAGCGCGATCTTCGTGCCACTGCGTATCTCGCGGACGTTATTGATCGACGGATTGACGGTCAGCAATGCGTCGACCGTGGTTCCACATCGCTCGGCGACGGCCGCCAGTGTGTCGAACGTGCCGCGTGTGCGACCGATGACGACCGGCCCATTGCACCGTCGGGCGACCAGTGGCGATGCGTACGGCGGAAGACGCAGCGTCCTCCCGGCAGCGACACTGTCCTGCAAGGCAAGCGTCGGGTTGGCGTCATAGAGCGCGCCTTCGGTCACGCCGCAGCGCTCAGCAACCCGGGCGATATTTTCTCCTGCACGAACGAAGGTCTGGTCGCCGCAGCCCAGGCTGGCGCGGCGGCTCGGATAGGGTGGGACCACGATGCGCTTGCCGGCCGGTATGTCGCGGACATTGTCGATCTCCGCATTGGCACGAAGCAGCGCGTTTACGGTGGTCCCGCATTCACGCGCGATCTCGGCGAGGGTTTCGCCCGCCCGAAGTTGCACCGTGCGGCCGCAGCGCCGTCGATCGCGTGCCGGCAACGCCGTCGCGGTAGTGGTTGCCGTGGTCGACTGCCACCCTT
>JBCBJG010000070.1:0-12539 GCA_038523655.1 Pseudomonadota bacterium | reverse complement strand
GAAAGCGCACAGGCCGGCGAGCAGATCGATTCGGTGCGCGAAGCCGCCTAGGCCCAACCCTGCAGCGGGTTTGCCTCCGCAGGTCCCGACTGCGATCTCATCGAGACACGGTCGAAACATCAGCGGCGGCAGCTGGAGGATAATCCGGTTGCCGCCGCGTGTTTTCTTCCGGCGAGACTTAGTCTCCGGCGGCCTCTGCCACGTCCGTGCCCTCTGCAGGCTCCGTGTTGGCCGCCGACTTTGCGTGACCACGCCGCATGACACGCAGTCCGATGCGCCAGTCCCGCAGACCGCCGTCAGCTTCCCTGCGGGCGGTAACGGTTGCCCGCTTGGCAATCGCATCCCAGCTTCCGCCACGGATCGCGTGTGACGTGCACGTCCCCTCGCTTGAGCGCATCGAGCCATCATCCGGCACTGTCGTGTAGTCCGGCGCCCAGCAATCGAGCGTCCACTCGGCAGCGTTGCCCATCATGTCGTGGACGTTGAACGCGTTGGCTGTGAAGCTACCGCCGGGCGTTGTTCGGGCGAGCCATTCATCTCCCTTGATGTTCCCGCTCTCGATGGGTGCTCCGCTATCCGCCGGGTCCGCCTGGCCTTCCGCGATCGTCTTTGCGCCGCGTCGGACATACTCCCATTCGGCCTCCGTAAGCAGGCGATAGGGCGTGCCCGCTTTCTCACTCAGCCATTCGGTGTAGCGCTCGGCATCATCCATGTTCACACACACGACGGGATGATCGTTTTGCTGGTCGAACACCGGTGCGCGATAGCTGGCTTTCGAGCCGCCAACCCCATCCGTGTTGCAGCCGGCGGCCGGTCGATAGCCGGTCTCTTTAACGAACATGTCGAATTGCGCCCGGGTAATCTCGAAGACGCTCACGGAGAACGGCTCGCGGATCAGCACGCCCGCTTGCGGTTTCTGTGATGCTGGAGCATCGGCCGTCGACGGCTGCCCCAGGATATTTTCTCCCGACGGGATGCGGACCATTTTCGGGCAGACGTCACAGTCGGCGAACGTTGAGCCAGCGCCGTCACCGGTGTCGCCGCCGTCACCATTACCGCCGCCGCCGCCTGCGTCCGCCTGCTCGGTCCCGTCGTCTCCGCCGCCACCGCTTCCGCCGCCACCGCCACCGCCGCTACCACCGCCTTTGCCACTACCGCCGCCCTTGCCCTGGCCACCGGCTCCCTTGTCGGGGCCCAGGTCGACATTGTTCACGGCGCTTGGCACGTAGACGTAATACCCGATGATCCCGGTCGCGATGAACGACACCACGATCGAGCTAAAGATCAGATGGCGATACTTGTCGAAGCGCTCGACCTGCAAGGCGTAGAGCCCCCAGCCGATGACCCCGAACAGGATGAACGCGATGATCTGCAAGACGTTAATTTGTTCCATGACCGACCCCTCGTGTCATTGATGGTGATTAACAGCCGGTCACCCCTGCCCGGCTGATGGATTTTATTCCGTTCTCTGCGAATGCTCCGTCGGCGCGAGCGCGCGCATGATGCGAAAGCCGACGCGCCAGTCGCGCGTTGCACGCGCGAGTTTGCGCCGTGCCGTGCGTCGGGCGGCTGTTGCCGGCTCGTCCCATGAGCCGCCACGCACCGCTGCCGCCGCGCAGTCGCCGTGTGCGTCCACCGCGCTGCCGTCCTTGGACTGATGAAGATGCGTCGACTGCCAGCAGTCGAGCGTCCACTCGCCCGCATTCCCCATCATGTCGAAGACGAGAAACGGGTTGGCGTGATAGCTGCCGACCCGCACGGTCGCGGCTGTCCACGCATCGCCTTTGATGTTGCCCGCTTCGGCGAGCGTCTCTGGATCATCGAACGGCGAAGGCGCCCGTACGCTGGTCTGCGCCTTGCGGACATATTCCCACTGCGCTTCGGACGGCAGCGCGTACTGCGCACCGGTCTCGCTGCTCAGCCACGCCGCGTAGGCTGCAGCGTCATGATAATTCACGCAGACGACAGGGTGCCCGCCATCCTGCTCGAAGGCCGGGTTGTCGAACGCTGCGCGCATTCCGCCGACGCCGTCCGTATCGCAGGCGCTGTCGGCACGGTGCCCGGTTGCCGCGACGAATGCGGCGAACTCTTCGCGGGTGACTTCATACCGACCAAGCGCGAACGGGCGCCGAAAAGTGACCCAGGCGAGTGGCGTTTCATGCGCGACGGCACCGGCGGATTTTTCATCCACACCGATGTCGTTGTCCCCCGCCGGGATGACCGTCAGCTCCGGGCAGTGGTCGCAGTCTTTGAACACGTCGAAAGGTTGGCGCACGGTGGCGGCTGTTGCAACGATGGCGCCCTCGTCCACTGCCTGTGTTGTCGCTGCCGTTTTCTGGGCAGAATTTATCTCCGCACCGTCAGGCTCGGTCGCGGCGGGTGGTTGAGGTGTGTTCGGGGGGCGCCCCGTCGCGACGTCGCGAGCGTCGGCGTCGTGCGAGGGCATCGCTGGTGCAGCCCCGTAAGCTGGTCCGCGGAGCGAAACTCGTCCGGCGCCAGGCTGCTCTGCAGCGCGCGATTGCGGTTCGGTCGCAGGTGCAGGTTTTTCTCCCGCAGCGACCGTCTGCATCGGCGCCGCCGGGCGGTACGCAAAGAATCCGAGCAGCACGATCGCCCCGATCAGCACGCTCGTTCCGATAACGATCGGCTCGCGATGCGGCGTCAGATCGCGGGTGTTGACTGCGATCGCGCAGCCCCCGGCGAGTGCGATACAAATGATCGCAAGACTGACGATAAACAGGCCCATGAACCCCGGAGCACCCACACCACTACACGCAACGCCATGGTTGACGCACGGGTCGCATGCTACGGAAAACTCCTGAAGAAAGAGCAAGCTGAACGTGAACGCGTACCTGCGGAGCGTCCCGTTCCGAAACGGTTCGGCGGATGAGCTGGCAGTGGGGAGAAAAACCGTGGCTGAACCGGACGACCCACCATGCCGCGCCTGTATCCGGCTCCGCTGGCTTGCGGCTATCCTGATCGCCGCTGGGCTGATCCTCGCAGCCGTTGATCTCACCGGTTACTGAAACGCGCTCAGTCGTCAGACCGACTGTGCATCGCGCCGTCGCAGTTCACGCCGAATGCCGGTTTTCTCACCGCCCGATCACCAGCGGCCACGGTGTCAGACACACCGCCTGTCAAATGCGACCGGTCAGGCGCCAGCGTGCCGGGAGAGAAAGTCCAGCACGGCATCCTTGAACGGCCGGGCACCAACCGCTTTCATGTGATCGAACCCTTCGAGCGGCGCCGCCTCCGCCGCCGGTATCATGTCAGCCAGCGCCTGCGCTGACCCGCCGATCGGATCTTCCGTCCCCACCGCGACGAGCACTGGACAGCGGATCGATCCGACCATCTCTTCCGTGATTTTCGCGCGCGCGGAGAGAATGCAGTGCGCGAGCGCTTTCAGGTCGCTTCTGGTCGCCTCGGCGAAGGCGCGGAAGCTGCGGGCGGTCGGATGTGTCACCTCGCTGATAGTGTCGGCGAGGAAAGCGTGGGCGATCGCGCGCGCGCCCGGCAGGCCGATCACCATGTTCGCGCCGAGCCCGCCGAACGTCGCTGTGCGAACCCGCGCGCCATGCTCCATTGCGAGAAAGGCGGCCACCCGTGAGCCCATCGAATACCCGATCACATGGGCTTCGGGGATCGCGAGGTGCGCCAGAAGCGCGGCCGCGTCACCCGCGAAGATCTTGGCGCCGTAGAGCGTTTCGTCATAGAGCTTCTGCGATCGGCCATGCCCTCGGACGTCGCACGCGACGACGCGATACCCCGCGCGACTGAGCGTGCGGACCCAGGACGTATCGACCCAGTTCGCCTCGATGTTCGACGCGAACCCGTGAATGAGCAGGACATCACCGGCGCGCATGTCCGTCTGCGGGGGCACATCGATGTAGGCAATTTCGATCCCGTCGGAAATGAAGCTCGAGAATTCCATGATCCGCCGTCCGACCTAAATCGATTGCCGACAATGCAGGCGCATCACGCCCATGTTCGGAATGCAGCCTCGACCCTGCGCGACGGGTACGTGATGCGTCACCCAGAGCCTTCCCACGCCGTACAAGACCCGGTAGGTCATCGCGATATCGCAGGGAGAGCCGATCCATGGCCGAACAGGCAACACCGCACTTCTGCAACGACCTCGGGGTGGAGAAAATCCTGATCGGCGTCAAGGCGTTCAAGTGCATGGGTGCAAAGGCGCCTTTCGACCATCCGCATGTGTTCCTCGACATGGGCGGCGACACGGAAATCATCTGCCCGTACTGCTCGACGCTGTATGTTTATGACAGCGCGCTCGGCCCGACAGACACCGATCCGCCGACCTGCCTCGTCGCTGCCGAGTAGGACCGCCCGCAAGCATCTCTGATTAGGTCTGTGCCCGGGGCAGAGGTGCCGCCGCGCGGTCAATTCTGGTTGGCGATGAGGTCGCTGTTGCCAACTGCCGCGGTCTGCTCATCCCTGGTCGCGGCGATCAAAACCTCGCCGCCAGTCATGGCCGCCGCCGATGCGATGCTCGCATTCTTTGGATAGCCCGACCCGCCGAATGGTAACGCCACCCGCTTGAGCTGACCGGGCAGACCGGTCCGCACGCCTAGCGTGCGCCAACCGAGGCCGGATCCGGGCAGTGCAACCACCGGCGGGCGCACCCGCAGTGTCCGCGAAACAGTCCGATAGCCGGCCCGCGCGCGGCGCAGCACAATCAGGGTGCATCCCGTCCGCGCGCAAAAGTCCTCGCCTTCGAGAAAGACGACGATCTCGGGCGTCCCGTCACCGTCGAGATCGGCGCCCACACTGCGCTGCCGCTCTGCGGATTTGCCGAGTGACAGGAGTGTGCGGGACACCGCCTTGTCGCGGGTTGCGATCGGGAGGTCGGCCCGCACCGATGTGGCCGCGACGCTCTGCGTCTCGCCGGCCTGGCCCAACGCGCCTTGAGGGGCGGAAAGCGAGATCGGCCGTTGCGCGGAAAGCGCCGGATCCGGCGTGGCATTCGGCGCATCGCCGGCACAGCCTGCAAGTAGCGTCGCCGCGATCGCGATCGCACCTGTTGAGGTAGCGCAGGGCGATCGGCGCGTCCCCGGCCCTCGTAAATTGGACAGAAAGCGAGATGCGCCGGCTGAGTGTCGCGACAGCTCCAGCGCGATCATCTCAATGCCTGTTTTCATAACGCGGGCTGCCTGTGCGAAGATGCGGTGACGATGCTGTGCGCATGCATGGTGGCAAAGACGTGGCGCAGGCGGCACCGTCTTCGCCATCGATGTGCGGATAAAAATGAGGCCTTACGTGAGCAACCAGATGCCCGATGCGATCGTTGGCCTGCGGTTCGAGGTAAGCGGCGGGCTCGGTCGCATGAGTGGGCGCGTGCTCGGTCGCGTTCAGGACCTTTATCTCGTCCAACGGGACGGCTTGGAGCACAGCGAATTGCTCGAGCTCGGCGACCTGCGGCCGGCGCGCTTTTTCGCCCCCGATCCTGCAACCCGCCGCGGCGTGACCGGGCGCGCCACACCGATCGCGGCGGCCCCGCCGTCACCCGAGCAGGCCGCAGCCACGGCGCCGTCGGTACCGCGCGCCGAGCCGCAACCAACCACCGCGCCGCCCCAAACCCCGCCGTCGCAACCATCGCCGGCTACGGCACCGCGCGGTGGCACGCGGCTCGTCGATCGCATCGGCAAGCCTGAATGAGCGACCCGTCCCGCACCGCGCTCATGCACGCATGGTCCGGTGACTCACTCGAATCCCGCGCCAAAGGAGAGCCCATGCCCCCGCTGACACATCTTCGCCGGTACCCCGCCTCCGCCAGCCGCGCGTTTCGACATCTGCTCGTTGCAGCCTGCGCATCGCTTGTGGTCGCGATCTCGGCACTGGCTCCCGAGGTTCAGGCGCAGTCCTCGTCGGAGGATGCCGGCGCGGCGATTGCGGCATCGGAGCGTGCAGCGCGGCTAGACACGTTGTTTAAGGAGCTCGACCGCGCGCTCGACGAGACCGAAGCGGCTGCCATCACCAACCGCATCTGGGAGACATGGCTGCGCTCGGGAAAAGTCTCACGGGACGCCGCCATGAACCGGATTGTCGCCGCCATGGGTCGGCGGGATCTGGCGACCGCCTACGATCTCTCGAGTGAGCTGGTCCGCGAGGAGCCGAACGACGCCGAGGCGTGGAACAAGCGCGCAACGATCAACTTCATGCTGTCGCGCTATGATGCCTCGCTCGCGGACATCAAACGCGTGCTTGCCCTCGAGCCCCGCCACTTCGGCGCGCTTTCCGGGCGGGCGCTCTGCTTGACGGAGAAGGGCGATAAGGAGGGTGCGCTCGCGGCGATCGAAGCTGCGCTCCAGATCAACCCGTTTCTGCGCGGCGCCAAAAACATCGTCGAGCGTAATGGCGGGACGTGGCGACCGCGCCGCCCGATCTGATGCGCGCGATCTGATGCGCCCGATCTGGTTGGCCCGATCTGGTTGGCCCGTTCTGACGCGCTTCTCTGGGGGACGTAGCGTTCATTCGTGCCAAACAGCCAACCGCCGACGCCGCCGAAAACCGACCTCGCCTGTGCACAACCACCGCGGCGCAGGCGTGAATACCACTAAGAGTTGAAGCGCCAGCAGCAGGTCGCCGTCGCCGCTTGTCAGGGCGGAATATTGCTCACAAGCTTTGCCTAACGATTCGAGTGGCGCCAGATGCGCGTCGCTGAGGTGATCCAGGGTAGGCGGGGGCGACCGATGGACAAGCTGCATACGTTCAAGAAGCTGCGCAAGCAGCTGGCAGCCGAATACGAGGCTGAAATCCTCGCAGTGAACGACCTGCTGAACCACGGCGTCGAAGCACTCGCCGGGACGCAGACGACCCTGAACACGTCAACGCGTGACGACGAGAGCGCGATCGGCGAGGCCCGCCGCGCCATGGCGGAAGACGTGCAGAATTCCATCCGCATGGTCATGCAGCGCTACGCGAGAAACCTCGAGGATGAAATTGCCGAGCTGGGTCTGCTCAAAAAGGACCTCGACGCCGTCGCTGTGCCGCCGCTCGCGAAGTTCGATCGCGAATGGGCTCCAGAAGCGCCGATCGACAAGCCACAACGCCCGGCTGCACCGCCGGCGCATCAGCCGCTGATGGATGACGGTCCGGTCCTCACGCTGCGCAATCCGTTTCAGGAGCCCGCGGCGCAGTCTGCGCAGCCCTCCGGCAAGCCCACGGCATTTCTCGACCGCTCGCAGGAGCAGCTGCCGCGCCCGGCAAACGGTCACGGCAAGCAGGGCTGATTCGGCTGCCTAAGCCGGCGCGTTCTCGCGTCGGCTATTCACGGCGCAAGAAAACGTCGGCTGTTTACGGCGCAATTAAGCTTAGGCCCTCAGCGGTCGCATTTCTTAACGCGCTGGCACCCGTTCAGTTCGCGCTTCGCGCCCCCCAGAGCAGCGGGCGGGTGACATCCCACCCCTCGCTCCACTCGTGTGACCAGACGACCTCGCCGTCTGTCCCGCTCAGCCGCAGCACTTCGACCTCACCGGTCTCGGCATCGTAGCCGAGCACATGCGGCACATCCGCGAGCATAAACGGCAGGATGACCGTGAAGCCGGTGCGCCATGCCCCTTCGGCGTCGAGGGTGCTCCCCGCTGGTCCGAGTGCGCGAATTTCCCATCCGCCTGTTGTCGGGTCGTAGACGAAGAGCGCCGAGGAAGGAGCGGGCAGCAGCTCGACCAGCGTTTCGCCGGCGCGCCAGTCCTCACTCCAAAGCTGCAGAAACTTGTCTTCGTCGTCGATTGCCCCCAGCAACTGCGCGGTGCCCGAGATATCGTCCTGCCCAAAAATCAGAAGACCATCCGGGCGCTCCAGCACCTGCAGATGTGCCCAGCCTGGCGGCAATCCCGCCGGCCCACCCAATCGCAGCGCATCCGGCCCGGTCGGGTCCGGTCCGATCATCCAGGTCGCGCCTGTCTCCCGCGCGTAGCCCATCAGCGCGGGCGTCGTCCCATCGATCCGATTGATCCGCGAGACCGTGTCCCACGCCGGTGCCGCCTCGACCTCCTCGGCCCGGCGGATGATGTCGACGCCCGTTCCGTTCTCCGCGACCCGCGCAAGCGCTACCCGCCCACCCGAGCGGTCGAGCAACATAATGCCTGCATGACCGTCGACGTACGTGAAAGTCTGAGCCTCGTCCCAACCGGGCTCCAACGCTTCACTCCACACCTCGAAGCTCAGCTCGTCCGCGTGTGGCGTCGGATCGAAGGCATCTAGGGCAGCGAGCCCGTCGAAGCGCGGCGCGGTCTTGTAGGCGAACAGTCTCGGGCGATCGTCGATCACGCGTTAGTCTCCGGGCAGAACGTATCGGCGAGCTGCCCAGCGCGCGGGCCTGCTCGTCGGATTGATGAGGCATCGGCTGCGGGTAGCGCACCCGGCTGCGCGGTGGAAGCGCTGCGGCCTGCGTCAGATAGCTGAAATGCGTTCGGGCTGAGATCCTGCGCGCACGTCTGCGCGTCTGTCACCGGACTGTCATACAACTGCGTAATCGCTCGCGGATAGACGGCGATACAAGGGAACAGGCGGCGCGGCAATGCGAGTGGGTATTAACGGCTTGGGGCGCATTGGCCGCCTCGCCTTGCGGGCGGCGCTCGGCGGCGTGGACCGACCGGACGATGATCCGCGTCGCGACAATCGCCTGGAGGTCGTGCACGTGAACGAGGTCGCCGGCCCAGCGACCACCACCGCTCATCTGCTCGAATTCGACAGCCTGCATGGTCGCTGGCGGACATCGATTTCCGCGCCGGATGCGCAGACCATGCACATAGACGAACACGTTATCTCGCACTCTTCGCATGCGCGCCCCGAAGATGTGCCGTGGCGCGACCTCGGCTGTCAGCTCGTTCTCGAATGCACCGGCGCCCACCGTACCTTCGACACGCTGGATCCGTACTTTGATCATGGGGTTCCCCGGGTCATCGTCGCCGCCCCGGTCAAGCAGGGCGATACGCTCAATGTGGTCGTCGGCGTGAACGACCACCGGTACGATCCCGCGCGCGACCGACTTCTGACCGCAGCCTCCTGCACGACGAACTGCCTCGCACCCGTGGTGAAAGTCATTCACGAGGCGCTTGGTATCCGCCATGGGCAGATCACTACGATCCACGATCCGACCAACACCAACGTAGTGGTCGACCGCCCGCACCGGGACTTGCGGCGCGCCCGGTCGGCTTTTCTCTCCCTCCAGCCAACGACGACCGGCAGCGCAACCGCCATCGCGCTGATTTATCCCGAACTCGCCGGCAGGCTCGACGGCCATGCGGTGCGCGCACCGGTGTTGAACGCGAGCCTTACGGACTGTGTTTTCGAGCTCGAGCGGGCAACAACCGCGAAAGAGGTCAACGATCTGTTTGCAGAGGCGGCCGCCGGGTCACTTCGTGGCATTCTGGGGATCGAGGACCGCCCACTTGTCTCCGCCGACTATTGCAATGACACCCGCTCCGCCATCGTCGATGCGCCGAGTACGCTCGTCACCAACGGGACTATGCTCAAGGTCTACGCCTGGTACGACAACGAGATGGGCTACGCCTGCCGCATGGTCGATCTCGCCTGCCAGGTGATCGCGGCAGAGACGACGTGAACGACGCTGCGCGCAACTATGCGATCGTCACGGCCTCCTACTGGGGGTTCACGCTGACCGACGGCGCCTTGCGCATGCTGGTGCTTTTTCATTTTTTCACGCTCGGTTTCTCTCCCTTCACGCTGGCGCTTCTTTTCCTCCTCTATGAAGTCGCTGGGATCGTCGCGAACCTTGCCGGCGGATGGCTTGCAACGCGGTTTGGCATTCCGCGGATGCTTGCAGCGGGGCAGCTGCTTCAGATTTTCGGGCTGATCCTGCTGTCGCTGCTCGACCCGGCATGGGGGGCGGCGCTTGCGGTCGTCTGGGTCGTGGTCGCGCAAGGGATCGCGGGCATCGCCAAGGACCTGACGAAGACCGCGTCGAAAGCGGCGATTAAATCGGTCTCGAGCAGTGATGACACGGCGCGCAACAGTGCGCTTTTCGGTTTGGTCGCCTGGTTCACCGGCTCCAAGAACGCGATGAAAGGCATCGGCTTTTTCCTTGGCGGATTGCTGCTCGACACGATCGGGTTTGCTCCGGCGCTCTACGCACTCGCCGGCCTCATCGCCGTTGTCCTCGTCGCAGGCATTGCGCTGTTGCCGCGCGACCTCGGAAGGGCAAAGCCCTCGGCCAGTATTCGCGAGCTTCTCGCGAAAACATCGGCAATCAACACGCTGGCGCTCGCGCGGGTCTTTCTGTTTAGCGCGCGCGATGTCTGGTTCGTCGTCGGTCTGCCGGTGTTTCTCTATGCAAATGGATGGACGTTCTGGCAGGTCGGCGGCTTCCTCGCCGCATGGACCGTTGCCTACGGTGTCATGCAGGCGGCGGCCCCGCGCCTGATCTCCCGCAGCGCGGACGGCCTCAGCCGCGAGGTTCCCGCCGCGCGCCAGTGGGCATGGGCGCTCATGGGTGTCACGTTGGCGATCCTCGCCCTCTTCTGGATCGATGCCGTGCAGCGCGTGGATATGCTGGTAGCAATCGCGCTTGCCGGGTTCGGCGTCGCGTTCGCGGTGAATTCCTCGCTGCACTCGTACCTCATCCTCGCGTACGCCGGGACGCGCCGGGCGGCTGAGGATGTCGGGTTCTACTATGCGGCCAACGCGGTTGGCCGGCTTGCGGGAACGCTGCTGTCCGGCCTGCTCTATCAGGCCGGCGGGCTCGCAGCGTGCCTCGTCGGCGCGACCGCGATGCTTGCGGTATGCGCGATGCTGACGAGCTTGCTCCCGAACGCGCCCGAACGCGAATCTCGCAACAGAGAAAAAATCGAGGTCTGAGCCCCTACCTGAGCAATGAGTCGCGCAAACAGGTGAGCTAACGGGCGAGCAAACGGACGCGCAGGCAGTGCCGCGATGACTGGTGCGGGCGGCGGGGATCGAACCCGCAAGGAGTTTCCTCCGAGGGATTTTAAGTCCCTTGCGTCTACCAATTTCGCCACGCCCGCGCAGGGGCGATCGCTGAAGCAAGCGATCGCCGCCCGCGTCATATCTCGCCCCGCGCGTTTTTTGAACCGCCCCGCGGAACTGGTGACAGGATTTCGACCCTCACCGCCGCCTCCGTGCCCGGCGGATGCCCGAAGCGGATCGCGGCGCGGACGAGCACGAAGAGTGCCAGCGCGCAGCCGAGATGCCAGCCCACATGCAGGCCCGCCTGGTGTCCCGCGATCGTCGTGCTGGAGCAAAGCGGCTGGTCGAGGGCGCGCGCGACGAGCGCGACAGCGAAAATCCCTGCAGCTGCGAACAACGCGGTGGTCGCCGGATGTCGGCGGTGCGCGCAGGCGATCGCGATCAGCACCAGCGCGACCCAGGCCGGCAGATAAAGCAACGAGCCAGAGACCACGTCCAGCCAACCGGGCATGGCTGCTGCACCGAGGCTCACGACCAGAATGGTGAGGGTGCCGAGGAGCGCGACGACGGGCGTTGCGCGGAGAAAGACCGCGAGCGCGAAGTGGAGATACGCCACGACCATGAGAACGACGGGGATGGCATCTGCCGCAAGCGTCATCCGGGAGGGAGCCGCGTTGCCAAGCCCGATCGCAATGAGCAGTCCGGAGAGAATGGCGGTATCCGGCGTTGGCTCTGTCGGGTGCCGCGCGCGCAGCCAGTAGGCGACGATCCCGGCCAGCACGAACGCAATGTTGCTCGCGAGGTTAACAGGCTCCGCGGCCCAACCGGTCGCGCCCGCCCGCTCGCAGTAGCGGAAGATCTGCTCGATCAGACCATTTTCCATGCCGATCCTCCCGCTCTGCATCTCGTGCCGTGAACGTGCGTGCCAACCCGAAAACAAGGGTCCGGCGCTGTCACCAACACGGCGAACATGGTAGTTCGAGGCGCCGTCGTCGCCCGATCAAGACGGCGTTGGATATCGCTTCCGCGAGGTGAGACCATGACACGCCTGCTCCTTGACACAGTTCGCAGAGCCGCCGCTCACGCGAGGGGGAGGAGTGCCGCCGCTCACGCGACGGGGAGGAGCGCTGCGGCTATGACCGGGGTAGCGCTCATGGCCGCGCTGGTCGTTGCCGCCCTGTCACCCGCCGAAGCCTTCCGCCGCCCCGCCCCGGACTATTCGAGCGGCTACGTCACGGCGCACAGCCTCGCTGGGAATGGCTCGTTGACCGCCGAAGTGCGCCCCGGCCTGCGCGGGGGATACCAATTCCGCACACCTGGCGGCGGGTGGCAGGACTGTGAGGGTGACTGCGAAATAACCCTCCGGAACAAGGTGCTCGACTTCTGGGATAATCAGGCCAACCGGACCTATCCGGGCCGCGGGATCACCTTCGGCGTGCCGTACTAGTCCGTACTGATGTCGATGGCGGGGACCAGCAGTTCGACGCGCCGCAAGCCGGCGGCCGACACCGCACGGTTCGCCCCGTCAGTCTGCCCAGACGATTGCCCGTCGACGTTAGCACTGGTAGTCGAGGTCATCGACGCCACGCTCATCGGTCGCGTTCGTGGAGCCAATGCAAATACCTTCTCGGACG
>JBCBJG010000069.1:0-12564 GCA_038523655.1 Pseudomonadota bacterium | reverse complement strand
GGCGGCCCGTTTGCGCTATCGATCGCGCTGCATGCCCAACTGCACGACGGACTACGCGACAAGATAGAGCGGCTGCGCGAGCGTTGCCGCGAGTTCGACAGGCTCGAAGAGATCGCGCAGCATCGCGTACAGAAATACGAGCGGGAGTATGCCCGCATGTGTGAGCCGATCCGCGATCATGTCCTCGATCTCGAGCTCGAGCTTGCCCGGCTCAAAGCACGCCATGCCCGCCAGCGCTTCTCGTTCAGACGGAATTCGCTCCGCATCAAACGGATGCGCTCGGCGAGGATCGCGCGCCGGGTCTGAAAGATCCGTCGTTTCACGCGCTGCCAACGCGATCGCCAGAACCGGAAGCGCTGGCGGGCATGGCGCGCCTTGAGCCGCGCAAGCTCGAGCTCGAGATCGAGAACATGATCGCGGATCGGCTCACACATGCGGGCATACTCCCGCTCGTATTTTTGCACGCGATGCTGCGCAATCTCTTCGAGCCTGTCGAACTCGCGGCAACGCTCGCGCAGCCGCTCGATCTTGTCGCGAAGTCCGTCGTGCATTTGGGCATGCAGCGCGATCGATAGCGCAAACGGGCCGCCGCGCGTCGCCAGCAGATCGTGCCAGGCCTGCACATAGAGCGCCATGCGCTGCTGGCGGGCTTCGGCGCGCCAAAGTGCTTCGCGTGCCCGCCGTGGCCCTGCGGTCGATGGCATCCGCCGGCTTTGCATCTGCCCGCCGAACCGCTGCCCGAGGACGGCGCCGCTGGTGCGCCCGATCCCGGTGAGGATCGCAAGGCTGAAGCGCGACAGCACCGTCGAGATCATGACCCAGATGGCGCCGAGCGTACCCGCGACGAGGAGAATAATCCCATCGAAAAAGGAGATGAATTCAGTGAAGATTTCCATTCGGTGGGCTCCGGTGTTTGCCGGTGATGTCCTTGGCGAAGGCGTGGTCCAGACCGGCATCGCCCAGCGCGCCGGGCCGGTCTGCTGCCGGGGTGCGCGCACTGTGTGACACTCGCCTTGGCGTGTCGGGCGGCGATGTCGGCGGAGTGGTTCCGGCGATCATTTCTTCCGCGCACACGATGTCACGCGCGTCACGCAGGATCTGTCGCAGACCGCGCGGTGCCCTCCCGCCGGTCGCCGCGTGGGCCAACGCTTCGCGTGCGGCCTCATAGGCCTCCAGCGCCCGGGGGACCCGCTCGGCCGCCGACCACTGGCTGGTCATCAACGTGGAAGACAAAAGCGCCAACAGGTTGATCCGCTCTGGCGTAGATATCGCGAGCGGACGGCCGCCGATCATCCCGTCGTCCAGCAGGCTGCGCAGGCTGTCGACCGCTGTGAGAGGGGTTTCATCCAATCTCGCGGCTGGCTGTCCTGGGAAAGCGGCACGAGCTGCCTCCGCCTCAGCAAGCATCTGCCACATGCGCAGGAGCAGACCATCAGCATCGCCGCCCATGGTTTCCGCGAGGAGGCGCACGGCCTCGGCACGGGCGGCACGCGAGGCGATACCGGGGTGCAAGGTGATCAGGGCCGCGGCCGGGCGAATGGTTCTGCTCGGCACTGCGTTGTCGTAGCGGACGCTGCGCAGCGGAAAATCCAGGACCTGATGCGGCTGAGCGCGCTCGCAATCGCGCGACAAAACCAGCCGCTCCGCCCGCGCCGTGATCGTGATCAGTTCGCCGCCTGCAATGTCCACAGCTGACGTGCTGGCGTCGGCAGAACCGACATGGGTTGGACGGCCAGTCAAATCGGTTACCGCCCGCGCGAGATCGTCGAGAAAGCCGGCGGGCAATCCCCCATCCGCCATGAGCGCAATCGGCGCACCAGGGACCGGGAGCTCATCGCGGATCGCCCGACCAACGGCAGCGCCCGCCAAGCTGATCAGGATGCCCGCGATGAGGCTTGTCACCCAGATCATCGCTCTCCCCACGTCCCGGACTGCCGCACGCCCGACATGTCCTCGATTCGCCAACTGAAGCCCCGGCCGATGGACGGGCCCGTCGCGCGCTGTTGCGGACTTAGCACAGAGCGCACGATCAGCTGCATCTCCAGAGGATCGCCACAATACCGGCAACCGCTCGCCACGTTTTCCAGATGATTTCGTCTCGACGGCGATCTGGCCGGCGTGGAGGGGTACGATGCGAGAGTGGGTAAGCGGACGGGCGGAGGCCGGACAGGGCAAGCAAAGCGATCGTCCCATCCATCCGACGAGCGCATCGGCGCGATTTCCCCGGATGTGCAGCCTCAAGCGCCGCGGTCGACCTGCGGCGCTGATCATCGCGCTCGTTGCGATCATCGGCGGGATGTATGCCGACCCGTCCCATGCCAGCGAGTTCCCGCAGGAGCCGACGGCGGTTGCGCACCCCGCGCCATCTGACGCGATCGAGATGGCGTTCTCCGGCATGCCGAAGGCGCTTTCCGAGCTTCCGGGTTCTGCCGCAGCCGGGGCAACCTACGTGCCCCTGCCCGAACAACCCGTCACCGCGGCCAGACAGGTTGCGCGTGAACAGATTTTCTGGCGCAGCGGTGGGGACGCAACCCGGCTTTGGGCGACCTTTGCCGCGCGGACGCAGCAACGCCGCGAAGCTGTGACCGGCAGTGGCTCGCTCGGCTTCGCTGTGGCTCTTTTTCTCGCGATGTCGGCGATGACCGCGATGCTCTGGCGCCAGGTCGCCGGCCCACAGAACATGCGTGTCCGCAAGGCCCGCCGTTTGAGCTGATCGTCTCCGTTCGTGCGCTCTGAGATTGGCGCACGCCGGCACACGCCTTAGGGTTTCGGTGAAGGTGGGTGGACCGGTCCGCGCGTTGCCGCGCGTTTGTCTGGTGGATTGCTCTGGCACGGCGCCAAGCCGTCAGCGCATGGCGAGCCGACCACCGCGAAACGAGCCTGGCCGGAGACGAAATATGCGTCTGAATCCCCCAACGATCTTCATCTACATGATCTCGATGGTCCTCGTGACGATCGCGGTGATCAGCCAGGTAGGTATCTATCAGGTGCCCTTTATGTTCCCGAACCAGAGTTTCTGGTTCGCCGTGTTCGGTTACGTGGTGCTCGCTGTCGGAAATATCGTCCGCGGTCTCTGAGCTGCAGACACGCTTAGCGAGCTGTGCCGCTCACCTCGCGGCCATCGCGCTTCCCGCACATCCACGCCCCCCCTTCGGACGTCACGCTTGTTCGGGCCCCTGCCAAAATGGCCGAGATACATCTGACGAAAGACCAGATCGCACAGTTTGAGGACGATGGCTTCGTGGTCGTCCCGAATGTGCTGGCGCCTGAGATGATCCAGTCTCTCATCGAGCGCTTCGAACCTTTGTTCGCAGGCACCTTCGAGACCGGTCTCCAACCCGACGAGTGGAACTGGCGCACAGGTCGCGACCGCGACGACGTCACCCGGCAAATCTGCAACGCATGGAAGGCGGACACGCGCGTCCGCAAGGTCGTGACCCGCCCGGACATTGGTCGCGCCTGCGCTCTGCTGCGCGGTTGGCCAGGCGCGCGGATCAACCAGGACAACGTAATCTGGAAGCCCCCGGGAGCACGTGCGCTCGGCTTTCATCAAGACGACAGCTACCAGGCGTGGATCGAGCCGGCGGAAATGATGACCTGCTGGATCACACTCGACGACACCAGCGCCGACGGCGGCACCATCGAATATGTCCGAGGCTCGCATCGCTGGCCTGTCTCACCGCCAATCAGCGCGTTTCACGCGCCGGATGACCCGTTCGCCGATATGCGCGTGGCGGCTGCCGCAGCCGGTTTCGACGCGCCGGAGATGTGTCCAATCGAGGTGCGGGCCGGCACCGCCGTCATCCATCACGGGCGCACCTGGCACGGCTCGCAATCCAACCGCGGGCAGTCACCGCGCCGGTCGATCGTGGCGCACTGCATGTCGAGCGCGGCGCAATTCCATCCCATGAACGTCAGTCCAATCTATAGCCGGTATCGCCGGGGCGACTGTCGCACGATGGACGACGCATTTTTCCCCGTCATCTGGAAAGCATTGCCGGCGAGCAGCAGCGACCCGGCTGCGGCAACGTCCAGCTGATCAGTTGTTGGCTTCGTGGGCCCGCCACCCTAGAGCCGAAGCGGGTTGGTCAGGGACTTTATTCCGCCGGAAGATCGTCCCCGTCAGGAGACTGTCACCGTCAGACGACTGGCGCCATCGGGAGATTGACGGCGTCAGGAGATTGACGCCGTCACGAGGTTGTTTGGGGCAGGGGAAAACTGAACCGCTCGGCATTCGCCGTGAAGTCTGGATGCGCCATGCGCACGAACGCCGGTGCGAGATCATCCGGCTGGGTGATCGTGCTGGCAACCTCACCCGGGAACGCCTTTGCCCGCAGCTTGGTCGCGACCGGCCCCGGATCGAACAGGTTGATGCATGTCGTGCTGGCCGCGTGCTCGCGCGCCCAAGTAAGCGCCATCGCGCTGCGCCCCGCATCGGCTGCCGCGTAGGGTCCCCAATAGGCCTGCGGCGTTTGCCCAGCGTCGCAGACCATGATGATGCCCCGCGCGGACGGTGAGCGTGCAAGCAGCGGCGTAACCGTGCGCATCAAGCGCCACTGCGCAAGGAGATTTATCTCCATCAAATTCTCGAAATCCGCGTCCGCGATGTGGTGCAGCGGCGACAGCGGACCGAGCAGTCCGGCCGAGGAGACGAAAATATCGAGCCGATCGAAATGCTGGTAGAGCGATGGGCCGAGCGCATCGACCTTTTTGCTGTGCTTGAGATTGAGCGGCACGAGCGAAGCCTTGCCGCCGAGCGCACGGATTTCATCGTCGAGTTCTTCAAGCGCACCCTTGGTCTTCGCCGTGCAGATGCAGTGTGCGCCAGCGGCGGCTAAGGCACGCGCGGCAGCTGCCCCGATCCCCCGTGAGGCACCGGTGATCAGGGCAATGCGCCCTTCCAGAGGTTTCACGTCGCTCTCGTCCCGCTCAGTTCTGCGTTTGCGTATCGACGGCGCGCCTAAAACTCTTCGCCAACGGGATCGCGTCGATTGTCGCGCCGCAGATCATCCTGGCGGCGATCGTTCTGAAACTCGTCGTACCGACGGCGGGTCTCGTCGCCGAAGCGGTTGGCGCGATCGCGCGCTTCGTCGGAGAAACGCTCCGCCCGCTCCCGCGCCTCGCGGCTAAGCTCGCCGGCGCGCTCGCGTGCCTTATCGTAGAAGTCCTTGGACTGGTCGATCGCATCACCGGCGATCTCGCTGCCGCGCTCCAGTGCCCGCTCACTCGCTTCGCGTGCGCGCTCCATCATCGGCCCAGCCCGCTCGCGTGCCTCGTCTGCCAGATCGAGCATTTTCTCAACGCTCTGGCCGGTCAGCTCCTTCGTACGCCGCCAGATGCGCGCCCACGTCGAACCGCTCGAACCGGGCGTGAGATTGGCGTCCTCGAGCGCGGTGACCGTGCGGACGAGGTCTTCGTGGTCGCGCCGCGCCTCGGCATCCTCCACCCGCTCCGGATTGCCGGTGAAGATCACGAGCGGCGTGCACGCCGTCACGAGTTTTTCCGACGCACGGTTCCAGCGCGGATTTTCCACGTCGGTTTCCTGCGCGTAGTAGAGTTTTTCTCCGTCGACCGATTGGCGGAGGAGATTGCGATCGAGCACCGGCAACAGGCGGCCACCGTCGCGGTCGATCTTCGTAAAGCGTGGGTTTGCCGGATCAGGAAACTGCACGAAGAGCGTCACAACGTCTTCCGCGCCGAGGGCGCGCTCGATCGCTGCGTCCGTGCTGCGAGCATGGATCACCTCGCGTGCGAGGCCGAGGCCGTCAGGATCGATGCGGCGAAGAAACTCGAACGTTGCAGCGCTACCGGATTTTTCCGGCGGCAGCACGAAGCGAAGCCGCGATGCACGGCCCGCGACGTCGCCGAGATTTCGCAGTTCCGGGTTGCGCGTCACCATGAAGAGGCACTCGCGCGCACCGTCGAACCGCAGCGGGGTGAACAGCTCCTTGCCGAGCATCGTGCGCTCGAGCGCAAAAATGTCGAACTGCGCAAATCCGATTTCGCGCGGCTTGCCGATGATCCGCTGGATATTGTCCCGCGATCCCGCTGATGTCGCGCAGGTGTAGTCCATCCGGTTGTCCCGCAGCGCGTCGCGCAGAAGCGGGCAGAAGCGCGCGTGATAGGCGCCACTCTCACCGCCGGTGTTGATCTGCGCCGCGTAGACCGACCCGACGCCCGATGAAAGTGCCGCGCCGGCCGCAACCGCGAGGCCAACCACCGATGTCAGCGGTCGCAGCCCAATCAGGGAAGAAAAAGAACGGAGCATAAGTGCGCCTCCAGAAACGTGTCGCAGCGACGAGCGGCAGGCGCAGATCGCATGATGATCAATCGGCAAACCGCTGGATGCCTATGTGGTGAGCGATAAACAGGGGGAAAAGGTGACAGGTAAATGCGTAGCCTTGGCGAGACGGTAGCATGCAGCAAGCCGGTGAACCTGACTTAAGCGGAGGTCAACGCCCTTCGCCAGCCTGTGGTGCCCGCTGAAGCTGGCGACTTGCGTCTCGCCTTACCCAACCTCGGCAAGCAGGGAGAGTTGCCGCGTATCGCCATCCTTTTCCCTGTCCCGGAGTCGGGTCGGATAATCGCCCGTAAAGCAATGGTCGGTGAACTGCGGCGCGAGCGGGTTCCGCCCATCATAGCCGCAGGCGCGGTACACCCCGTCGATCGACAGAAACGCCAGCGTATCGGCGGTCATGTACGACTGCATTTCCGTCAGGTCATACTTCGCAGCCAGCAGGGCATCCTGGTCCGGCGTATCGATCCCGTAATAATCCGGATAGCGGATCGGCGGGCAGGCGATGCGCATATGGACTTCCGCCGCGCCGGCATCTCGCATCATGCCGACGATCTTGAGTGAGGTCGTGCCGCGCACCACACTGTCATCGATCAGGATCACGCGCTTGCCTTCGATCGGCTCACGGTTCGCGGAGTGTTTGAGTTTCACCCCGAGCTGGCGGACCTTTTGCTCCGGCTCGATAAAGGTGCGCCCGACGTAGTGGTTTCGAATGATCCCGAGCTCGAACGGGATGCCTGACGCCTGCGCATAACCGATCGCTGCCGGCACACCGGAATCAGGGATCGGGACGATAACGTCGGCATCGACATGCGCTTCCTGCGCAAGCTGCTGGCCCATGGCCTTGCGCACATCATAGACGTTGCGCCCGTCGACGATCGAATCCGGCCGCGCGAAATAGATGTACTCGAAGATGCACGGCCGGGGCGGGCGCTTGGGGAACGGCCGGTGCGAGGTGATCCCGTCCTTGGTGATCGCCACCACCTCGCCGTTCTCGACCTCGCGCACGAACTCCGCGCCGATGATGTCGAGCGCGCAGGTTTCCGACGCGAGGATGTAGGCGCCGTCGAGCTGGCCGATCACAAGCGGGCGTATACCGTCCGGGTCACGGGCACCCAGCATCACATCTTCGGCGAGCGCGACGAGCGAGTAGGCGCCCTCGATCTGCAGCAGCGCATCGATGAAGCGGTGCACGATCCCGTGCCGTTTTGAGCGCGAGACGAGGTGGACGATGACTTCCGTATCCGTCGTCGACTGACAGATCGCGCCATCGCTAACGAGCTGGCGGCGGATCGTCAGGGCATTTGTCAGATTGCCGTTATGACAGATGGCGAAGCCGAGCGTATCGAGGTCGGCATAGAGCGGTTGCACGTTTCGCAGCGCCGTCTCTCCGGTCGTCGAGTAGCGGACATGGCCAATCGCGCGGTCGCCGCGTAGCCGCTCAACCACGGCTTTCTTAGAGAAGTGATCGCCGACAAGCCCGAGGCGACGCTCCGGGTGATACTGCTCACCATCGTAGGTGACGATCCCTGCCGCTTCCTGGCCGCGGTGCTGAAGTGCGTGCAGCCCGAGCGCGGTGAACGCCGCCGCATCCGGATGCGCGAAAATCCCGAACACGCCGCACTCTTCGTTGAGGCGGTCCGGATCAAGCGAAACGAGTTCAAGACCGTCGACCGCAAGACGCGCCGACGCAGTAGCCGGTGTGGCGGAGGGCACCGCCTTGTCAGGTGAAGGCATCGCCAGGTCTCCTCGCATCTCGGGCAGTCATGCTGCCGTAAATCATCCGGGCCTGGGCGACGCTACCGTAGCGTGTCCGGCTCGCTGCTATGTCTCGTCACCGAGCCCCGGAATGCTGAAATTCTCCGGCAGACGTTTCAGCACGGCATCGGCAATCGCATCCGAAGAGCTGTCGATAAAGCTGTAGGACGCAGCATCCTTGACCCACGGAGGAAAACTTTCCGGCGGGACAACGAGCTTCACAAGTATGAACACGACGATCAGAAGCAAGGCCCCGCGGACCACGCCGTAGATCAGGCCGAGCAGGCGATCGATCATCCCGATGCGGCTGTCGAGCACACGCTCGGAAAGCCGTGACGTGATCAGATGGACGACGATAAGCACGATGATGAACATCACCACGCCAAGGCCGATCTGCACGAGTTCCTTGCGCTGGCCGAGTTGGCCCGCGAGATTTTCGCCGACTTCTGGATAGCCGGTGATGAAGAAGTAGGTCGCGGCGGCGGCAGCGACCCAGGACAGGATCGACAGCATCTCGCGCGAAAATCCGCGATAGAGCGCAAGCAGTCCCGAGACGACCGCCAGTGCGAGGAAACCCATGTCCAGGATGGTCACGCCCATCGCGCTCTCCCCTCACGCTTGCCGCCGCATATCACGATTCCGGTCGCGACGGAGTGAAGGCCCATCGCGGCGGTTTGAGGTCCGACCATCGCCGAGCGCATTGTGCTCGGGACGGGGCGGCCTTTCGGCGCGGCGTCTTTTCGCGCAAGCCCGCCCGATCGGCAACGCTTTTCACCGAAAGTGCACAATGTGGACGGTGGTTTGTGCGCGTGGTCTGAGCATCTCGGCCACGGAGCGCCGGGCAATGACAAGCGGGTACATCGAACGCTGAAAAATTAGATACCCTTCTGGGTGCCGGCGCTGTCGGCGGCGAGCTTTGCGACGAGGTCGACCAGCCGGGCAACCCCGCGCACCGCGATGTCGCTCTTGCCGCCCCCCTGTTTGGATGTCGGCGACGATCGCCTGCCCCGTCCGGCCCGCTCGCCGTTGCCTTCACCGTTGCGGCCACCGTCGGCCTCATCTGCGAGGACGGCTGTGGCAAACCCGAGCTTCGCCGCCTCCTTCAATCGGGCCATGCGGTGACCGGCGGGGCGGACGGCGCCTGACAGGCTGATCTCCCCGACATAAACGGTGTCGCCCGGCAGCGGCGTGCCTCCCAACGCGGAAACCAGCGCCGCCGCAACCGCGAGATCGGCGGCCGTCTCGGCGATTTTCAGCCCGCCGGCAACATTCAGATAGACGTCATGTCCCGCCAGGTTGACGCCGCATCGCGCCTCCAGCACCGCGAGCAGCATTGCCAGGCGCGCACTGTCCCACCCGACAACCGCACGGCGTGGTGTGCCGAGGCTCGATGGCGTGACGAGTGCCTGAATTTCGACGAGTAGCGGGCGTGTGCCCTCCATGCCGGCGAACACCGCGGTGCCAGGGGTTTTCGCCTCACGCTCTCCGAGAAACAGGGCCGACGGATTGCGCACTTCGATCAACCCGCGTTCGACCATCTCAAAGACGCCGATCTCGTCCGTCGCGCCGAACCGGTTTTTGACGGTGCGCAGGATGCGGAACGGACGTCCGCGATCGCCTTCGAAGTAGAGGACCGTGTCGACCATGTGCTCGACCACCTTCGGCCCGGCGATCTGCCCTTCCTTGGTGACGTGGCCGACGAGAACGAGCGCCACGCCGGCCCGCTTTGCATGCCGCACCAGCGTCTGCGTCGCCGCCCGGACCTGACTGACTGTCCCCGGGGCGGCGTCGAGCGTGTCACTCCAGAGCGTCTGGATGGAATCGATGATCACGAGGTCGGCGTCGCGCGCGTCTTTCAGTGTGGCGACGATGTGCGAGAGATTTGTCTCCGCCGCGAGTTCGACGGGTGCGTCCTGCAACCCGAGACGCTGTGCCCGCATCCGAATCTGCGCGGACGCTTCCTCACCGGTAAAATAGAGAGCCCGCCGCCCGGCCTGCGCGAGTCCGGCCGCCATCTGCAACAGGATGGTCGACTTGCCGATCCCCGGCTCCCCGCCAATCAGGATCGCAGATCCGGCAACAAGCCCACCACCGAGCACGCGATCGAGTTCGGCAATGGCGGTCGCAAGGCGCGGCTCCTCGTCGACGGCACCGGCAAGCGTCTCGAGGGTGATCGCTGCGCCGCTCCGCACCGCGGCCGTACCCGCCGCCGCAACGGGCTCGGCAGCTTCCTCCACGATCGAGTTCCACTCACCGCACGCACCGCAGCGCCCGGCCCATTGGCTGGAGACAGCGCCGCACGACTGACACACGAAACTAGAGCGGGGTCTGGCCAAGGCGCGGTCCTTCCCAAGGGAGAGGTCGATCAAAGCGGTCTACTTACGACGCGCTTAGCGGCTCGCGCCGTGAACTCCGAGTCCGCCGCCAGAACTTTCCCCGGCTGTCATGCGCGTTTCGGTCTTGTCGCGCACCGCCAGTGCCGGAAGGATGGCTTTGCGGGAAGGATGGCATGGACTGAAGAACAGTGTCCGGCGTCCATCTACGCGCGTACTGGAGTGAGCGTCATGCAGACAGAGTGGGTTGATCGCGTCGCGGCAATGCGCGGCGCTGGCATTCCCGACGCGGTGCGCGCTGTTATGCGCCGCAGTCTGATGGACACACTCGGGGTCGCGGCCGTCGGCGCGCAGACAGAAAACGCGCGGATCACCGGCGATGTCGCCGAGATGCTCTGGGCATCAGGTACCGCGGGCCACGCCGGCGTTCTGTTCCGCGGCGGGGCGTTGAGCCCGGCCGGGGCCGCCTTCGCCGGCGCAGCGACCGTCGATGCGATCGACGCGCACGATGGCTCCACCCCCTGTCAGGGTCATGCCGGGTCCGCCGTCGTTCCCGCACTCCTCGCGATCGCCGATGCGGAGGCGAGCAGCGGCAGGTCCATCAACGGAGAAAAATTCCTCGCCGCGATGGCGCAGGCCTACGAAGTCTCTTACCGCGTCGGCCGGGCGCAGCATGCGACCGTATCGGATTACCATACCTCAGGCGCGTGGACGGCGGTCGGCATCGCAGTCTCCGCCGCCATCCTCCTCGGCTGTACGCCCGAGCAGATCCGACACGCTGCCGGGATCGCCGAGTACCATGGCCCGCGCAGTCAGATGATGCGGTGCATCGATCATCCGACCATGCTGCGCGACGGCGTATGCTGGGGCGCACCAACGGGTGTGACGGCAGCGTACATGGCGCGTGCAGGCTTCACTGGCGCACCCGCCCTCACCATCGAAGGCGATGATGCCGCTCCGTTCTGGGAGGGGTTCTCAGGCGCGAATGAAGACGAAAAACCGGCATGTTGGCGGATCATCGAGGAGACGCACTACAAGGCGTACCCGGTCTGCCGCTGGGCGCATCCGGCGCTCGATGCCGTCGCGGACCTTATGCGCACGCACACCCTTGCCAGCGACGACATTGCGCGCATCGAGGTGCGCACGTTCGAGAAGGCCGTGCGTCTCGCAGGGCGTGCACCGACGACGCTCGACGAGTTGTCCTACGCCATCATTTATCCGCTCGCGACGATGGCAGTTCGCGGCCAGATCGGCACGGCGGAACTTACACCCGCCGTTCTGACGGACCCTGCGATCCGGGACCTCGCCGACCGCATTACGATCACATCCTGCCCTGAGCTGACCGCCCGCAGCGTCAATAAGCGCTGGGCGGATGTCACGATCGTAACGCGGTCCGGCGCGATGTTGGCATCCGGGCCTCGCACACCGCGCGGTGATCGCGATGCGCCGCTGAGCGAGGCGGAACTGGAGAATAAATATACCGCGTTTGCTGTGCCGATCCTGGGCGCCGATCGCGCACGCCGGATCGCGGACGCGGCCCGCGCAATCGACACACTCGATGTCGATGCGTTCGCACAGCTGCGGGCCGATGTTACGGCTCCTGTCTCACCGGCGAACGCGCAGATCCGTCCGCCGCAACCCACGAAAGCTGACCCGACGGTGAGCGACGGCGCCACGATCGATATTGCCGGAGCACTCGCGTAATGCGCTCGCTTTTCACGCCACCTGACATCCCGACGCTTGGCTTCGTCGACCTGGTTGCCCAGCGCGCCGTCGCCCGCATCGCGCTCGCCCGCGGCCGTCGTCCCCTCAGGACCCGCGCCGTTATTGCCCGCCTCGACCGCGAGATCCTCCGCCGCAAAGCCGATGCCCGAGATAAGGGAGATAAAAACTGAGGTAGTGCGACGGACCCCGCCGCGATTGATACAAAAAAACCCGCCGGCGTTTCCGCCAGCGGGCTTCGATCGTCGCAGTGAGGCGGTCGACTAGCGCTTCGAGAACTGGAAGCTACGGCGCGCTTTCGCCTTACCGTTTTTCTTCCGCTCGACGACGCGGCTGTCACGGGTCAGGAACCCGCCCTTCTTGAGCACGCCGCGCAGCTCCGGCTCGTAATGCGTGAGCGCTTTGGAAATCCCGTGGCGAACCGCGCCGGCCTGACCCGAAAGCCCCCCACCGGTC
>JBCBJG010000068.1:0-12726 GCA_038523655.1 Pseudomonadota bacterium | reverse complement strand
GTCTGCTCCTCGGTCCACTCGACCGGTGTGCCCTGCGGACCGATGCGAACGCCATCCTCCATGCGCGTTTCGCCTTCGTCGTAGAACGCTTCGTCGCGCACCGAATACCAACCGGCATAGGTATCGAGATAGATATCGCCGGACGCTTCCATCCGGCGCCAGATGTCCTGGCAAGCCTCGACGTGGCGCGGCTCCGATGTCTGGATGAAATCGTCGTTCGAACAGTCGAGCGCGTCGACCATTTCCCGAAACGCCTGCGAATTTTCATCCGCCAGCGCGCGCGGCGTCATCCCCTCCCGCTCGGCGGTCTGCTGCATCTTGAGGCCGTGTACATCAGTGCCGGTGAGAAAAAAGACGTCGTATCCGTCGAGCCGCTTGAATCGGGCAAGCGCGTCGGTCGACAGGGCCTCGTAAGCATGCCCGATATGCGGGGCCCCGTTCGGATAGGAAATCGCAGTCGTAATGTAGAACGAAGGCCGGTCGGCCATGGCTGGGCCCTCACGTCTCTGGTAGATCACGCCGCACGGTTCGCCGGCCGCAGTATGCCTGGCAGTGGCCTCGCGCGCCGGGTGCAAGTCACGTCTGGCTCCAGGGCGGCGAGGCGCCCGTCGCAATCCTGATCGCCTCGCAGTACCCGCAGCGCTTGACGCTCAAGCAGCCTCCGCACCGGCGAGCGCCGCTGCCTCGATCTCCTGGAACACGCTCAAGAGAAAATTCTGCCGGTCGAGATTGAGCAGGCGGACCTCCGCGCGATCGCGCGCCAGTCTTTCCCATAGCTCCGACCACGGCGCAAGCGAGCCGGGCGGCGCGACACGGGCGGCGATCGCATGCTCCCGAGACGCGGCCTCTCCCTCGGCGGCGGCTTCCGCGCGGCCATCTGCACCGGCGTGGACAAGCCGCACGATCATATCGCCCAACAGGTCAAGCGCGAGCGTATACCGGGTATCCTGCGCCACCGGCGCAAGGCTTTCCGCAAACCCCTGCACGTTCGGCCAATCGAGCTTCGGCAACGTGCCGAGCAGCTTGATCAATTCATCATAGAGCGTCAGCCCGTCTTCTCGCGTGAGCAGCAGCGCCCGGCGGACCGACCCGCCGGCGAGCCGATGGAGCAGCGCCCAGTCCTCGACACCCTCGGCGTCGAACGCGCTGAGCTGCGCGACATGCCGGTACGCATCTTCAAGCGCAGTGCGGTCGAGCGGGGACATGCCCAGCCGGCGGCAACGCGAGAGCACCGTCACCGGCAGTCGACCCGGCTCAGATGCAATCAGCAGAAACAGGCACCGCGCAGGCGGCTCTTCCAACGCTTTGAGCAAAGCACTCGCAGCGTTGACGTTCATTTCGTCAGCCCGGTCGACGATCACCACCCGCCAGCCGCCGTCGCTTGTGCTGAGGCTCAGGAAACCGCGCAACCGGCGCACCTCGTCGACCGTGATCATGGTCGCGAACTTCTTGCGCTTGGCATCCCACTGCCGCCGCAAAACGAGAAGTCCGGGATGCGAGAGCGCCATGACCTGACGCGCGCTTGGCGCCTCGAGGGACGCCTCGAGCGTCAGGTCACCGGGCGTGTCGTCAGACCCGAACAGACCCGACGCGTCGCCGGAAGCGCCGTACCCCGCGCCGCCAGCCTGCAGCGCGAACCGCGCGAGACGATAAGCAAGCGTTGCCTTGCCGATGCCCTCAGTCCCTGAGAGCAGCCACGCATGATGCATTCGACCGCTCGCGAAGGCGGATGCGAGTGCCGCCTCGGCCTCCGCATGGCCGATCAGCGAAGGGTTCATTCGTGGGTGCAGAATGCCATCCAGCCGGTCGACTTCAGGCGTCGGCTCGCCGTCG
Source organism: Pseudomonadota bacterium (assembly GCA_038523655.1). Lineage (GTDB taxonomy): Bacteria > Pseudomonadota > Alphaproteobacteria > Rhizobiales > CALHAX01 > CALHAX01. Next base: position 10,893 of record JBCBJG010000068.1, on the reverse strand, counting down.
GTCAGAACCCGCGGCGTCCGTGTCGATCGCGCAGCCCGCGCCATCAGGAAACCCCGAGCCTTTCACCCACCGTTCGCCAGATCGCGTGGGCAAGCACGTCAACCGGCTGCGCCGCGTCGAACACGGCGAAACGCTCTGGCGCGGCTGCCGCTTCGTCGAGAAACCCTTGGCGTAGTCGGCGGTGGTACGCGAGCGTCCGCGCTTCGAAGCCGTCGGGCGCGGCCCCGCGATCGGTATTTTTATCCACCAGCGGACCGCGTGCGACACCCTGCTGCCCGGCAGCCCGTTGCGCAACCCGGCGAAGCCCGACCTCAGGATCCAGGTCGAGCAGGATAGTGACGTCCGGCAGCGTCTTCGTTGGAGCGCCGATCTCCCCGGGCATGCCCGCGACCGCCGCAGCTTCGAGCGACAGAATGAACTCCCGGTCCAGATCGCCGGCAGCACCTTGATACGCACGGGTCGAGTCCGCGAACCGGTCGCATAACACCCAGCGCCCTTGCGCAAGTGACGGAGCGATTAAACGCGAGACGTGATCCGACCTCGCAGCGGCGAACAGCAATGCCTCGGTCGTAGGCGTGCGCCCCTCGGCGCTCGGGTCGAGCACCAGCGTACGGATCGCTTCGGCAAGCACGGTTCCCCCCGGCTCGCGGGTGACGACCACATCATGTTCGGCCGCACGAAGCCGCTCGGCGAGCGCGGCGATCTGTGTGGATTTGCCCACCCCCTCGCCACCCTCGAAAGTGACGAACCGGCCACGCGCAGTCATCGCGCAGCGCCCGGGCGCGAAGTCCGATCGCCCCTACAGAATCCACCCCAACGCGAGGTGCACGAGCGAACTCCACCCGCGCCGGATGAACCCGCTGCGCGCCACATCCTGCCCCGCATAGAGCGGTACCTCGCTGACCGACGAGCCGCTTCCCTCGACCCGGAGAACGGCGACCTGATCACCTTGTCGGATCGGCGCCTTGAGCGGCTTCACGTAAACCACGGAAGCCTTGAGCGGCTTCTTGTCCGAAACCGTCCGCGGCAGCAAGACCTGCACGCCGTCGCGCCCGACAAGCGGCAGGTACATCGCATCCCCGCCCCAAACGAGAGCACTCGCGACCTCTTCCGCTGGCTCGAAGAGCTCAAACGAGCGGAAACCGCGCAAACCCCATTCGTAAAGCCGGCGCGCCTCCAGCTTTCGCTCGCGTTTGGATGTAAGCCCGTTGACGACGAACACGAGTTGCCGTCCCTCGAAAGTCCCGGCCCCGACCAGCCCATAACCGGCCTCCTTCGTGTAGCCGGTCTTCAACCCGTCGATCCCGATCGGCAGGTGAATCAATGGGTTGCGGTTCCGGAATGTCCACTTGCGGTACTTAAATTGCTTCTGCGCAAAGTACCGATAGTAGTCCGGGTAGGCCTGCTTCAGGTGCAAGGCGAGCTTGGCGAGTTCGCGGGCAGTCATGCGGTGGTCCGGATGCGGCAGCCCGGTCGAGTTCGCAAACGTCGAACGCGTGATCCCGATCCGCCGGGCGTACTCCGTCATCTGGCGGGCAAATACCTCTTCGGACCCGGCGAGCCCTTCCGCGAGCGCAATCGACGCATCGTTGCCGGACTGGACGATGATCCCCTGCAGCAGATCGGAAACTTTCGCGCGCTTGTTCACCGGCACGAACATCGCCGACGTGCCTGAGACGCCGCCACCGGTCCGCCACGCGTTCTCCGAGACGTAGAACTCCTCGTCCGGCGTGATCTGACCGGTCTTGAGAGCCTCGAACACGATCGCGATGGTCATGAGCTTGCTCATGCTCGCGGGCGGCATCAACTCGTCGGCATTTTTCTGGTAGAGTATCGCGCCTGTCTCGGCGTCCATCAGGATCGCGTGCGTCGCCTTCGTCTCGTACGCAACGGCCGCGGGGCTCGGGCCAACGAGCGCCAGCACAGCAACCGTCAGTGCGAACACACCGGCCCGCACCCGATCACGCCCGAGCGCGCAGAAGCCGCGCAACAACGCGCGTACGAGGTTATCCTCGCGGCGTGCCGTCCTGTTCGTCACCATAAGCATAAGTCCTTGTCGGGGGCGCCGGACCGCACAATCAAAGCGTGCAATCGTGCCGAAAGTGTCACGCTGCACCGCCTGAAGGTCAACGCGCGCATCGCCTGCCGTCACGCACATTGTCGTCAAACAAGCACGGGCAGCACCGCGCACGCGAGATGCCCGACTGTTTACTCAGGACCCGCCAGGGACGCGGCTCGCGAAGGAAGCGGCCCGGGAAGCTCGCGCATCCAACATCTGCGACGGCTTGGTCGGCGCCGCAGCGTACCAACCCTGCCGGGCAAGAAAAGCCCGTTCGAATTGCGTGTCACCGTCGATTGGCGCCGGACGCAGATACCGAACCCGGACCTGCGCGGTGCCGAGCGACGCGAACCCGAGCAGCCGTGCAGTTGCTCGCGACAAATCGATGATCCGGCCGTGGGCGTATGGTCCGCGGTCGTTCACGCGCACTACGACCCGCCGCCCGTTCGCAACATTGGTCACCTCGACATAGGAGGGGAGCGGCAGGGTTGGATGCGCTGCGCTGAGCGCGTCCATGTCGAAGATCTCACCGTTCGCCGTTTTCTTCCCGTGGAATGCGCGACCGTACCACGATGCCTCGCCCGTGCGGTCGTAGCTCTCGTCGGCCCGCGGGTGATACCAGCGCCCAGCGATGCGGTATGGTTTGCCGACCTTGCGCACGCCACCACCCTTGCGCGGTCGCCGCGGCACGCCGCGAGCAGCCGGGGTCATTGACGCGGCGGCTGCCCGGCGCGGCCTCGTGGCCTGACGTACCGGCGCGGTCTCGCTCGCGACAAGTAAGCCGATGCGATCAGCACGCCTGCCATCACCCGCCGTCTCCGCAGCGTCTTCCCCTCTTGGATCGATCGGTCCCGCCAGTGCGATCTGCGCAACGGCAGGCGCACCCGAGGGACGAGCCTCGAGCGCTCGGGGCGGCACCGGCTGTGCGGAAACACTCTCCACCAGCGCGACCGTCGGTGTTGAACCGCTCACGACGGGTGCCGAGGGCGTCAGCGGCCGCTCGGTAAGTGCCGTGCCACCACATCCCGCAAGCAGGCAAAGTGCGAGCGTCACGAGGACAGAAAACAGGCCGCGCATGCGTTCCCCTTTGCGAACGAGTTCTCGCTCGGTGTGTCGAAGGCCGCGGCGATCCGCGGTGAACGCAGTACGGAGAGGAATAACTGAGGCGAACGCGAGCGTTACGCGCTTCGCGTTGCGGCGGGTCTAGCGAAGCTGCTTCGCGATGCCAAGCCGGCGACGCGAGCAGCTGGGGACGAAGGCGTTGGCCCGTAGACGGCAGACGTGGCGGGCCGGACCGGCGACGCCGACGACGAGCGGCAACCGTCGCATGCCCATGCGCCAACGACGGACGGCGGCATCGTTCAACCGGTCAGATCGCGTCCCGGCTTGCAGCATGTCTGAGGCAAACCTGCCGCATCACGGTCCGGGCAGCTTCGGCGCCCTCGCGGCCACGACGAGCTTGCGTCGATACATCACCCGATTGTCCGAGCCGTTGACGTACCGCATCTCATATTCACCGGGCTGGGTCGGCGCGGTGATCTTGAGCGGATTACCCGTGCCGATCGACTGGCGCGCCAATGCCCGATCATCGTCGGCGCCCACGGGGGCGAGCGTGAGACTATCGGAGCCATCTCCGGGCCCGGCCCACCACACGTTGAGCTCGTCGTCGGGATCGACGAACTCGAGTGCCACGAGCCGCACCTTCGCCGGCGTCACCTCGATCCGCTGGCGCGAGAGAATGACCCGGCGATCACGCGAGAGAAACCGCACCTCGTAGGCGCCGGGCTGTGATGGTGCCCGCAAGTTGATCTCGCCCGCGCGTGCGGCCGGACGAAGCGAAAGATAATCACCGATCCGGCTATTCGGCCGGGCGATCACGATCCAGCCCCGCCCGCGGACGCGCCCTGACCAGCTCGAGGTGAACGGATAGCCCGCCATCACCGGGCTCAGGCGGTTGAATTGCGGTGCAGCGAGCGCGTCGCCGACCCCGGTGCGCACACCGTCGGGTGTTCGTCGCGGCTGCTCGAAGACCGTCTCTGGATCGGGACGCGCGGCGGTTTCCATTGCTGCGGCCCGCTGGCGCGGATCTTCCGAGGTCTCGATCGGCGGGCCGAGCGTTGCCGTCCGCGTCTCGGCGGCCTGTGGCGCAACCCGGGGGCCAAAAACGGCAACAGGCGGCCCGTAGGACGGACCGCGTGTTTCACGTCGCAAAAGTGTTTCAGAGCCCGCTCGATCGTCTGGGCGAATGCCGCGGTCCGGCGGATCGCTCAGCCGCGCCTCGCGTTGTAATGCCGGGCGACGCGCACTTCCGCGCACGCGCGGTCCAAAGGTCGGCGGCGTCACCCGCTCCGTCGTGTCGAACTCGGCGGTATCTGCGGTGTCGGTATCCGCGCCTGTCGCAGTATCGCGGCCTTTCAGTTCGATGACCGACCCGAAATCACGGCCATCGCTATCCGCATCACGGTCTGCGCCACGGCGACGGGGTGCGGGCGCATCGCGCCGCGCACGCCGTTCGCTGCGGTCGCGGTCTGGACCCGCAGCACCGCGCGTCACCGGTTTGAACCAGTCGTACCGGCCGCGAAGCGTGAAAAAGTCGTCGTCGCGCTCGGCCTCGATCCCGTATCGCGCCCGGTTCCGCGCAATCGCCTCGCGCACCCCGACCGGATCGCTCACAAAATCATCCGCGCGATCAACGGTCGGCACTTCCGGCACGCGGGTCACGTCTCGGGCGTCGCCCAATGCGCGCCGTTCCGGGGCAACCGCAGCCACGTTGCGATCACGCGGAGCTTCGTCGGCCACGGTGTCTCCTGGCGACAGCGTGCGCTCCGCCCGTTCGCGCCGCGCGTCGACCGCATCACCGAACCGGGGCGCTTCCGCGACATCGGCATCTCTATCGCGGATATCGTCAGGCGCAGCGGCCGTCTCGACGTCTCGCTTGGGCTTCGTTTCCGTCGCGATACGGCGCGCGGGCTTCGCGAAGACCTCGTCCTCGAACACCGGCGCGGTAACCGTCATGTCACGTCTATCGTCGCGCCCGCTGTCCTCACGCACGCCCTCGTCGCGAACCTCGAAGCGGTCCGAGTTCCGATCGTCGCCGCGCACATCCGCGGGCTCATCCAGTTCGGAATCCCGCTGTGTTGGCACGATGACGGAGGAAAAATCATCGTCAAAGGTCGGCGCTTCGCCGCGCTGAACGTTGTCCGGCCGCTCGGCCGCCACAAGTTCGCTGTCATCGATGATGGCGCGACGTTCACGGCTCGCTGCGCGCGTATCCGCATCGTCGATCCGGACCGACGCCAGCGGCGCGCGCATTCGGATCGTCGGCAGATCATTGTCGGCGTCGTCGTCCAGCGCGGCCCCGAAGCGAGGCTCGGCAACGGTTTGCCGCGCGACCGTTTCATCACGCGACGCGCGATCTGCACCGTCATCAATCCGCACGGACGCGAGCGGCGCCCGCATACGGATCTGCGGAAGGTCCTCATCGAGCGCGCTGTCGAACGTCGGCTGCGGCGTGTCCGACCGCGCCTCGTCTTTTACCCGCACAGACGCAAGTGGCGCACGCATGCGCACCATCGGCAGCGTGTCGTCGGATGACCGCCGCTCAGCGCGTGGCCGCGTCGGTTCACCGGGCGCGTCGAGACCATCGTCCTCGAAATCCGGCGCGGCGGATGCCCGGCGGTCAGCGATCTGTTGCAACGGCCGCCGCGTGAAGCGGGCCGGGCCATCGGCATCTACGTCGAAGATCGGCGGCGCGGCTCGGTCGACGCGCGGCGCATCCGGCGCGCGCTCTCTTGGCGCACGAACGCTGAATGTCGGCTCGCCAAGATCGAGCGCCCGGCGATCATTCCCACCGGTCGGCCGATCCGCATTCGACGGCGTGCGGATCATGAGCGCGGGCACACGCAAGATAAGCTCCGGCACCCGGACCGTGACCGATGGATCGCCTGTCAGCTCAGCGGAGGCTTGCGGCTCTAGCGGGGGCTGGGGCTGGCGTGGTTGCCGTAGCGCTGGCCGCGCGGCCGGGGTTCTCTCCGGGCGGATTATAATCCGGTATGTTCCAGGCGCGAGCTGCGGCACGACGAACTCGGCAATCGTTCCGTCGCGCGCACCCATCGTGTTGGCAGACTGCTGCGCCTTCGCATCGCCGACAAGCAATGCGCCCGACAGCGCCGTCGTAGCCACCAGCGCGCCGGCGAACCGGGCAAGGCGCGGGTCGCTCGCTCGCCGCAGCGATCGCACGTCACACGTACTCCCGTCTGCCGCGCGCAAGGGATTTCTCTCTCCACTGCGCAGGGCGAGGGAGCGTAAAGAATTTTGCAACCAGCTGACGGTCCGCACGTCTAACTCCTCGGGGCCTTGATGGCCGCTTGATCGGTGACCTCTATCAAAATGGATCATGATTGTCAGACGCTTAACAAGTGAGGTTAAATGGTGTCATTCTTGCCACTGATCATCGCAAAGTGGAGATAAAATCGCGCGCACGCACCGACATTATCGTCCCACCGACGTCAGACCCTCCGCCGCAACCGCCAGGGATGCACGAACCCATCGCCGCCGTTGGCCAGCTCCCACAACCTGCGCGCCCGACAAGACCCGACGCCTCTGGTTGCATATAGCGCATCTGCAGCCCGATTATGAGGCCCGCGTCCGGCAAACGCGCACGCCGTTAAGAGACGTAACGCATGTCCGCCCGCGAAGTGCCCGGGGCAGCGCGATCGTGGAGCGGCTCAGGCTTCTTTCATGAACGAAGGCCAGATAGCGGGCCATTCGGGCCGCAAGACGGCTAGCAATGGCCGTTTTGCATGGCCCGAGCGAACCCATCGGCTGCAATTCACGATAATTCCCGCGCGGCGCGAATCGCAGTCACCGCCGCTGCCCCTTGCGTCCGCGGCGCCAACTTGGCAAAGCCCGCTGGCGACGGCGAACTGTGCGCGGCGCCGCACGACGGATGGGTGGCCGAGTGGTTGAAGGCACCGGTCTTGAAAACCGGCAGGCGGGCGACCGTCTCGTGGGTTCGAATCCCACCCCATCCGCCACGCGTTGTGTTCCGGAGTTACCCGCGACAGCAACCGGACGAGGCAGCGCAGCCCCCGCTTGAACCTGCTGCGCTAGCCGGCGAGGCGCAGCGGTTCAGTTGCTGAGCCGCTCACGGCGTTCACCACCGCACGCATCACTCCTCAAAGTTGATGCCCTCCGGATCGGCGCCGAGTTCTTTCAGTGCCGAGGTAATATCCTCCACCATCGCTGGTGGACCACAGACGTAGAACGCTTGGTCGAAGTCGGTGACGTGGGCTGCGAGCCAGTTTTTATCGATCCGACCGTGCTGCATGCCGCCAACGTTCTCGTCGCTTAGAACGTGTGTCACGTCGAGCCCGGCATACCCTTCGAGTTCGTCACGGCAGATGATGTCGCGTTCATGTGCGTTCGCGAACACAAGCCGGTGCCCGTCGAGGCTGCCCGCTTGGGCCTGCGCGCGCAGGATGGAAAGAAAAGGCGTGATCCCCGCCCCGCCGGCGATAAAGACGCCCGGTCCCTTGTATTCGATCGTGCCCCAGGGCGCGCCGATTTCAAACGTCGCGCCTTCCTCGACCGTGCCGAGTTGTTCGGTGACACCATCGTGGCTCGGGTAGAGTTTGATCGTGAACTCGAGTTCCGGGTCATCAGGGAGCGAGGTGAAGGTAAACGGCCGCTCCTCGTCGCGCCAGCCGTCGCGCAACAGGGTGAGATCCGTCGCCTGTCCGGGCGTGAACGTGAACCCGTCGGGCCGCGTGGTGCGAAAGGCGCGCACATCGTGCGTCACCGGGCTGACCGCCAGCACATCGACCTCGAACCGTGATTTTTTCTCTCCGTCGGGCTCACCGTGATCTTGCGACAGGTCGCCGGCAACGTCGTTCATATGCTCGCTCATGGCTTGGCCTTCGGTGCATCGAGCGTCAGTTCGGCGCCCTCGAGAAACACGTCGCGGCGTGGGGCGAGGGCTTCGAGCGCAATGGAGTCTGCGGCACCCCCGACGAGGACATTCCCGCGCGCGGCGATGTCAAAGTCCGTGCGTCCACTTTCACGATACGTGCCCGCGAGCCCGCCTTTACGTACGTCGACCGTTGGTGCGAGCACGCTCATCAGCACCACCGACCGCTCCCCGGTGAGGGCGACGCCACCGTTCTTCAGCGCGCCGTCGTAGGCGATGACATCCGTTTCACCGAACGGGCGGAAGGAGCACGAAAGCGTCGACGCTTTATTCTCCCCATTCGGCGTCGCGACACATTCGAGAGAGCCGATCCGCTTGAGCCGGTCGTCGGCGCGGCTTGCTTCGGGCGCTGCACCGGTTGCGGTGGGCGCGGATACGGTCGATGCCGCATTCACGGCAGCGGGCGTGAAAAGAAAACACGTCAGAACCGCGGTGGCGGCGAGCGGAAGGCGAAAACGCATGGGACAACCTCGGCCAGAATGATGCGCGAACGTCGCTGGGGCGTCGACCGCACGGTGAGCCGATGAACGCGCCGCCGCTCTAGCTGTTCCATGGTCACGCCCCGCACCGCCAGCGGCGCGAGACGAATTCTGCCGGAATCGCGGACCCTCTGGCACGCTGAGCGTCCCCGCCATGCTGGCCCGATCCGCGCCTCGATGATCGCCGCCTCAGCTCACGGGAGCGCCGACGCGACTTGGGAGATCACCCACCACAATGTCGTGAAAGCGAGGTCGCAACGAGACCAATCCGTCGCGGGCGATGCTTGCCATCGTTGCCCCGCCGCGCTGAAATCCCGGGACGTGATTTTGTCGTTCGAAGGATTGATCCGATGACCGTAACTCAGACCGCCCGCGCCATCGCCGACGCTTACGAGCGGGATGGATATGCCTCCGGGATTCCAATCCTCCCCCGCGCCGAAGCGGCTGCCCATCGCACACGTCTCGAACAGGCGGAGGCGGAAGTCGGACCGCTGCATTATCGCCCGAAGGTACACACGATCCTGACCTCGCCATACGAACTGGCGACCCACCCGCGCATCCTCGACATCGTCGAAGCGATGATCGGACCGAATATCCTCCTCTATAATGCGACGTACATCATCAAGGAGCCGAAAGCCCCGTCGCACGTCTCGTGGCATCAGGATCTGACCTACTGGGCCTGAGCCACGACGATCAGGTCACGCTTTGGCTGGCGCTCTCCCCGGCAACCCGCGAGAGCGGCTGCATGCGGGTCGTCCCCGGTACACACCGACACGGACGGATGGAGCACGAGACGACGGAGGATAAAAACAACGTGCTGTTTCAGGGCCAGACGGTGCGGGGGGTGAGCGAAAGCGACGCCGTCGATTGTGCGTTGGCCCCCGGCGAGGCATCGTTTCATCACGGTTGGACACTGCATGCCTCGACGCCGAACGTGTCGGGCGATCGTCGGATCGGCCTAAACGTCCAGTATCTCGCAACTCACGTCCGCCAGACGAAACACGATGCGGACACGGCAATGCTCGTGCGCGGCGTTGACTCATACCAGCACTTCGCAGCGGACCGTCCGGCGCGTGAGGACCTGCTTCCAGCGGACCTTACGCGGCTCGACGAACTCGAAGCCCGCTACAAGGCGATTGCCGGAACAAGCTGAGACGAGCTGGCATAAGACGCCTAGGTGAGACGCGGCCTCGTATGATGCAGCCTCTCATGTCGCGGCCTGACATGACGCGGCCTGACATGACGCAGCCTCTCATGACGCAGCCTCTCATGACGCGGCCTGGCATGTCACGGCCTGGCAAGAGACGGGCGCTCGCCGGCGCACCCGCCGGAGGGGAGGCGATGTCGCCGGCTAGTCGAGATCGGCAATCTCGGCCGGGCCTCCCCCTTCGACCCGCTGCGCGAGCGCCGCTTCGATGAACGGGTCGATCTCCCCATCGAGCACGGCAGACGGCGTGCCGCTTTCGACGCCGGTGCGCAGGTCCTTCACGAGCTGATACGGCTGCAGCACGTACGAGCGGATCTGGTGTCCCCAGCCGATGTCGGTCTTTGCTTCCGCCTGGGCCTGGGCTGCTTCCTCGCGCTTTTTCAGTTCCAGTTCGTAGAGGCGCGCACGCAACATGTTCCACGCGGTCGCGCGGTTTTTGTGCTGCGAGCGCTCGGACTGGCACTGCACGACGATGCCGGTCGGCTCATGCGTTATGCGGACCGCGCTGTCAGTCGTGTTGACGTGCTGACCACCGGCGCCCGACGCGCGGTACGTATCGATGCGGCAGTCGCTTTCGTTGACCTCGACCTCGATTGAATCGTCGATCACCGGGAAGATCCACGCGGACGCGAAACTCGTGTGCCGGCGTGCGTTTGAATCAAAGGGAGAAATACGCACCAGCCGATGGACGCCGGACTCGGTTTTCATCCAGCCGTAGGCGTTGGTGCCTTTGACCTGCAGCGTCGCGGATTTGAGCCCGGCCTCATCGCCCGGTGTAACTTCCACAAGTTCGGTCTTGTAGCCGCGCTGTTCCGCCCACCGCGTGTACATACGCAGCAGCATCTGGGTCCAGTCCTGGCTCTCCGTGCCCCCCGCGCCGGAATGGAGCTCGACGAAACAGTCGTTGCCGTCCGCTTCTCCGGATAGGAGCGCCTCGACCTGGCGCTTCTGAACCGTCGCGAGGAGTGCGCGCAGGCCCGCCTCACTTTCCGCGACGACAGTATTGTCCTCCTCGGCCACACCGAGCGCGATCATCTCGACGTGATCATCGAGTTCCTGACGGACATCGTTGTAGGCAGTGATTGCCGCATCGAGATGCTGGCGCTCGGTGTGGCCGAGGAGGACAATACTGTCGTCGCGGAAAGTGAGGCGGGCCTGCGCGCACTCCTCGCGACGGTTC
>JBCBJG010000067.1:0-12846 GCA_038523655.1 Pseudomonadota bacterium | reverse complement strand
TTCAAATCGCTTTCCGGGCAGGTGCGCCGTGTTGCGGAGGGAAAATCTTTTCTCGTGTTCGGTGATGGCCGGAGCACAGCATGTAAGCCGATCAGCGACGCGGATCTCGCAGGTGTGCTCGTCGATTGCCTCGCGCGGATAGATGTAGCGGATAAGACGATCGTTGCGGGCGGGCCCGGTCCCGCGATCATGCCGGTAGATCAGGCCGCGATGCTTGCCGATCTTCTCGGCCGGGCGGTCGCGATCCGTCGCATCCCGCTCGGTCTCGTGCGCAGCATTCGAGCGACGCTCGGTGCCTTTGCGCGGATGACGCCGCGGGGCCTGAAGCGCGTGCAAACGGCTGCCGAGTTCGCGCGGATTGCGGAGTATTATGCAAGCGAGTCCATGCTGGTTCTGAACCCTGAGACCGGTGCGTACGATGGGGCGGCGACACCTGAATACGGAACCGACACGCTTGACGCGCACTATGCGCGACTTCTCGAAGCGCACCGGCGCGGCGTTGACATGGACGATGCAGCGCAATGGGAGCGGGTCGACACGCCATTGTTCTGACCGGGTGCCCAAGCGCGGGATGATTAAAGGGAGACGGCTGCTACCACTCCTCGGAAACGGGTTGTTCTCCGCGCAATTCCGCTAGCCGCCGCGCAGTTGCCGGTGAGACGTCTAGCGGCAAATCATTGGGAGAAAAAAAGGCGACCTCGCGGATCTCCGCATTCGGCTCCGGCACTTTCGGTTGTCGCCAGGCGTCGAGCACGAAAACCGCGATATGGTCGCCCGGGAACGCCTCGAAGTTTGTGAAAAGCCCGTGGAACGTCGCCGGTTCTTTCGCGATCACCCCGGCCTCTTCCTCGAGCTCACGGGCGAGCGCCGTGCGCACACTTTCCCCGCGCTCGACGCCGCCACCGGGGAAATGCCAGCCCGGACGATAGCCATGGCGCACCAGCAACACCCGCCCCGCGCGATCACGCACGATGCCCTGTGCGCCCATCGTCAGACCACGGGAGAAACGCCAATAGCGCTGCAGCAGGAATTGCACGGCGCGGGAAAGCATGGGATCACCTCTTACACCTGCGCCGACGGGTTGGGCGCGCTCTTGAGCGTCCACTCCGCGGAGTTCGCGCCGTCTCCGGGTCTTCCGCCGCCTTGACCGCTCGGGCCGTTTTGGCCGCTTGAGCTGCCTTGGCGGCTTGGATTGCCGGGGCCGCTTGAGACATCCGCGATCGGCGCCAGCGACGCAGTGGTGTCACGAGCCGGCCTGCATGACGACGATTGCCCACCTCTCCGATGTCCATCTTGCGCCGCTGCCGTGGCCCGGCATCACGCAGATGTTCAATCAGCGCGTTCTCGGGTTTCTCAACTGGCACGTCTTCGGGCGCAAGGAGCATCACCGGCGTGACATGCTGGAGGTGCTCGTGGCGGATCTAAAGCAGCGCTCGTTCGATCACCTCGCGATCACCGGTGACATCGTCAACATCGCGCTGCCGCAGGAGTTTGCGCAGGCCGTGCCATGGCTTGCCCAGCTCGGGCGGCCCGAGGATCTGAGCATCGTGCCCGGTAACCACGACGCCTATACCGCGATCTCGATGCGCAAGGGGATCGGCACCTGGACGCCGTACATGCGCTCGACTGCTGCTGGCGCCGCCTACGCGCGCAGCCTGACGACGGAGCCGTATACCGGGTTCCCATTCGTGCGGCTGGTCGGAGATGTTGCTCTGGTCGGCCTCGCATCCGGCATCCCGACGCGACCGTTCGCTGCCTACGGGACGCTCGGATCGGCGCAACGGGCCGCGTTCGAAGACACGCTGATTGCGCTGAGCGGCACGGGGCGCGCGATCGTCGTGCTGATCCATCATCCGCCACTGCCGGGCCTCGCGGCACCGATGCGTGATCTGACGGACGGCGAGGAATTCGCTGCGATCCTGTCGCGTCGCGAGGTGCATCTGGTGCTGCACGGACATAACCACCGCAACGAGCTTGCGTACGGGGCCGGGCCGCACGGCGCGTATCCGGTGGTGGGTATTGCGTCCGCGTCGATGGCTGTGCCGACGCATGCGCCGCTTGCGCAGTACAATTGCTATGATTTCGCGCGCGGTGCAGATGGCTGGGAGATCACGATGCGTGAGTTTGCAGCGCAGGCGCCGGGTGGTGCGATCAAGGCGCTGCCACCGCGTCTTCTTGCGCCGGCAGACGCATCCGCTGCTCCGGCCGAAGCCACAGCCGGTGCGTCTGACCTCGCCGTGGGCGGAAAGGCGGCCTGAAGCTTTCGTTCGCCGCGCGCGGCTGTGGGCGTTCGTTCAACACGTCGCGTGCCACTCAGGTCTAAGCGGCCAAGCGCCAGCAGATATGTTCTCGTCTGGGTAAATCGGGACGGTCGATGCGACCGACGCCGTGACGACGGCCAAGAACGCCCGTAATGAAGCATGCCGCATAGAGCTTTCCCGACGGGTGGGTCGGGTCGAGAAGGTCTGCCATGTCACGCGAAACCGTCAGAGCGTTTGTCACTCAGAACTGGGTCGAGCGCACGATCACCGGGCTGATCGTGGTCAACGCTATCACGCTTGGTTTGGAGACCAGCGATGAGGTCATGGCGACGTGGGGCCCGGTCCTGCGCACCATCGACATGGTGATCCTGGCGATCTTCGTTGTGGAGATCATCGCGCGGATGTACGCCCACGGCGCAGCATTCTTTCGTGACCCGTGGAGTATCTTCGACTTCCTCGTGGTCGGGATCGCGTTGCTGCCGGCGACGGGGAATCTTGCGGTCCTGCGGTCGCTACGCATCCTGCGGGCGCTGCGGTTGATTTCGGCTGTGCCGTCGATGCGGCGGGTGGTCAGCGGATTGCTCCGCGCGATCCCGGGCATGGGCTCGGTCACGATGCTGCTGCTGCTGATCCTCTACGTCTCAGCGGTTATGGCAACGTCGCTGTTCGGCGATGATTTTCCGGAGTTTTTCGGCTCGCTCGGCGCGTCGAGTTTCTCACTCTTCCAGATCATGACGCTCGAAGGCTGGCCGGATATCGCGCGCAGCGTGATCGAGAAGCACCCGCATGCGTGGATTTTCTTCGTCGTCTACATCCTGCTCACCTCGTTTGCGGTGCTGAACCTGTTCATCGGTATCATCGTCGATGCAATGCAGGCGGAGCAGCCATCCGCGGAGGAGCTCGCATCGGATGTCGCGGAGCAGACTGAGGACGAATTATCGAGCATTCTCAATCGGTTGGATGATTTAAGCGCCGATATGGCCGAGCTACGCGCTGCGGTGGATCGTACGCGCGGATAGAGCATCGCGTCCTGCTGACGGTTGACTTCTTTTGCGTTGCAGCATTCCCTCGCCGCATTGCAGCAAACCGGAAGGGGGCGACAATGGCGTTCCCGAAGGCCAATACGCTGCGCCTCAACCTCGCCCTGCAGGGCGGCGGTGCACACGGTGCCTATACCTGGGGCGTACTTGATGAACTGCTGACGTGCGATGTCCTCGCGCTCGATACCGTAAGCGGGACGAGCGCGGGTGCGGTCAATGCCGTGGCGGTTGCGAGCGGCCTCGCTCAGGGCGGCCCAGAGCGGGCGCGGGAGGTGCTGCGCGGCGTTTGGGAGGCGGTGGTCGAAGCCGGGCGGCGGGATCGCACGCCGCTCAATCCGTTTGCGGCCGGACTACGCGGCATGGAAATGCTCGCCGGCGGACAGTTTGCCCGGCTTGCCGGCACCATGTCGCCCTACGAGTTCAATCCGCTCGATATCAATCCGCTGCGCACCATCCTCACCACGCACATCGATTTTCCGGCCGTGAAGGACGCTCCACTTTCGCTGGCGATTGCGGCAACCGACGTTGAGACGGGGCTCGCGCGGATCTTCGAGCGCGATGAGATCGATCTCGATGTCGTGCTTGCCTCGGCCTGTCTGCCGGCGATCAGTCAGGCGGTCGAAATCGATGGTCGCTATTATTGGGATGGCGGGTTTTCGGCCAATCCGGACTTGCTGTCATTCGCGCGGCTGAGCCGGACGCAGGACACGCTGCTGGTGCTGGTCAGTCCGCTGGTCCAACCGGGCGTGCCCCAACGTCCGCAGGAAATTGCCGGCGCCATGTCGCGGCTTACCTTCAACCAACCGTTGATGCGCGATCTCTGGTTGATCGATGCCGTGCGTCGGGCGCGGGGGCTGAAGCTGCGGGCCCAGTCGACGATCGAGCGGTTGGCGTCGCATCGCTTCCACTTGCTCGATGGTGGTCAACACACCGGCGCGCTGCCGCTCGACAGCAAACTGGTGCCCGATCCCGAGCACGTCACGACGCTGTATGAGGCGGGATGTGCCGACGCGCGTGCGTGGCTCGATGAAAAGGCGCAGCATGTCGGGTGGCGCGAGACGGCGGACTTCGAGGCATTATTCGGTACGACCGGAACGCTGAACGAACCGCACGGCGCTGTTGCCGTCACGCCCGCGGCCGGAAAAGCGTCCTAGCGTCTTCACACGTGCCCGACGCCTGCGCCGCGTCAGCCACCGGCGATGTCGATGGCAGGAATCTCGACTTGTCGGCCGGTGCGTCAGTGAATGCATACCGGGGTTGCACGTAGCGAGTGACAACCCTGTGCGGCTCGCTTACACCAACGCCCGCCGGGAGGATTAGTCTCCCTTGACGAGCGAGTGGAGACGCGCCGTGAAGCCTGCCATCAGTTTCGGTCCGCGCGTGCGGAAATCCCCGTTTTTCGATGCCACGATGAAGTCGGGCGCGAGTGCCTTCACGATCTACAATCACATGTACATGCCGGTCTCGTACGGCGATCCGATCGGCGAGTACGAGCGGCTGATCAACGGCGTCAGCATGTGGGATGTGGCGGCCGAGCGGCAGGTTGAGTTTGCCGGGCCGGACGCCGCGAAGCTGGCGCAATATCTGACCCCGCGAAACCTGTCGAAGCACGTGGTCGGCCAGGGCAAATATGTACCGATCTGCAATCACGCCGGGCATATTCTCAATGATCCGATCCTGCTGAAGCTTGCCGAGGACCGCTACTGGCTGTCGATCGCAGACAGCGACATGCTGCTCTGGGTGCAGGCGATCGCGGGAGAGAAAAAATTCGATGTCCGGGTGTTCGAGCCGGACGTCTCGCCGCTCGCGATACAGGGCCCAAAGGCAGTCGACGTGATGCGCGATCTGTTCGGCGCGTGGCCGGACAAGCTCAAATACTTCTGGTTCCGCAAGGCGAAGCTCGACGGCATCCCGCTGGTTGTTGCCCGGTCGGGCTGGAGCAAGCAGGGCGGGTTCGAACTCTATCTGCTCGACGGGGCCAAGGGCGGCGCACTTTGGGAACGCGTTGCCAAGGCCGGCAAGAAGTATGGCATCGCACCCGGCACGCCGAATTACATCGAGCGGGTGGAAAGCGCGTTGTTTTCCTGCGGTGCGGACAACACACCGGATTCGACGCCGTTCGAGGTCGGGCTTGGCAAGTTCTGCGATCTGGATCAGCGCGCGGCGTTCGTTGGAAAGCAGGCACTGCGTGATGCGCGGGACGCCGGGCCGAAGCGCAAACTAGTCGGGCTGTTTCTCGGCGGACGCGCACTTCCGTCGAACGAGCACCCCTGGCCCATCCACAACGGCAAACGGGATGTCGGCATGATGCGGGTGGTCGCCTATTCGCCGCGCCTGAAAAAGAATGTGGCGATCGCGCAGGTCGCGGCGTCGATCAAGGAGTCGAGCCAGCTGACGGTCGCGACGCCGCACGGCCTACGCAAGGCAACGATCACCTCGCTGCCGTTCATCTGAGACCAAGGCCGCTCCCTTGGCGAAGGAGGGGGTTCCTTTACGACGACTCTCCCGTGCGCCGTGCGTTCGGTAAGCGCCCGCACACCCCTATTCGCACGTGCGCGCACTTGGCGTTCAGCCTGCTGATATGCAGGCCTGCGAAGCAGGCCCGCTTCCCGCCTTGCCCGCCCGTTCGGCGGCTGTGCGCAGGTCGTCGGGGCGGTGGTCATTGCAGGTGCACGCTGCTACATCAACGACTTGCTGCGGCGCAGCATCGCGTGTCCATTTTGGCCGACGTCGATCGCTGGATGCCGTGGTCCCTTCGAACGGATTTGCGAGTGGAGGAACGCGACATGGCGCAGTCGGCAGTGACGGCCGAGCCCCGTGTGCAGGCGAGCGTCAGCGGCGACGCCCAACCGGACGGGCGCTACGTTTACCGGTTCGGCAATGGGCGCGCTGACGGGACTGCGAGCATGAAGAACCTGCTCGGTGGGAAAGGGGCCAACCTCGCTGAGATGTCGAACCTCGGCCTGCCGGTGCCGCCGGGTTTCACCATCACGACCGACGTTTGCGCGGCGTACTACGCAGCTGGAAAAGTATTTCCTCGCGCGCTCGAGCAGCAGGTCGACGAGGCACTCGACGCGATCGGCGCAACCGTCGGGTCACGGTTCGGCGATACGGCAAACCCGCTGCTCGTCTCGGTGCGCTCCGGTGCGCGCGCGTCGATGCCGGGAATGATGGATACGATTCTCAACCTCGGATTGAACGACGATACCGTGGAAGGGCTTGCCGCTCGCTCGGGTGATCCGCGGTTCGCCTGGGACAGCTACCGCCGTTTCATCCAGATGTTCGGTGATGTGGTGCTCGGCGTCGATCACGACATGTTCGAGGGATTGCTCGACACCTACAAACAGGAAAACGGGCTCGATCAAGACATAGACCTAGGCGCGGACGACTGGCGGGAAATGTCTGGTCGCTTCCGGGCGCTGGTCGAAGAAGAGACGGGGTCCGCATTTCCGCAGGACCTGCGCGCGCAACTCTGGGGCGCGATCTCGGCGGTGTTTGATTCGTGGCAGAACGCCCGGGCCAACACGTATCGCCGGTTGCACGGCATTCCGGACGATTGGGGCACAGCGGTCAACGTGCAAGCCATGGTGTTCGGCAACCTTGGCGACACGAGCGCGACCGGCGTGGCGTTCACTCGGAACCCGTCGACTGGTGAGAATGCGCTTTACGGAGAATTTCTCGTCAACGCGCAGGGGGAGGATGTCGTTGCAGGCATCCGGACACCGCAGAGCCTGACGGAAGCCGCTCGGCGCGAGGCCGGCGATACGGCCCCCTCTTTCGAGACAACGATCCCGGAGGCGTTTGCGGCGTTCAAGGTGATCTGCACCAAGCTCGAAGCGCACTATCGCGACATGCAGGACATCGAGTTTACGGTGCAGGACGGCAAGCTCTGGATGCTGCAGACCAGAGCCGGCAAGCGCACCACGGAAGCGGCGCTGCGGATTGCCGTCGAGATGGCGGGCGAAGGGGTGATCAGCGAGCGCGAGGCGGTCCTGCGGGTCGAACCGGAGGCGCTTGATCAACTGCTGCACCCGACGCTTGATCCCGATGCGCCGCGTGAAGTGATCGGGCGCGGCCTCCCGGCATCACCCGGCGCTGCCAGCGGGGCAATCGTGTTCACCGCTGACGAAGCCGAGGCTGCGGCCGCGTCCGGCGAAGCGGTGCTCCTGGTCCGTGTCGAGACGAGCCCGGAGGATATTCACGGCATGCATGCCGCCGTCGGCATTCTCACCACGCGTGGCGGCATGACCAGCCATGCGGCAGTCGTCGCGCGGGGCATGGGGCGGCCCTGCGTCTCCGGGGCCGGCGGGTTTTTGATCGATCAGCGCGCCGGGACGCTCAGCGTTGGTGGGCGAACGTTTTCGCGCGGCGATCGGCTGACGATCGACGGCGCGAGCGGCGAGGTGCTTGCGGGCGACGTGGCGATGCGCCAGCCGGAACTTTCCGGTGACTTTGCGACGCTCATGTCTTGGGCGGACGCGGCGCGACAATTAAAAGTCCGCGCAAATGCCGATACGCCGCGCGACGCTGAACAGGCGCGCTCGTTCGGTGCGGAAGGCATTGGCCTCTGCCGGACAGAGCACATGTTCTTCGACGACGCCCGCATTCAGGCCGTCCGCGAGATGATCCTCGCTGACCATGTGGATGGGCGACGGGCCGCGCTCGACAAGCTGCTGCCGATGCAGCGGGCGGATTTCAAAGCGCTGTTCGAGATTATGGGCGATTTGCCGGTGACGATCCGGCTGCTTGACCCGCCTTTGCACGAATTCCTGCCGCAGGAGGACGATGACATCGTCCGGGTCGCGACGTCGCTCGGCGTCGAAGAAGCGGCCCTGCGCCAGCGGATCGAGGCGTTGTCGGAATTTAATCCTATGCTCGGGTTTCGCGGGTGCCGTCTGGCGATCGCCTACCCCGAGATCCCGGAAATGCAGGCGCGGGCGATCTTCGAGGCGCAGGCCGAGGCGGCCGGGTCAAAGGAAGGGCTCGTCGCGGCGCCGGAGATCATGCTTCCGCTGATCGTCGGTGGAGCGGAATTCCGCATCCTGGAGGCGATTATTCGCCGGGTAGCAGACGAGGTTTCCGCCGCGACGGGTCAGGCGCTGCCGTACATTATCGGGACCATGGTCGAGTTGCCGCGGGCCTGCCTGCGCGCCGGGGAGATTGCCGAACAGGCGGAGTTTTTCTCCTTCGGCACAAACGATCTGACTCAGACCGCATTCGGTCTCAGTCGTGACGATGCGGCGCCGATCCTCGCAGATTACACCAGCCAGGGTATTTTCGAGCAGGATCCCTTCGTCGCGATTGATCAGGACGGGGTGGGCGAGCTTGTGAAAATCGGGATCGAGCGCGGGCGCGCTGTGCGGCCGGATATCAAACTCGGGATTTGCGGCGAACACGGCGGCGAGCCGTCATCGGTCGCGTTCTGCCATGAGATCGGGCTGGATTATGTCTCCTGCTCACCGTTCCGCGTGCCGATCGCACGGTTGGCGGCGGCGCAGGCTGCGTTGCGCGAAGAAGGTGTGGGTTAGCGTCGAGTACCTGAGCGGGCAGGCTTGTTGGCGATAGTGCGGGGCAGCTACCTGTCCGGTTTGGACCGGTCACGATCGTCGCTGACGCAGCGGCGTCGACCGAGAGCCGGCGCCCGACTACCGCGAGGGCGCGCGCGGCTTTAAGCTCCGCTACGGATCAAGACCATGCCAGACTCACACGCCAGTCCGTCCGGAAGCTGCACGGTCTGCTTCGTGCGGGCACAGGGGCGCGGCCGTTAACGGGGGGTGAGCGGAAGTCTTGGTGTGCTCACCGGGGGGGGGGGGCAGGCATCAGCCGGCAGCTTCGTCCATCGGCATGTCGCCCAGACGAACCGGACCACTCTCGCCTTCACTTGCGGCCTCCTGCGGCGGCATTTTCGCACGCGGCGTACGTCGGCGGCGCGGCTTCGGTGCTTCCTCTGCGTCCGCTGACGCGTCTGCCGCACCGTTCGCTGCGTCGGCGCCGGCATCGGAACTTTTCGCTGCCGGCTTTTTGGCTGCCGGTTTGGAGCGCTCCGCACGCTCCGGCTGGTCACCGTCAGCGCGGGTATTTTGCGTCTCGCCATCTTCGCCAGCATCCGGAGCACGATCGCCTTCGTCGCTGCCGTTGGCGCCGCGGCGGTTCCGTTGCTGCTGTTGGTTGCCGTTGGCGTGCTGCTGGCGCTCGCCCTGCGCTTCGTTCTGCTGCTGCGCGGCGGCGATGATGCGGTTGTAGTGTTCGGCGTGCTGGAGATAATTCTCCGCCATCACCGTATCGCCAGACGAAAGTGCGTCTCGGGCGAGAGTGATATATTTCTCCGCAATGTGCGCCGCGTTGCCACGGATCTTCACATCGGGGCCATTGGATTCATAACCGCGCTGAAGCGGGTTTTGCGGCTTGCGACCGCGCCCACGTCCACGCCTGTTCTGTTGCTGTGGCTGCCTCATGAGGCCTCTTCGCTTATATCGCAGACTATAAGGATATATTTCCGGATCATCGACACGCGTCTCGCGCAGCGTCGCGACTTCTCAGCATGTGGGCGTGCGTTCTTCCCCCGCGCGCCGTGCGTTGTTCAATACCGCTCACGAACTTCCAGCGCCGGCCGGAGCCGTACCACGCTAGGCGCTTCACAGACGGTATGCTGGACTTCCGTTCCGAGTGCGCAAGCAGAACGCCGCGCGTTGCCTCGGATTACGATTGCCTATGCGTAAACCGTAGCCCGATTGCATGGCGAAACCAAGATGTAATTTGGCGGGTAATGCCGGTTTTCCCGGCTTCACCGTTTCGACTGTGTGCGATGCATCGACAGCTCCACATCATAATGCCGTCGGTGCGACCACGTTCCCGATCAGGCGTGCTCGCCCGCGGGTGATCTTGATTGGAGGGGCGATGCCTTAGTGATCCGGTATGCCAGCGCACGCTCGATGCCTGCGAGATCTTGCCGTCGCCCATTGATGGCTGTGCGGTGCCCGGCGCGCTGCATGATCGTGTCCACCGCGTCCGCCTGATCTTGCCCGCACTCGAGTACTAGCCACCCACCGCCTGCAACGCGCGCCGCGGCACGCGCGATCATGCGATAGGCATCGAGCCCGTCCGCGCCGCCGTCGAGTGCTTGGTGGGGATCATAATTCCGCACGTCTTCGGCAAGGTCGGCAATGTCGGCGGAGGGAATATACGGCGGGTTGGAGATTACGAGGTCGACGTGTTCGCTGACCCGGTCGGTCCAATCTGACTGGCGGGCGGTAAAACGATCGGCGACGCCGGCTTGGTCGGAGTTCAACGACGCGGCGGCAAGGGCGTCAGGGTCGATATCGACTGCGATCGCGGACGCGGTCGGATAATCCATCAGGAGAGAAATCGCGAGGCAGCCGGTGCCGGTGCCGAGATCAAGCAGCGTAAAGGGGCGGTCGTTCAGACCTTCCCTTTCGATAATGTCGCCCGCGAGCGCGACCACGGTCTCGCTATCTGCACGGGGGTCGAGCGTGGCCGGGGTGACGATGAAGTCGTTCTTCCAGAATGCCCGGCTGCCGATGATCCGGGAGACGGGCTCATGCCGGAGACGCCGTGCGATAAACCCCTGCACCCGCTCGCATGCGGCCTCGCCTTCCGGCGTTTCCGGGCTCACGAGGAGGCTGTGGGGAGGAATATCGAGCGCAGCGGCAACAAGGCGGATTGCATCAGTGCGCGCGTTTTCGGGCGCAACGCTGTTTTCCCTCCCCTCGACACGTAACGCGCGGCTTGCCTCGGCCAACAGCTCACCTCGCGTGCACGAAACGCTTTTCATTCCATCCCGGTCATTCGGCTCAGGCATCGCGTGCGTCAGACCTCTGACATTGCCGTCTCTGGTACAAGCGTCGCCGTGCCACCGCTTACTGGGCGCCGTCGAGGGCGGCGAGCTGTGCGGCCTGGCGCTCGGTGACCAGCGCGTCGATGACCTCGTCCAGGTCGTCACCGGCGAGGATGGTGTCCAGTTTGTGCAGCGTCAGATTGATCCGGTGATCGCTCACGCGGCCTTGGGGAAAATTATATGTGCGGATGCGTTGCGAGCGGTCACCACTGCCGACCTGATCCTTTCGATCAGCCGCACGTTCGGTTTCGGCACGCCGGCGCTCCTGATCGTACAAACGGGTGCGCAGTACCTGCAGTGCGCGCGCGCGGTTCTGGTGCTGCGATTTCTCGCTCGACGTGACGACGATGCCGGTCGGAAGGTGGGTGATGCGGACGGCGGAGTCCGTCGTGTTCACGTGCTGCCCGCCGGCGCCCGATGCGCGCATCGTGTCGACGCGGAGATCCTCGTTGCGGACCTCGATGTCGATATCCTCCGCTTCCGGCAGTACGGCGACGGTTGCAGCGGAGGTGTGAATGCGCCCCCCCGATTCGGTCACGGGAATGCGCTGCACGCGGTGCACGCCTGACTCGAACTTGAGCCGGGCATAGGCGCCGGGTCCCGAGATGTTCGCAATGATCTCGCGAAAACCGCCAGCCTCGCTTTCGGAGGCGGAGACAACTTCGGTTTTCCATCCTCGCAGGTCAGCGTAGCGTTGATACATGCGGAAAAGATCGCCCGCGAAGAGTGCCGCCTCGTCGCCGCCGGTGCCGGCGCGGACCTCGAGGATCACATTCTTGTTGTCGGCGGCGTCCTTCGGCAGGAGCTTGATCTGCAGTTCCTGCTCCATCGCTTCGATCCGCAGGCCGATCGCCTGCAATTCGGACTGGGCAAGCTCCGCCATCTCGGGATCATTCGCCTCATCGCTGAGCATCGTTTCGAGGTCGGCTTTTTCCTCCCGTGCGCTGCGCAGGACCTGAATAGCCGAGACCACCGGATCAAGATCGGCGAACTCCTTCGACAGGCGAACGAACACGTCCTGGTCGGGTCCGGAGGCGAGCTCGGCCTGGACCGCGTTCCAGCGATCGACCATCTGGTCAAGCTTGTCTTCGGGAAGTGTCGGCATATCGGTCGGTCTAACGAACTGTGCGGTTTCGGCAAGGTGGCGCGGGCGGGAATGGAGCGGCCCCGATCACGCGGTCGACCGTCGGGTCGCAGCGAGCGGCGATCAGATGACACCGCCGGCGTGGGTCCGACTGGCCGTGCGGGCGAGAGCGCTATCGGTGGGATCGCCCGCGAGATTGATGCCGGCGGTTGCAGCGAAGCGCTCGAGGGTATCGCGCACCGTGGCGTCCGGATCAGCAACTGTCTGCGTGAGTGCTTGGGCGACCGCCTGCTCAGCCTGATGGGCGTCGAGAGAAAGGATCGTCATTTTAACCGGCCCGATGTTCGCCGGGGATACCGAAAGCGCTCGATACCCGAGCCCGATGAGTGCCATGGCACCGAGCGGACTGCCGGCGAGTTCGCCGCAGAGGGTCACCGGGGTTGCATGACGCTTTGCCGCGTCGACGATCGTCTTGAGGACCTGGAGCACCGGCGTCGAAATGGGGTCGAAGCGGTCTGATACACGCTGGTTTCCCCGATCGGCCGCAAAAAGGAACTGCAAGAGATCATTGCTGCCGACGGAGATAAAATCGGTCTCCGGCAACAG
>JBCBJG010000066.1:0-13187 GCA_038523655.1 Pseudomonadota bacterium | reverse complement strand
GGGGCCGTAGCTCAGTTGGGAGAGCGCTTGAATGGCATTCAAGAGGTCAGGGGTTCGATTCCCCTCGGCTCCACCAAGCTGGTCGTTCCGTTGCGCACTAATAAGACAATGCGTGCTGTAAAAGTCTCGCAGGTGGTTGATCTTTTGTGTTCGGCATTAAATTGAGTTTTGTTTAGGCGACAGTCACCTCGCGCCATTTCACGCTTCACCAACCGCTCAATCCAGTGGCATACCCTGATCGTCGGTATCGGCGCCACGGAGGGCATCGTTGATAAAGGCTTTGCATCCTTCGTTGAATGAGTTCGAATGGCCGTTGCACTCCGAGGGTAGAGATACCGCGTTTTTCTCTGCCCAGCGGTATCCGCTAGCGGGTCCGGAGCAGTCGACCTTGCATGCGAACCCGCCAAACGTACGGGCCTCGTTCGTCGCTTCCTGAGCGTCGGCACTGCCGATGCAAAATAAGGGCGATTGTATATTTGACAAACCCAGTTTGAATGACCATGTTTCCTTCAACAACGAAGGATTTCGTCATGAGCATTCTCAGTAAGGCCTACTTTCACGATGAGGCGGCAGCGTTCGCCAAACTCGAAGAGATCATCTGGCCCAACGGCCCGGTCTGCCCGAAGTGCGGTCACGACGGAAAAATCTATACGCTCAAGGGTGTCCGCTCGAAGCCAAGCAAGAAGAACCCGGAAGGCATTGAGCGCCACGGTCTTAAGAAGTGCGGCAAGTGCCGTAAGCAGTTCACGGCGCGTGTGGGCACGGTGTTCGAGTCCTCGCACATTCCGCTGCACAAGTGGTTCCAGGCGGTGCACCTTCTCTGCTCAAGCAAGAAGGGCATCAGCTCACATCAGATCCACCGCATCCTTGAGATCACCTACAAGAGTGCGTGGTTCATGACGCATCGCATCCGCGAAGCTATGCGATCCGGTGACCTAACGCCGATGGGCGGCGTTGGCGGCATCGTGGAAGTAGATGAAACATTCATCGGCCACGACAAGACGAAGAAGCCAAAGGGCGAGAAGAAGGGCCGAGGCTACCACCACAAGTACAAAGTCTTGACGCTGGTGGATCGCGAAACCGGCCAGGCCCGCAGCATCGTGTTGGACGATCTCAAGGCCTCGACCATCGCCCCGATCGTGCGGGAAAACCTCGCCAACGAAGGCCGTCTCATGACGGACGAAGCCAGCTACTACAAACAGGTCGGCAAGGAGTTCGCAGATCACCAGATCGTGCGCCACAACCAAGGCGAATACGGTCGTGGCGAGTATCACACGAACACGATCGAAGGCTTCTTCTCGATCTTCAAGCGCGGCATGAAAGGCACGTACCAGCACTGCTCAGAGAAGCATTTGCACCGTTACGTGGCGGAGTTCGACTTCCGATACAATTACCGCGTGCAGCTTGGCGTCGATGACCAAACGCGGTGCGAAAACGTCATTCGGGGCATCACTGGCAGGCGCCTTACTTACGAGGGGAGTTGACGGCGAAGAGTTCAAAGAAGCGGAACATACAAGGAACATCTTGACATAGGCGATCCGCATTGCTATTTGTACGGTGCGGCCCTTGCTTGGTGATAAAGGCCCCTGGGCCTTTCAAGCAGATAGCCAAGATCGCCGATATGGCGGGCCGCACCTGGTTCAGTAATAGTGAACCCTCCCTCTTCTCCACAATTCGTATTCGTACGTGATGCGGCCCTCGATGAGATCGTAGGCTTTCGTCTCTTGCCGCTCCCACTTACGCTGGATTGCCCACGCACAGTAGTCGGCAACCTGGAGTGCCGGATCAGATTGTGAAGGGCGAAAATCGACGTGCCAAGGCCTCTTCCCAAGAGTTTGGCTCATTACGTCGCCCAAAGAGTTCGTGAATGTGCTCCGCTCCTTCTTGTTCCCTATAGACGCCGCCGTCACGATGAACTCGGACACGTCGCGAAATTGCTTCGGGATGCCGTGGCGAAAGTGGTAGTACCAAGGGTATTTGTAGAAGCGAGCCTTGCTAACGCGCACCTGCGGTTGGGCTTTGGACTTCTCGCAGATCGTGGCCTGTACGGAGAAGTCTGCGTCGAGGATCGCCTCGAAAACTGCATCGCGCACGTCGAAGGTGTCAGTCGTTGCGTGGAAATAGTCCCCAAGCGGCACCCCTTCGCACAGGAGGTCGTGCCGTAAGTTTTGGAGTCGATTGACGACACCAAGATCATCCATGAGTACGGTGCAGAGGATGAAATAGCGGCTGATGTTCGGCTTCCGATTGAATGTGAAGCAACCCGCTTCATCAGCAAAAAGATAACGACGAGGCATTTCGAGATGTCCGACACAAAGGCTCAGCTGGCCAAGTTCAAGAGCGCAGCCCGAGAGGCGGGCTGCGTAGACGACGAAGAGGTGTTCGAGCGAACGCTCAAAAAGGTCTCTTCACCGCCCTCGGTGCCTGATGACAAAGAATCGAAGCCTAAAAATCGTCCGGCGAAAAGCCGGGATTGACTGCGTCAGCGGTTTCATCGGTGCGGCCTTTCGCACTCTGATGGACCGGCTTGGCAGTTGACACCCTGAACGGGTGCGCGCACTGTTGTGAGGCTATAGCTCCCGTGCCGGTCCTGCGGTTACGGGTAGGATGAGGCGGTCGCTACCAACGGCCGCCTTTTCTGATTCGGAACGTGCCCGGAACACCCGCCAGAGTCGAGTCTGGGTTTGTCAAATATACAATCGCCAAAATAAGACCAGACTTACCGTCAATCGCCATGACATTACGTATCCCTCGTTAAAGGAATTAACCGTGCGTTCCTGAATACCGACGCGGCCGCCACGACAAAGAATGCCGCCGGACGACTTATCTTCAATTGTACCGTTCCACTTCACCGCGTCGCAACTGACGGCTGGTATGCGGTTAGCGGGTAATCGAGGTGGGGGCCTGGTGTGGCGGGGTATGCGGATCGGTCAGGGCGTGGTGTCGCGGCGCTGAAGCGACAGGCGCTGGTCATGCGTGCGCCGAGTTCTGAGGCGCCAGTCGACGAGGCATCCCCATGCCATCGGGATGACGTCGCAGCCGCAGATGCTGACCGCGGAGCCGACGATACCGTCCGCTATATTATGGTGCAGACGCCGACGGGTGCGGCGATGCGGGTTCCGGTTCGCGATGCAAAGATGCCCGTCGCCGAGCACGTACCCACCGTAGATGTGGCTCCGTCGCGACCCGTTGCCCGGGCAGACGAGCCCAGCACTCCCATCAAATCGATATCGACAGACGACGTGCTTGCGGCCTGACGACAGCGGAATCAGCCCGCTCTCAGCGTTTGACCAACGACGGCTGCCAATTTTGCGGCGAGCCGCGGATTGTTGATCGCGCGTTGTAGCTTGCAGCGACTTTCAGCGGTCGCCGCCAAACGCATCGCCGCGGGTCTGGCCGGGAGCTGTGGCGCCCGGGACGACCGATACGGCGGCTTCAAGCGGCGTTGTCAGCAAGGGCTTTGCGCCGGGACGAAGCTTGAAGGTTGCCCCGGCGTCTCTCGGAAAATGGTCGACGCGACGCGCAGCATGGCGACGGTCCGGCACGATCTCCGTTGTGAAGGCGTCTGCATCGGTATCTTTGAGGCCGCCCTCTTCGATCACGACGTCGGTGCTGCCGTCCCACCGCCCGAGATCGTCTTCGCGGCGCAACTCGGTGTGCATGAAATCATGGGCGTCCCGGGCCAACCGGATCACGTCTTCGGCGAGGCTGTCCGCTTCAGCACCCCGTTCGTCGTGGTCGACGGTCACGTAGTTGTCGTACGCCTCGTTGCGCACCGTGCGGGTGCCCCAGGGTTTGCGGCGCACAAGGCCGTAATGCAATTCCGGGTCATGCTGGAGGACATGCAGATCGGCGTCGGCGGCGGTCAAGCGACCGGTCGCAGACAGCACGGAGTAGCCAGCGACGACGAGATCGCGTCGGGTGGTGACCAGTGCGACCTGGGCGTCGAGCAATTCCTGTTCAGCGTCGAGCACGTCGAGGATCGAGCGCTGGCCGACGTCCTCCTCCGCGCGGACACCGGCGAGGGCGGTGCGCTGCACGCGAACGCGGATACGGTCACTGTCGAGCTGCGCGATTGCGGCCCGGCGAGATGACCAGGCGGCAATCAGTGCCTGGCGGGCGATGCGCCGGGCGTTCTCGATCTCCTGACCGCGTTGCTCGCGGGTACGACGCGCCTGGCGGATCCGGGAATAGACCTGCCCGCCCTGATACAGCGGCAGCGTCATGCGGGCGGTGAAGGTTGCCGTTTCCGTGCGGTCGACGGTCTCCGACAAATCATATCGGTCGCTGTAGTTGGCTTCGAGGTCGACGGTCGGCAGAAGTTCGCCGGTGATCTGGTCAACGTTGTGGGCGGCGGCTTGCTCAAGGAAGGCCGCGTTCAGCACGTTGGGTGTTTCTTCGACTGCACGGCGGATGCCTTCAGGCAGGGTCGCGGGAATGTTGCGGACAGGCGGGGCCGGTTGGCGCAGTGCACCCGGCATGTGGCCAACGACCTGCTGGAAGCTGGCCTCGCTGGTGCGCAGATTCGCGCGGGCGAGATCGAGCGCCGAGACGGCTGCGGCCCGCCGTGCTTCGGCCTGCGCCACGTCGGTGCGTGAGACGTCGCCAGCCTCGAACCGTTCGCGGGTGGCTCGTAGTTCGCTCGTCAGAACACGGACGTTGTTTTCCTGAAGGCGGACGATCGCGCGGTCGCGCAAGACATCCACGTAGGCAGTGACGGCATCGAGCAGTACGGACTGCTCGGTTTGCCTCAGGTTTTCGCGGGAGGCGAGCACGTTGGCTTCGGCCTGCTTGATCGCGTTGACGGTTCGGAACCCGGCGAAGACGTTCTGACTGATCTCGATGCTGTAACCGCGCGGACGGGTCGAGCTCTCCGTCGAGCCACCGCCGGCGCTCGCGGCGAAATTTGTGCGGGTGTGTTGATGGCCGGCGTCGGCGGCGCTGACGACCCGCGGGCGGAAGCCGGCGCGGGCCTGCGTAACGCCCTCATCCACCGCTTCAACGGCGCGGCGCTGCGCCAAGAGCGCGGGGTTGTGGCGGTAGGCGGAGGCGAGCGCTTCGGCGAGCGTTTCCGCGGCTTGCGCTTCGCTCGTACCGATGCTCATCGCGGCGACGGACAGTGTAATAGAGGTGAGCGCCATGGCCACGCGGGGTGTGTGGCGACGCGCGGGGGAGAGCCGCATCGGACCGGTTTCCTCGAACGGGAACGCAACAGAGCAAAGTGCGCTGTCCCGTCGGACGATCAACCTGGCGGCCGGGGGCGCTGTTGGTTTGAGGAAACCGTGCTTCGGGTAAATACCGTCTTAAGAATTTGGCCCGAGTGCCGCGAGACCGGTTCGACAGGCCGACACGACGTGCCGGTTGACCGGGCCAGTCGCCAGGACGTTCCTAGCCGCAGCTCTGCAGCTTCTTGTTCCGTTCTTCGAGGGCCGCCTTCCATTTCTGCGGCGGGTTTGCCTTGCAGAAAGCGAGGTGTTTTTTCAGGTCAGTCGTCCAGAACTGTCCCTTCAGCTTGGCAGAGCATGTCAGCTGGTTTTGCTGTTGCTGCTTGGCGGACGCCTGAGCGTAGCCCTGACAATTGTCGAGCAGCCCGGCGTGGCCGACGCTCGTGGTCAGGAAGGCGACACAGGCTGCTGTCCCCAAGACTTTCATCGCAGCGTGCATGAGTACGATCTCCTCGGTCGACGGGGTGGCTGCCGGCGCATCCGGCATCCCCGATATGGGGTGGAAACTACGTGAGTGTACATGAACCGGCTCTGAATGTGCGGTTCAGCTTGTCTCGAGCGCGGCACACGCTGCCGCACTTGATGCATGTGCCAGCGCACTGTGCGTGCCCCGCAGCGGCCAACGCGGTCTCCAGCGAACGCATTAACAATAATTAACGCGCGCCGCCCGATCGGTGCCTGAGGGAGCGCCGTACCGTTGACGTTACACGAGTGCGGCCGCGCGACCGTGACACCCCCCAATTGTGAACCAAGGAGACGAGTATGTTTCTTCTCAAGCGCGCTGTGCTGGCGCTCGGGCTCACCGCTGCGGCCCTTCTGCCTGTCGGCAAGGCGCAGGCGGCAAACATCGTCGAGACGGCGCAGGAAGCCGGAACGTTTAATACGCTGCTCGCCGCAGCCGAGGCCGCCGGCCTCGTCAGTGCGTTGCAAGGCGACGGACCGCTCACGCTGTTCGCGCCGACGGACGCTGCATTCGACAAGCTTCCGGCCGGCACAGTGGAGTCGCTGCTGAAGCCCGAGAACAAGGATCAGCTCGTCGCGATCCTCACGTACCACGTGCTCGGTCGCCAGCTGACGTCCGATATGCTTCCGCACAAAACCATTCCGGTGAAACCGCTGAACCGGTCCGCGAGACTGCACGTACGGAAATCGCGCGGTGGCGTGAGGGTCAATAAAGCGTCGGTGGTCAATGCGGACATACGCACCGACAACGGCGTAATTCATGTGATCGATCGCGTGCTTCTGCCGAAGTAATTTCGAATTGTGATCGGCCCAACCTCCCTAGGCCGTTCGCATTGCCGGAGGCGCTTCGTGCGCCTCCGGCCCTCCCCATACCATCTCGCGAAAACTCCACCCACCTGACGCACAGGGCGCCCCTATTTGGGCGCGTAAAGCGTAGGCTCGTCGAGAAGGCGCGCCGACCGACGATGCCTTTTCGGCGTCGATATCCCCCGGGCGCAGACAGTTCCTGTGGTCTGCTGTCACAATCGCGCTGCGGCCAGCCGACTGCCTTTGGTGCAAGTCAGAGAATCGCGTTGTATCAACGTGTTCCCTTTGGCACCGACGCTTTGCGAGATCCGTGGCACGCGCGCTCGAAAATCCACCGCAGGACGGCCTGTTCGATGCACCGGCACCCCAGAGGGGCAGCGCTGGTGCAACGGCCCCGTCCACGAAAATGGACGAAGCGCAACGCGTTCTCGAACAGGTCTTCGGTTACGAGGCCTTCCGCCTGCAACAGAGCAACATCATCGAGGCGCTGCTCGCGGGGCGTGATGTGATGGCGCTGATGCCGACCGGCGGAGGAAAATCACTCTGCTATCAGATCCCCGCGATTGTCAGGCGCGGAACGGGGATTGTGGTCTCGCCCCTGATTGCTCTCATGCAGGACCAGGTCGATGCCCTCGGCCAACTTGGGGTCAACGCGGCTTACCTCAATTCCACGCTCGAGCCGTGGGCTCAGCGCGAGGTGCTCGACCAGCTCTATAGCGGCGCGCTCGATCTGCTCTACGTCGCGCCCGAACGCCTCGCCTCAGAGCGGCTCCTCGGCTTGCTGGACCAGACGCCGATCGCGCTTTTTGCCATCGACGAGGCGCACTGTGTCTCGCAATGGGGACATGATTTTCGTCCCGAGTATCGACAGCTCAGCGTGCTTGCCGACCGCTTTCCCAACGTGCCGCGCATCGCGCTCACGGCGACGGCCGACACGCGGACGCGGAGTGAAATCGTCAGCCAGCTGTCGCTCGGGCAGGCGGAGACGTTCGTCTCGAGCTTCGACCGGCCGAACATCCGCTACACGATCAGCGACGGAGGCACGGCGCGGGAGCGGCTCTGGCAATTCATCGAGCGCGAGCATCCGAACGATGCGGGCATTGTCTACTGCCTGTCGCGCAAGAAGGTCGAAGATGTCGCCGACTGGCTGAAGAAAAAGGGCCGCCGTGCGCTGCCCTACCACGCCGGGCTGACGCCGGAAAAACGCCAGAAGCACCAGCAGAGATTTTTGCGCGAGGACGGACTGATCATCGTTGCAACGATCGCCTTCGGAATGGGGATCGATAAACCAGACGTGCGGTTCGTCGCGCACCTCAATCTGCCGAAGTCGATCGAGGCCTACTACCAGGAAACCGGCCGGGCAGGACGCGACGGAGAGGCAGCGAACGCGTGGATGGCGTTCTCGATGCAGGACGTCGTGACGCAGCGGCAGTGGATCGACCAGTCTGACGCCGGGGACGACCAGAAGTTTGTCGAGCGCCAGAAGCTCGATGCACTCCTCGGGCTCTGTGACCTGACGGCCTGTCGCCGTCACGCGCTGCTGAGTTACTTCGGCGAAGAGCCGGGTCCGCCGTGCGGCAATTGCGATAACTGCCTGTCGCCACCGAAGACGACGGATGCGACGGAGATGGCGCGCAAGGCCCTGTCAGCGGTATATCGCACGGAGCAGCGGTTTGGCGCGGCCTATGTGATCGACGTTCTGCGCGGGACGGACAACGAGCGGATCGGGCGCAACCGCCATGACCAGCTCTCGGTGTTCGGGATCGGCAAGGATCTGTCGATGGGCGCTTGGAAGACGCTGTTCCGTCAGCTCACGGTGCAGGGTTATCTCTACACGGACCCCAATCGGTACAACGCCGTCTGCATGACGGAGAAATGCCGGGGTCTGCTGCGCGGGGAGACAAAGTTCGCGATGCGCGAGGCGCGGGAGGGGAGCGCGGGCAAACGTTCCAGCACCGGGCGGACCACGATGTCGATCTCGCCCGAAAACCGCGATCTCTACGAGGTGTTACGCTCCCTGCGTGCCGAGCTTGCACGCACGCAAAAAGTTCCGCCGTATGTGATCCTGCACGACAAATCCCTACGCGAACTCGCCGAGCAGCGCCCGACCGATTTCTCCGGCCTGCATGCGATTTCCGGGCTCGGCGATGCCAAGGTCACGCGCTACGGCGATGCGATCCTCGGCGCGCTAGCGCGGTTTGCCGAAGGTGACGCGGGGCCGGATGCTGCGACCGGCGTGGATGCCGCACCGTCTTCACCGGCGGGTGGCGTGGCATCCGCGCGTACCGATCGGCAATCCGGGGTTGAAATTCTCTCCCTGTCGCGCGCGGGCCACGCGCCCGAGACGATTGCGGAGAAAACCGGCGATGATCTCGAGGCCGTGTTGACGGTGCTGGCGGGAGCGATCGAAGCCGGTAAACTCGATGCTGCTCAGGCGCTCGGGCTTAGTGACGCAGACATCGATGCGATCCATGGCGCGTTCGAGCAGTGCGAGACGTTGGAGAACGGTGATGTGCACGCAGCGGCCCGCGCACTGAGCGACCGTTTTTCTCCAGCGGTACTCAAAGGTGTGCTTGCCGAGCTCGCTTAGTACGGCGATCTGCTCAGGCCTCCGTACGTCGACTTCCTGCTTCAGGCCTCCGTACGTCGACTCCCTGCTTCAGGCCTCCGTTCGTCGGCTTCCTGCTTCAGGCCTCCGTACGTCGACTTCCTGCTTCAGGCCTCCGTACGTCGACTTCCTGCTTCAGGCCTCCGTACGTCGGCTTACTGCTTCAGGCCTCCGTACGTCGACTTCCTGCTTCAGGCCTCCGTACGTCGACTTCCTGCTTCAGGCCTCCGTACGTCGGCCGGCGGCATAGATCTTAGCGTCGACGATGTTGCCAACGTTTTCCATCCACGCTGCAAGCCACCCAGACGACCGGAAGTCGACATCTACAATCACGATCTTGCGGGCGTTCTCGATCTTCACATAGGTCGCTTCACCGGCTGTAAAATGCTCCGGCGTCAGCACCTCAAGTGTCCTGTTCTTCGCTGTCACGACTGTGCGGAACACCTCGCTATCGTAGACGGTGAAGGGAGAACAATACCCACCCGATCGGTCGGCCGTGCCGAAAAACACATCTGCTCGACGAAGGTATTCGCTACGTTCCATCAGCCCGGCGCCGCGGACGAAAGCGATCGTGCGCCGGATCTGATCAACGGGTCGCTCCGACATCTCGACACGTTCCAGCACAAGGCTTTGCCAGAGCTCCGCGTTCGAAAGAGAGGAAAATCCGCCGTCGAACGCCGCGCGAAGCGCATTGAGTGTCGGCAGCACCTGCCCCTCCCGGTCTTCGTCGACATAGACCATTTTGAGGATCGGCCGGTTTAATCGCTCCATCAGCAGAATATTGGTGAGGAGATAAGCGGCTGCAAAGATCTCTACCTCGGCCGCCTGACACCAAAGGTTTCGGCAGCGCGCAAGCAGCACGGGCAGCCCGTCCTCGGCGACGCGGGCGAGCGCGGCGTCGAAGGCCTCTACCTCCTCGTCGATGAATGCCGGGATCATCGCGCCGCTGTCGCTCATGTCGACGCAACGGCGCTGATAGCGGAGACAACCCGCGGGATCGACTCCTCGCGAAGGCCCGCGATGTTCACCCGACCATTCTCCAACATATAGATCGCGTGATCTGTGCGCAGGCGGATGACCTGTTCGCGCGTTAGGGGGAGGAGGGAAAAGAGGCCCGTCCCTGCCGCAATGAAATGCGCGTCGGCGATCGTCCCTTCCTCTTCGAGGGCAGACGCGAAGGCTTTGCGCAACCGGGCAACACGGCTCCGCGCGGCCTCGAGTTCATCAAGCCACATGCCGCGCAGCGCCGGATCACGCAGGATCTCGAGCACACTTGCAGCGCCGTGATCGGGTGGCATCGAGTAGGCACATCGCGCGGCGGAGAGCAAAATCGTCTGCCAGTCGGCAAGACGCGCAGGGTCAGCGCCGGTGATGAAGGCGACACCGACACGCTCGCGGTACAGTGCGAAATTTTTCGAGGCCGAAAATGCAACGAACGCGAGCGGGAACTGCGCGGCGAGCGCACCGAGCGCTTGGGCGTCTATCTCGAAGCCATCCGCGAACCCGACGTACGCCGCATCGATGATCGGGATCAGCCCGCGCCCGTTGATCGCGTCGGTCAGCCGGCGCTCTTCCTCCGGCGGGAGATCAATTCCGGTGGGGTTGTGGCAGCAGGCATGAAGGATCACGAAGTCGCCGGGTTTGGCTGACGCCAGCGCATCGAGTGCCCGGTCCACGATGCCATCACGGGCGTGCACCCCCCACGGAAAACGACGCACCTCGAGGCCCGAGGCATCGAACAACGCGAAGTGGTTGCCCCATGTCGGATCGGACACCCAGAGACGTGCGTCAGGTGAAACGGTGCCGCAGAATTCGGCAATCAGGCGAAGCGCGCCGGAGCCGCCGACACCCTGGACGCCAGTCCACTGCGTCGAGGGAGCGAAAATCTCATCGCCGATTGCTTTGACAAGTGCCGGATCGCCGCCAATGCCGACGTAGGTCTTTGATCTCTGCGCCGCGAGGATCCGTTCTTCAGCTTCCTTCACGCTCGCCATGACCGGGGTTTCGGCAAGATCGTCCTGGTAAACGCCGATGCCGAGGTTTGCCCGCTCGGGCCTCACGTCGTCGGTGTAGGTCTGCATGAGCGCGATGATGGGATCGACAGCCTGCGGCGTGTCGTTCCACTGCGCGGTCAGTGCACTCGCTGCATCCGGCGTTGCGCTGTTAATCTGTGCAGTCGACATGGCGTGCCTCACAGCGTGGGGAGAAAACCGATTTGCGCGGAGCGGTCGGGTGAGGCGCGATACGTGCCGAGGAGTTTTATGTAGATCGTCCGCTCCTTCAGCTTTGACAGCGCGGCCTGCATGCGGGGCTCCTGAAGGCCAGCGCCGGCATCAACGTAGAACGCCGGGTTCTGAAATTCCTCCGAGACCATGTAGGTCTCCAGCTTGGTCATGTTCACGTCGCACTCGCGAAACGCCGAAAGCGCATCGATCAACGCGCCCGGCACGTGACCTGTCTGAAAGATCAGGGACGTAAAGTCGGCCTGGTCGTTGGCCGTCAGATTTTGCTCCTGCGTCAACGCGAGGAAGCGCGTCGTGTTATGGGGCGTGTCGGCGATGTTTCGATCGAGAACCATCGCGCCGTACATTTCCGCGGCGAACGCCGAACCGATCGCAAGCGCATCCGTCTCCGGCTGATCGACGAGTTCTTTCACCGCGGTTGCCGTGTTTGCGGCACCAACGCGCTCCGCGTTCGGAAGGGTGCGGTCGAGGTAGGCGCGGCACTGCGCCAGCGCCTCCGGCATGGAGACGACACGGTCCGTCGCGGCGAGATCACGCGGGCGGGCTTCGGACCGGGGGGCGCCGATGAGACAATGCTCGATCGGGAGCAGATGCTCCCCGGCAATCTGCAGATCCGTCCGGATCATCAGCCCGTGCATGTCTGCCACCCGGCCGGCAGTCGAATTCTCGATCGGGACGACGGCGACGCGCGCGCGGCCATCACCAACGCTTGCGACAACGTCAGCGAAGCCACGCAAGCCGAGCAGTTGCGCCTTCGGGAAGAGTGTTGATGCCGCCTGGTAGGAATAGGAGCCTGGCACTCCGAGGAAAGCGACGGATGCGGCGTCCTTGATGCGCATGGGGAAGGCTCGGCGGGAGACAGGGTTCGGTGCCGCGCATGCGACCCCGATGACAGCGCAGCGGTTCTAACAGGTTCGCCGATTGCCGCCAGCCCGCGGACACGCCGAGGCGCGGTTGTGCGGGGAGGCGCGGTTGCGGGGAGGTGGCGCGAGGGGGAAGCAAGAACCGGTCCGCGCTGTCCGTTGCTTCGCGGCAACCGTCGTTGCCTGCCGTGGCGCGAGGGTCGCGTGGCTAGAGGCCGTAGCGCGCCCAGAGCGCCCGGGCTTCGATCGCCGAGATCACCTCATCCGGCAGTCCGCGGAGTTCGTCGCCGAGGGACGTCCCGGTGCCCGCCACACCTGCTCGCCCCATCATTCCGCCGCGGAGCGAGGAGAACAGTCCGCGTCGGCGCCCCACCACGCGCAGCTTCACCTTGTCGCCGAACACGTCCCGCATCTTCGTGCGGACATCAGAAAGACCATCGATCAACCCGAGCTCGTGCGCGCGCCCTCCGGCCCAGACCCGCCCATCAAACAGCGTCTCTTCGCCCTCTTTCAGGCGGCTGCCTCGGCTGTCCTTGACCAGCGAGGTGAAGACGTCGTGGACATCCTTCTGAATCGTCTTCAAGCGCGCGATGCTTTCCGCCTCTTCCGGCTGGAAAGGATCGAGCATCGATTTATTCTCTCCGATTGTGTAGACGCGCCGCTCGATGTCGTAGCGCGCGATGAACTTGTCGAAGCCGAAGCTCGCACTGATCACGCCGATCGAGCCGACGATCGATGATGGGTCTGCGTAGATTTCATCCCCGGCGCATGCCAGCATGTATCCACCAGACGCGGCGACATCTTCGGTGAAGGCGTAGACTGTCTTTCCGGTCTCCTGCGCGCGGTCGCGAATCCGCTTGTAAATCAGCCGGGACTGCACGGGTGAGCCACCCGGGGAATTAATGACCAGCGCGACAGCCTCTGCCTTCTTGATTGCGAAGGCCTTTTCAATCGGTCCCGCGACGCTCGAGAGCGAGAG
>JBCBJG010000065.1:0-13242 GCA_038523655.1 Pseudomonadota bacterium | reverse complement strand
GGGTCGGGTGCGCAAAGCGATGCGCCGCCCGAGGTAGGGACAGAAGGCGCCACCCGCCCGACATCAGCGAGTGCTCTCAAGCCTAGGGCTAAAACCAAAACGCGGGCGCGTTCCACTCGCCCGGCAAAACAGCGCCGCGGAAAAACGGGGAACAAAAAGACGAAGGCGGCGGCGAAACGCAAGCCGGCGGGCGCGCGTGCCGCGTTCAGTAGCGCGTCGCAGCGCTGATGTCCGATCGGCAAGCGCCCGCCGTGGTTGTCGGCCCGCGCTTGCCGTAAAAGTCAAAGCGCATTGTCAGTTTGTCAAAGCGCAGAGGCCACGTGCGGGCGTGTCGCGGATCCGCGGGAGCCACCGACCTGCGGCGCAGCAAACTTATTTCGTCAGGACGATGAAATCGGTGCCTTCTCCGGTCTCATGGCTGTTGCCATGGTCGGTGACGATCACTGACGTGCCGGCCGTCATCATCTCTTCGACGGTCCGCCGGACATCCGCGGGGATATCGATCCGTGACAACGCAGCGTGTGCGCTGCGCACCTTGAACGGAACGCCGCCTCCCGCCTGCGCAACTCGCCGTGACCGCCGCCGCTTCTTGCGGCGGAATTTCTTCCGTTTCCGCACGCGCTGACCTTCGGCAACCGAGACGGAGATCCATGAGACGTCGCGGGTGCCGGTCTCATCGAAGTCCACGGAAGAAATTAGATGCGTGCCGAGCGGTGCGTCGCCGTTGATCGAGATCGGCGCCTGGTAGATGTCCCGTGCGCCCTGACGAACCAGCAGCCGCCCGTTGGCTTCTTCGGCCGTGACGCCGGCGGCTTTGCGGAGCGCTGTCACAAGCGCATCATCCACGCGCGCTTGCCGTGGCAAGATTTCGCCGAGACCACTCTCGAGCGTGAAGTCCGCGATCGCGCGGCGCGTCGATGGGCCGAGGGTGCCGTCAACGCCGCCGACGATGTAACCGAGCGACTGCAAAAGCTGCTGTGCCGAGCGGATCTGATCGCGCGGCTTGACGCGCGTGATGAGAATACGCAGCGGCTCGTCGATGCCTTTGGGCACAAGGTAGGTGTCGGCCCGCTCTGCCGGCATATCGATTAGCTTGTGTCCGACAGCCTGATACAGCCGCGCGGTAAGCTGCGGTGAGATCCGTCCATCGACTTTTAATCCCGATTGGCGCTGGAACGCGCGGATCGCCCGACGTGTGATCGGCCCGAGATCGCCATCCGGGCGACGAATGTCATCGTTCAGGAAGCCGAGCAGACGCTGCGTCAGCATGATGTGCTGGCGCGGGCGGGCGGTTGCGTTCGGGTGATGCGCGATCTTCAACAGTTCGGCGAAGCGGTCAGCCTGCTTGATGCGAAGCTGCATCAGATCCCGGCCGATCAGCGATCCGAGCGCCGCATTATCGAGCGTCATCCGCTGGATCGCGGCCGCATGGGCGACAACGGGTTTCGGGCGCGGCTGGAAGAGCGCGTCGTGTTCGATCACCTTCGGGCGCTGGCGGGCGGCATTCACGATCACCGGCACATTCATCTCGGTCATCGAGAACAGTGACCGTGCAAACCGATATGGCATCCGCACGCAGCCATGCGAAGCCGGATACCGTGGCACCGCGCCCGCATGCAGCGCGATGCCCGACCACGTCAGCCGCTGCATGTAGGGCATCGGCGCGTTGTTATAGAGGTTTGAAAAATGGCGCCGGTTCTTCTGGATGATGCTGAAGATACCGCGCGGTGTGCGGTGTCCGGCTTTCCCGGTCGAGACCCGCGTCGAGGCGACCCGGACGGTGCCGTCGTACACATCCATGCGCTGATCCGGCAGCGAGACGATTACCTTGAGCTGACCGCGCAGCGTCGTGCGCTTGGTCTGCGGGTTACGGCGCGGTGGCCGGGGCGCTGCGTCGCTGGCGGAGAGCGATGCAAGCTGTAGCCGCTCGGCAGCGATCGATGGCGAGGCGCCGCCGGTAAGACCAATCCCGACCGCCGCGAAGATGATCCCGGCTGACACGCCGTGCACGAAGCGTACGGAACCGCTGAACGGGCTGGCATTACGGTGCGGCATCGAAAGATCTCCGGCGGGGGCGAGCGATGAGAGGCTATATCACGCGTCGTTAAAGGGGATGGTAAACGCACCGAAGACAAGCCGGTGAGCATCTAGCTTCCTGATATCGTTAACGATTACGCGGCGACGTGTACGCCCCGCCAGAACTGGCCGCGCCGATGGGCGGGGAATCAGCGAAGGTGATGCACCCTCGCCACGACGCGCGCCCGTCGACCATGCTCCTGAACCGCGACCGTTTGACCGGCCACGGCGTAGTCTGGCGCCGAGCGGCGGGCGAGCCTACCGCGGCAGTCAATCGTCCGCATAAGGTCTGGTTTCCCATGGCTTTCCTGTCAGCCGGAGGCATGCGACACCCGCCGGCGAGCGAACCCGCGCGGCGCGAGATCGACCGAGTGCCCGTGGCTCGCGCCAGCATCAACCAATCATGTGGAGACGCCGGATGCGAATGCGCGACGCGGTCCTGTTCCCTTTGCATCGCGAGGGATGGAAATTTGTTCCGATCTTCGCCGGCATCACGCTGCTTGCCTGGCTGATCTGGGCGCCGCTCGGTCTGATCGGCGCGGCGCTTACCGTGTGGTGCTACTATTTCTTCCGTGATCCGGTCCGCACCGTCCCGGGCGGCGATACCGTGATCATCTCTCCGGCGGACGGTATCGTCTCGCTCATCGAGCAGGTGCCGCCACCGGGCGAGCTCGGGCTTGATCCCACGCCGCGCACCCGCGTCAGCGTGTTCATGAACGTGTTCAACTGCCACGTGAACCGGGTGCCGCGTGCCGGCCGCATCTCGCAGGTCGTTTATCATCCCGGAAAATTCCTGAACGCCTCGCTCGACAAGGCGAGTGAAGAAAACGAGCGCAACGTCGTGGTCGTTGAGATGGAGGAAGGTGAGACCCTCGTGGTCGTGCAGATCGCCGGCCTGGTCGCTCGCCGGATCGTTTGCGATGTCTCAGCCGGAGACCGGCTCGCGACCGGTGAGCGCTTCGGCATGATCCGCTTTGGTAGTCGCCTCGACATTTATCTCCCCCAAGGCACGACACCGCGGGTGTCGGTTGGGCAGACGATGATCTCCGGCGAGACGGTGCTTGCGCACTACGGCGACGATACACCCGCCAAAGCCGCTCGCGTGATCTGATCGGCTTTGAAGAAAAAAGCCGGGGCGTGACCCCCGGATTTCTCTCGTGTGCATGTTGTTCGTGACCCGACCGATCAGTCGCGATCGTCGTAGTCATCGTCGTCATCATAGTCGGCGATGCGACCCTGCGCCGGGGCACCGACCGTAGCGCCGAACATCGCGGCGATCAGCCCGATCAGCGAGGCAACGAACGCGGCCCAGCTCACGGCACTCGCCGTGTTGGTCGCGGTCTCTGCAGCGCGAAGTGCCGTCTGCTGCGCGGTTTGTGCTGCGTTAGCCACGCTTTCGCGGGCATTCTCCAGGCGACGCTCGATCGCCTGCAAGCGGCGCTCGGCCTCTTGCTGCGAGATGCCCGTGCGCTGACGCAGAGCCTGCACGAACTGCTGGCGCTCCTGGTCAGAGATCACCGCTTTCGACCCGCCGAACAGCTTGTCGACGAACTGCTGCACGTCGGCACCCGCATCACCTGGCGTCTGGATGATGTCCTGTGCCGTGGTCGCCGCCGCCGCGGTCGCCTGGCGGACATCGTCACGGCCAAGGCCGGCGTTGTTCAGCTGAGTAATCAACTGCGAACGCGCATCTGCGACCGTCGCGTCTTCACGCTCAAGCGCACGACGCACCGGTGCAGGCAGCTGATCGGGCGATGCAGAACGGGCGGCTGTCACCGCATCACCGGTCAGCGCGGCCGCACCGCTGGCGGCGGTTGCCGCAGCCGAAGCAGTCTGGTTGACGAGCGTTGCCGCACCGGAGACGATCGAGGTCGCCGTGTTGCCGGCAAGATAGACGAGCGCGAGCGTTGCGATCGCCCACACAACCGCACCGTGCAGAGCACCGCTCAGCGTCTTCGGCAGACCCGCAAATCGACCCGCCACGAAGCCACCGACGAGCATCGCGAGAAAGCTCGATCCTGCAATCCACAGCAGCGTGCCGATACCAGCCCCGCTCGTCGGATTTTGATCGTAGAGCGGATCGACGATTGCGAGCCCGATGCCGAGCCCGAGAAGCGTCAGCAGGATCATCGCTGCCGTCGCCGTGATCGCACCCGCGATAATCGACCCCCACGAAATCCGGGAGAGGAGCGCCGGGTTAGCGCCCCGGTGGGCAGACCCATAAGCCTCATACCGCGCCTCGGGATCCACCAGCCGCAACTCGCGGCGCCGGCGGGGATAATAAGGGTCGTCGTCTCGGTATACGCTGGCCATGGCTCAGGTACCTCCCGTGGTCGTGGCGGACGAGCGGGACCCTTGCGATCCCGCGCCGCCGGGTTTGCCGATCTCTGGCGCTTTACCGACGCGGTGCGCGGCGTATGCCGGCGATGCGTCATCGTCGTCTTCATCAAACGCGTCGCTGTGCGAAGACGCCTTTTCCTTCACCGTTTCACGGGTCTCGTCGTAGAGCGCATGCGCTTCCTCGCCGAGCCGATCGCGGAGCTCATCGCGACGGCTGCCGAACAGCTCGTCCTCGCGACGCGTGGGCGGCAACATCGCCCCGAGCGCTGCCCCGATCGCGAGCGCGATCAGTCCACCGCCGAGCGGGTTCTCGTTGTAGCGCTCTCCTGCCGAACGATACGCGCGGCGTGCGCGGCGCTTTGCAGAACGGCGCATGCCGGCGGCGTATTCCCGACCCTCGCGATATTTTCTCCGTCCGCGCGCCCGGGCGGCATCCATCTTCTCGGACATCCGGTCCGACCACGATCCGTCTTCGTCGTCCTGATTGTCGCGGTGATCCCGGTCGTAATCGCGGTCACGGCCATAACCGTCCCGGTCATAAAAGTCCCTGTCACGCGAGGACGTGTAACCCCGCTTGCGGTACGCTGAGCTGCCATACGGGGCGCCGCTGTACACCCGGGTGCGGTAGCCGGCGCGGGCCCGAGCGTACCGACGGTCCGATCGGTCGTCGTGATCGTCGTCGTCATCGTAGCCGTCATAGCCGTCATAGCCATCGTCGTCGTTCCAACGACGCGCCTGGTTTGCCGCGAGCCAAGTCGCCCCGGCAGACAGAAGGAGCATTGGCAGGCCGTTGCTTTTCGCCGCGCGCGATACGCGCCCGCCACCTGAAAAACCGGAGAACATGTCGCCCGCCTGGCTCAGGAGCCCGTCGAGCGAAAATTTATCCCCCAACAGTTCGAGGTTGTTTTCGATCCGGTCGCGGCGACGTTCGATATCGCGGGCGAGCCGGCGTTTGCTGCGCGTGTAGGTCATGAGAGTTTTTCCTCGATGAGCTCGCGGTCCTTGCGGTGCTGCTTGAGCGCGCGGGACGGCGCGAGGCTGGAAGGGGTGAGCTGGCTTGCACCACCGACGATCAGCACGGTCGCAAGCAGGCAGGTGCCGCCGCCGACGATGATGGATGCCCAGCCGAGGCCGATGCCGCTGTTCGTGAGCGCCACGACGATCGCCTGCAGGATGATGACGAAGCCGGCACCGAGGAGGATAAGTCCTCCAACTGCCGTCCCCGCACCTGCCGCCGCTTCCGTCATGTTGTCGGAAACCTCTTCCTTCGCGAGCTTCAACTCGCTCGAGACGAGGCGTGACGCATCCGAAATAATCGTGGAGATCAGCGACGTCGCGGAGCGTGGCCGGTCGTGGTTGCGCATCTCCGTTTCATGGACGTCTTCGTCCGAATAACGCGTGGCCATGTTCAGCTCTCCTTTCCGGAATTCGTGTCATCGGTGTCGGTGGACGCGCTGTTGCCTCCACGCGCCGCCGCGACGTTCGACGACGTGCTTCGGTAGGACGAGGTCGCGCCGTACCCACCGCCGCTTCGCGGTGCGGGCTTGCCGTAGGAAGGCTGCTCGCCGGTGCCTTTCGCGTTGCCTGGCGCGGTGCCCGGCGCGGTGCTCTGCCCAACGCCTTGCGTTCCTGACGTTGCGTTCGAGGTGTAAGAGCGCGCGCCCGTCCGGCGACTGGTCGAGCCCACAGCGCCGTTGCCGTGCTGTCCTTGATGGTCGTGGCCGTAGGATCCCGCGAGATGTGTCTCGTGTTCGTCGTCGAACAGATCGTCCTCGTCGACGTAGTCCTGCCGGTCACGCTCGTCGCTTGACTGGAGGAATCGGCCAACCGCAAAGCCGAGCAGCAGTGCACCGCCGACAAAGGCTGCCGGGCGCTGACGTGCAAAGCGGCGCACGGATTGAGCCATGTCGTCGAGGTCGCGGTCTTCGAGCGTGTCGCCGAACGACTGGACCCGATCGGCAACGTCGCGCGTCATATCGGACGCCCAACCAAGCTCTTTTTCCTCCATGCTGTCGGCGGAATCCTGCAGCACGTCGGCGAACGCGTTGACCTGCGTCGCCGCCTGGCGCTTGCGTTCACGGGCCCGCTCCCGGGCTTCTTCACGCAGGCGCCGCTTCGCGTTCTTCATGTCGGATTTAACTTCCGATGCGAGCGCATCGCTGCGTGACAAGGAAGGTTTGCGGTCTGACGCGTGCGAGCGTGCACCGTCGCCCGCCGATGACATCGAGGTCATTGGCAGTCTCCAATCGTGTTCAGTGTAAGAAAGGGGAGGGAAACGCCCGTTGCGCGCGCCCGTCAGACGACGCCGGCGAAGGAAAGTACCGCGAGGATCACGACGATCAGGCCGACGATGTAGATGACGTTGTGCATGGGTATTCTCCGAGCTTCTGGCGTCTCAATGTGTGGACGCGGCGCGCGGAGCCGAGCGGTTTTGTCGAATGCACGAGGCGAGCGACGCAACGGGGGAAGGTGCACAGCAGCGCGCGACACGTCAGTCAGCCAACGCCTTTTTCCAGGCGAGGTTCCGATTTCTGTCGGATTTTCCCGTTTGCGTTCACGTCTAATGACGCTTCGCCACAGGCATGCGAACTCGGCACACGTAGGTGCAGCGAAGAGAAAAAGTCAGGTTGCGGAGAGAAAATACTGCGCTGATTGCCGCCCGAGACGTGCGCAAGAAACTCGGATCCTCGACGCGGTCACGCCACGAAGTGGTCGATCTCCCCGAGCCGACGCGCCACCGCAAACAGTTTGCGCCACTGGTTCTCCGTCGGCGCGCACGCCCGCCCCTCGGTCATCAGGTCGGTGAGAAACACTTCGTCCTCTTCCGGCAGGTCGTGCCGGTTCCGCCAGCACTTCTCGATCAGCGTCGCCGCGCGATACCCACCCTTCTCCCGCCGCCGCGAGACCTTGGCGAGAAGACCGGCGAGAATTTCCCGGTCCCGCACTGCAAGCCCATATGGATCGTTGAACGCCGAAAGTCGGTCGAGAAACCGCACCTCGAAATCGGTTGCTTTGCGGCCAAGCTGCGCGCGGGTACGCTGCGCAACAGCGCGTACGCGCTGACTGTCCCGCGCGATCGCAAGCAGGTCTCGCTCATTCATGGCCGCGCCCACCGTGGAGAAGCTGTGGATCGCCTGAGGGGAACGCGAGTCGCGCGCTTCCGGCAACGTGCCGTCGTCGTTCTCAACACGCCGCGTGAGAGAGCACGCGCCGGTCGGGTGCCCAGTCGTTCACGCGCCGGTCGGGCGCCCAGTCGTTCACGCGCCGGTCGGGCGCCCAGTCGTTCACGCGCCGGTCGGGCGCCCAGCCGTCCACGCAACATCCCCGCCCGAACGCGCATCTCGCCGACGAAGGCGACGACGGAGCCGGCTTCGGTGACGACGGTCACGACGGCGGCGACGCAAGCAGCAGGCGCACGAGGTGTTGCCCGCCTCCGTCGGCCCCGCTACACCGCCGCGATCATAGAAATTCCGCGGCCGCCGACCATCAACCAGGGCACGCCGCGAGCCGAAGGACACCG
Source organism: Pseudomonadota bacterium (assembly GCA_038523655.1). Lineage (GTDB taxonomy): Bacteria > Pseudomonadota > Alphaproteobacteria > Rhizobiales > CALHAX01 > CALHAX01. The sequence continues at coordinate 5,306 of JBCBJG010000065.1, read as the reverse complement.
CTATGCGCGTTTATTACGACTCCGATGCCGACCTGAACCTGATCAAATCGAAGAAGGTCGTCGTCGTGGGCTACGGCAGTCAGGGCCACGCGCATGCGCTCAACCTGAAGGACAGCGGCTGCCAGGACGTCGCGATCGCGCTGCGCGAAGGCTCGGCCTCGGCGAAGAAGGCCGAAGCGGAGGGCTTCAAGGTCATGTCCGTTGCCGACGCCGCGAAGTGGGGCGACCTGCTGATGATGTGCACGCCGGACGAGCTCCAGGCGGACATCTACTACGAGCACATCCACGATAACCTGAAGGACGGTGCCGCGATCGCCTTCGCGCACGGCCTGAACGTCCACTATAACCTGATCGAGCCGGGCGCGAAAACCGACGTGATCATGATCGCGCCGAAGGGCCCGGGCCACACCGTGCGCGGCGAATACCAGAAGGGCGGCGGCGTGCCCTGCCTGATCGCGATCCACCAGGACGCGTCAGGCAACGCCCATGACATCGCGCTGTCATATGCCTGCGGCGTCGGCGGTGGCCGCTCCGGGGTGATCGAGACGACCTTTAAGGAAGAATGCGAAACCGACCTCTTCGGCGAGCAGGTCGTGCTCTGCGGCGGACTGGTCGAGTTGATCCGCGGCGGTTTCGAGACGCTGGTCGAAGCCGGATATGCGCCGGAGATGGCGTACTTCGAGTGCCTGCACGAAGTAAAACTGATCGTTGACCTGATCTACGAAGGCGGCATCGCCAACATGAACTACTCGATCTCGAACACCGCCGAATTCGGCGAATACCACGCGGGCCCGCAGATCATCACCGACGAGACGCGCCAGACCATGCGCAAGGTTCTGAAAGACATTCAGACCGGTGAATTCACGAGCGAGTGGATCCGCGAATGCCGCGCCGGCCAACCAAAATTCAAAGCCACCCGCCGCATGAACGACGCCCACCAGATCGAAGAAGTCGGCGAGAAGCTTCGCGGCATGATGCCCTGGATCAAGCAAGGCGCACTGGTGGACAAGGCGAAGAATTGAGGGGCGGGATCGCCGACGTCAGCGCAAGACGATGAACGGGCCCTGCGGGGCTCGTTTTTCGTTGTGGCGACCGATCGTGAAGCAAGCCAGTTTGTGGACGCGTAGAGATCGTGCAAGTCATGCAGCGTGTAGAGAGAGGTTTGGGAGATCGAACTTGGAATGGTTGGAACAGTTGACGCAAGGCGAGTCGCCGATCGGTTTGTTAACTATTGGCGCTACCGTAGGTGCGATCGGTGGCGGACTTCTCACCTGGTTCAAAAATCCTGACGCGCGACGGCTCAAGCGCGAGCGAGACGAGGCGCGAGATGAGCGCGATCGCCTGAGCGACGAAGTTGAAACACTTGGCTCAAAACTCACAAACCTCGATCGCTTGCAAGTTGCGCTCGATGGGCAAGAGGACGAGCTCTGGCGATTGCACGCGGTCGACATGCCGAACGAGTTGGCCAGCCGGCTACGCTCCGGCAAGCCGAAAATTGTCACCGTAATGAACCTGAAGGGTGGCGTCGGCAAGACAACGACTGTTGCAAACCTCGCGGTGCACTTTGCCAAGCAAGGCCTACGTGTTCTGGCGATAGACCTTGATTACCAAGGCTCGCTATCGCGCATGATGATGCTCGCTGCAAACCATCGCCAGCCAGACACACCCCTCGCTACCGAGTTTTTGAAGAAGACTTCTGACCCTCCAGCACTTCAGCGCCAAGTTGCCGAACTTGGTTTTAGCAGTAAAGCTTCGCCAAAAATCAACGTTGATCTCGTGGCATGCGGGCAACCGTTTGATAAAGCGGAAAACCGTCTCATGCTTCGCTGGTTGATCGGGGATGAGACAGACGACGTGCGCTATAGGCTTGGCCGTGTTTTGACGAGCGATCCGTTTGCGAGTGCCTACGATCTTGTGTTGATTGATGCGCCGCCACGAATGAGCACCGGTGCAATCAATGCACTTGCGACGAGCCAAGTGGTCATAGTCCCAACCGTACTTGACAGACTGTCAGCAGAGGTCATTGGCAACTTCACAAGCCGCTTGAACCGCCTGCGCGACATGAACCCGGCTCTCGAATATGTGGGGGCGGTTGGCACGCTGCGAGGGCAGCTTGGTGGCGCTGACGTCAGCCAAGGGGCGCGTGACATCGCAGAGAGGGGACTGGCGAAGTGGGGTGGGCACTCTTACTTATTCGACAGTGATATTAAGTACTTCACCGACTTGGCGCGCGAGGCAGGCTCAGACATCGGATACTTGCGCCATCAAGATGTTCGCGACGCGTATGGCCTTCTGGCTGACGAATTTAAGAAGCAGTTGAGGCTGTGAAAATTAAGCAACTACGCGAGGTGCTGATTGGTGCGGCCAAGATTTCCGATGAGGAAGTCTCGCGCTCGCTTCTCCGCCTGTCAGAAATGCTTGAAAGGTTGCCGCAGGACGACACGGTCAGGAAAGCGTTGAAAAAACCGAAGAAATGATGCTTGCCATTAAGCTGTCTCGCGAATCGTTGATAGATACCCACAGGAAATTAACAGGCGCGGAGCGCGACGATGAAAGCGACCGATCTCAAGTCTGTACTTAGCGACCTTGCCGATATTTTCCGCGCTGGTGGAGGCAATTCATCGGCAACTGATGTTGAACTACTGGCTGACAGGATCGATACGTCGTGTGATCGTTCTGCGGACGCAGCATTGGATTTGCTGGAGGCCGAACTCCTGGAAATCAGCCCCACGCCAGCTACACCCGAGCGTTATATCGTAGCGTTACACGAGGCTGGGCTCAGTGAATCCGCGTTTCTCAAAGTGTTCGCACAAATTAAGAATGACAAGTCGATCAAGAAAGCTGACGCAATCGAAATCATGAAAGGCTACGCTGGCGAATACAAGCGCGCCAAAACAAAATCCGACGCTATCGAATCGATCGAGCGACGGTTTACCGAGTTAGTCTACGACGACAACGCCCATCGCCAAGCTGCCAACACGACGCCGTGGTAGTACCAGACTTACGTACCGGTTTGTGGTGCAGGGAGTCTGACGCGGCGCGCTGCGAGCACGTATAATGCGGTCTATCTCGGCCAGACGCCGCAGTGTGTGCAGGCTGGGACCTGATTGGCAGCAACCTGCCTTCAACTATCAACCAGCTTTCCGCCAGGGCGGTCTCAGGCTACCGATCGTGACGGACGTAGCCGAGTGATCGACAAACGAGTGCCTTGGCAATAGTTCCAGCGACGTTAGCCCCTCACCCTTCCACCAACGTCATCAACTCTGCCTGCCAGTCTACCCGCCGCGCTGCATCCCAGAGGATTGCCGGGCGAAGCTGGTAGTCGACGTAGTCGCCGGCGAAGCGCGCGCAGGCCGGGTCTGACAGCAGCCGCGCGAGTGTCGCGCCGGAGCGGGCGGGGGTGGAGAAGCCGGGGAGCAATGGCGCGATGCGGCGCAACGGGCGGCGCCAGCCAAAGCGTTTGACCAAGCTGAGGTCGCGCGCGATCTCGGTGCCCGGAACAGCACCCGGATCATAGGCGATGAAAATCGGGGATACCGTTGCCCGCTCACCGTCAGCCGCCCGGCGCTTCTCCGCCCGCTGTGCCTCGGCGAACACCCACACAATGCAACAGAGCTTCGACGTCGCGTAACGGTCGCGTGCGTGCTGCGCCGGGGTTGCCGCGGGATCGCCGATGCCGCGGGCGACACCCGCTGCGCCGGTCCAGATCGCGCCGCGATAGCCGAGCAAGCGCGTAATCCGGTCGCCCGGTTTGTGCGACTGGCTGGCCGTCACGACCACCCGCGCGTCCGTGCTGAGCAGGTCCCGCAGGTGCTGCACGATCCGGACGTGCCCGAGAAAGTTCGTCGCAAACGTCGTGTCGAATTCCGCGGCGTTTGCATCAGCCCGCGCGGTGGGCGCTGCGCCGGCGCCGCTCAGTTGCGCCCCCGCATTGAGCGCGAGTCCATCGATCGCCCGGCCTGCCAGTCTGGCTCGAACGTCGGCGCAGAACGCGTTGACCGAGCCTTCATCCGACGTATCGAGCGCGATCATGGTACGGCGATCAGAAGGGACGGCGGCGTCGAGTGCGGGCGTGTTGTCCGGTCGTCGCGCGCCGATGATGAGATCGATGTTCGGATCCTGCGAGAGCACGCGTGCGGCTTCAAGTCCGAGCCCGGCCGTGGCGCCCGTCATCACGATTGTGCGCATGAAAGTTTTTCTCCCCCGCCGACGGCATAGGCCCCGGGCCTCACGCCACCGACTTGAAGCCTCAGGCCACTGATTTCACGCTACCGACGTCACGCGTCAGGCCGCAGCATGCGGTTTAAAATCTGCAGGCCAGGGCGTCGCCGCGTCCAGATCGAGTGACCGCCCGAGCCGAGCCGCCGCCAACCCACTCATCCGTTCGGCGAGCGCGGTGATCGTCAGCAGCGGGCTCACCCCGATCGCCGTCGGCACGGCCGCCCCGTCCGCAACGTAAAGCCCGTCGTGGACCGCCGCGCGCCCCTCGGCTGGATTGAAGACCTGCCCATCCGGCGCGACGACACCGTCGGCGGCGGTCTCTGCAAGGCCGGCACCGCCGAGCGGATGCGCAATGACCCGGTTGCCGCCGAATGCCCGCAACACGAACGGGTTCGATTTAAAGCGCGCACCCATGCCCTCGATCATATCGCGCGCTTTTTTCTCCACATGCAGGCGCTGCGCATCGGTACTGAATTCCGGCCAGTCCACGTGGACGCGATCCCGCGCGTAGCGGATCCGCCCTTCGCCGCTGTCGTGCGAGACGAGGTAATAAACCTGTGTGCGCGAGAGTTCTCCGCGCCATGGCCCCCCGGCGAACATCCGAGCAGCGCGGAGCAGACCGAGCCCGGCGAGTTCCTTGAACGGCGCGATCCGCGCCATGACCGACAACATCGTCCCGTCGTGCACCCAGACCGGCGCGGTATCATCACCGAGATCGACGATCGCCATACTGTGCGGGCCAACGGCGGGCGTATCGCTCGGCGCCTGCGATGGGTAGCCCGTGGCTACGGCGTTGACCGGCGTATCGAGTTCCGCCGCGAAGACCATGTCATCGCCGTTTGCCGAAAAGCCGTGCCCGAGCCGGTCGGAGAGCGAAAGTCCCCGGTCCGCGGCGCGCATCAGAATTTCGTTTGTCCCGAGCGTCCCGGCTGCGAGCACGACATGATCGCCGGTGACGGAATAATGCTCCGTATGGCCGGCCCGGCGGTCGGTGGCCGCGATGCCGACCCGCCATGCAGGTCGCGGTTGACCGGTCGAGGTCGCGGATGAATTTTCTCCGTGCGCTGGCTGGGCTTTTTCCACCG
>JBCBJG010000064.1:0-13331 GCA_038523655.1 Pseudomonadota bacterium | reverse complement strand
GTTCCACTTCAAGATCGTCAAGAACGGCACGACCGACTTCACGATGCCGACGGGTACCGGTCCGTACAAGCTGACCGAATTCACCCCAGGTGTGCGCTCGAAGCACGTCCGCAATGACAACTACTGGGTTAACGGTCGCCCGTACGTCGACGAGTTCGAAGCCTTCGCGATCACCGACGGTGTTGCGCGCACGAACGCTTTGATCAACGGCGACATCCAGATGATGGGTAACGTCGATCCGAAGTCGGTGCCGCAGGTCGAACAGGCGAGCGGTGCGGAAGTCTTCGCAGTGCCGTCGGGCGCGTACATGGACGTTATCGTGCGCTACGACAACGGCCCTGCCGGCGACAAGAACGGCGAGCTGATCAAAGGCCTGAAGCTGCTCCAGCGTCGCGACCGCGTCCTAAAACGGGTCCAGAAAGGCATCGGCGACATCGGGAACGACCAGCCGGTCGGACCGGCCTACGGTGCGATGTACGCCAAAGATCAGTCGATCGGCGCATACGATCCGGACAAGGCGAAGTTCCACCTCAAGAACGCCGGCATCACGTCGGCCGAGCTCAACGTGGCAGAGGTCGGTCCGGGCCTGACCCAGATCTGCGAACTGCTGCAGCGTGAGTGTAAAAAGGTTGGCTTTGACCTGAACCTCAAGAAAGTCCCGAACGACGGCTACTGGGGTGCGATCTGGAACAAGGCGCCGATGCACGTTTCTTCGTGGAACATGCGTCCGTCGGCCAACATCATGATGACGCTGGCCTACAAGTCCGACGCTCCGTGGAACGAATCGGCCTGGAAAGAGCCGAAGCTCGATGCCCTGCTTGCGGACATGAAAGCGGAACTCGATCCGGCGAAACGCCTCGAGTACTCCACGGCCGCCCAGAAGATGATCGCCGATGGCGCTGGGACGCTGATCTCGACACACCGTGCGTACATCGACGGGATCCGGTCGAACGTTAAGGGCATTCCGAAGGTGCCGATTGGAACGCTCGGCGGGGTGGAATTCCCCGAGTTTGTCTGGCTCGACACCTAAGAGACAGGCGGGACGACAGGGCCGGACCGGGAAACCGGTCCGGCCAATTTTTTTCCAGCCGTCGGCAACGAGGACGGCCGGTTCGTTTCACGAGACATTCAAAGGGGGGAATTGTCGATGGGGCAGTTGGTTTTGCGCCGCCTCGGCATCGGTGTCGTACTCATCTGGGTCGTATCGGTGCTGATCTTCGTCTTGACGCAAGTGCTACCGGGGGACGCCGCGCAAATCCGACTGGGGCAGGCTGCAACGCCTGAGACGCTCGAGGCGCTACGCAAGGAACTCGGCCTCGATCGATCGGCGATCTCTCAATACTTCAGTTGGATCACGAGCCTCTTTACCGGTGATCTCGGGATCTCCACCGCCGGTGGCGCGACGATCGCCAGCCTCATTGAAAGCCGCATCTGGAACACCGTCTTCATGGCGCTGATCGTTGCGGGAATTTCGATCCCCCTTTCAGTGTTCCTCGGCCTCCTTGCCGCGATGTTCCCCGGTCAGATCATCGACCGGATGGTGACGTCGACGACACTCGGGCTGATCGCGGTGCCGGACTTTCTGATTGGCATTTTCCTCATTCTCATCTTCGCGACCTCGTTGGGGCTGGTGCCCTCTGTCTCGTACCTGAGTGGCGGGGAAGGGTTCGGTGAACGGCTCTACAAACTGGCGCTGCCGATCGCGACGCTCGTTGTCGTCGTCTCCGCGCAGATGATCCGCATGACGCGTGCCGGTGTGCTGAACGTGATGAGCTCGCCCTACATCGAAATGGCGATCCTCAAGGGCGTGCCGCGGCGCCGGATTATTCTCCGTCATGCGCTTCTCAATGCGATCGGTCCGATCGTCAACGTGATCGCTCTGAACCTCGCTTACCTCGTCTCAGGGGTCGTGGTGGTGGAGACGATCTTCTCGTACCCCGGGCTCGCGAAGCTGATGGTCGACGGTGTCCAGACCCGTGACATTCCGCTGGTGCAGGCTTGCGGCATGATCTTCTGCGTCACCTACGTGGTGCTCATCCTCATCGCGGATGTCGCCTCCATCGTGTCCAATCCGAGACTGAGGCACCCGAAATGAGCGTCACAACAACCGATATCGATCAGGCTGGCGTCGTTCCGGACCGGGAAGACGTCGCCGATGCCAACGAAGCGCTGTCGTCGGACGGCGAGTTTGTCTTCGAGGAGCTGCCCGACGCGCCGCCGCGACAGGGTTTCCGGATGTCGGCGGTCGGCTGGGTCTGCACGGCGATCGTCATGTTCTGGATCGCGATCGTGTTCGTCGGCCCGTTCATCGCGCCGTTCGATGAGGCCGAATACATCGAGGACGTGATCGAGAAGTACGAGGAAGTCGACACGATCTTCATGGATCCTGATGCCAACGCATGGCTCGGCACCGACTCATCCGGACGCGACGTGTTTTCACGCGTGTTGTGGGGGGCGCGGACGACGATCGGGATCTCGTTTACCGCGACGATCCTCGCGTACGTCATCGGCATTACCCTCGGGATCGCGGCTGCGGTCGCGGGGGGGTGGACAGATACCGTCTTCAGCCGATTGGTCGACGCGATCCTGACGTTCCCGAACATCATGCTCGGGCTCGTGGTGATCGCCGGTTTCTCTCCATTTATAGGACGAATAACCGGCTCCCAGTTCTGGGACGCGATCATCATATTGATCGCGCTTGCCGGGGTCGTCTACGCAGCCAGTGTCTACCGCATCGCACGCGCGCTCGGGCAGGACATCATGGTGCAGGACTTCGTCGAGGCCGCCCGCGCTCGCGGTGAAGGCACCTGGTACATCATCCGCAAGGAAGTGCTGCCGAACGCGGCGATGCCGCTCGCGACCGACTTCGGGCTCCGGCTCGTGTTTGTCATCCTGTTTGTCACCAGCCTCAGCTTCCTCGGCCTTGGCGTTCAGCCGCCAGCATCCGAGTGGGGCAGCATGGTGCGCGAGAGCCTTTCCGGTATGCGGTTTGGTGAGGGAGGAAATATCTGGGCGACGATCGCACCCGCGATCGCGATCGCCTCGGTGACGATCTCCATCAACCTGATCGTTGACGATATCTCCGCCCAGGCCGGTGGCAGCCTCGCCAAGAAGATGGTGTGATCCCATGACAGAGCACAATACAGACATCCTCTTCGAGGTCCGCGATCTGCAAATCGAGGCCCGTCCATTTGACGCGCCCCCCATCCCGATCGTCAAAGGTGTCAGCTTCGACGTGATGCCCGGCAAGGTCGTCGCGTTGATCGGCGAATCCGGGTCGGGCAAGACGACGATCTCGTTGTCGTCGCTCGGCTACACCAAGCCGGGGTTGCACTTTTCCGGTGGCACCGGAAAACTCTGGGGCAAGGACATGCTTGCCCTGACGGCGGATGAAAAACGCAGCATGCGCGGCGAGCACGTCGCGTATCTTGCGCAGAGCGCAGCTGCGACCTTTAATCCGGCGCTCAAGATCGGTGAGCAGGTGACTGAGTCCGCCGTGCTTGGCGGTATGCGTCAGGCTGAGGCCGATAAGCGCGCGTTGGAGCTTTATCACGCGCTCGAGTTGCCGGACCCGGAGCGGATCGGCGGTCGCTATCCGCACCAGGTGTCAGGCGGTCAGCTCCAGCGTTTGATGGCGGCCATGGCGCTCGTAGAGAAGCCGGACCTTCTGGTGCTGGATGAGCCGACGACGGCACTTGACGTGACAACCCAGATCGAGGTGCTCAAGGCCTTCAAGAAGGTCATCCAGGAAGAAGGGTCCGCGGCTATCTACGTGACGCACGATCTCGCGGTCGTCGCGCAAATCGCTGACCACATCGTTGTGCTTTATTCCGGCAAGGTTCAGGAGCAGGGACCGACGGAAGAAATCATCAACAACCCGAAGCACCCGTACACAAAGAAGCTGATGAGCGCGGTTCGTCCTGCACCTTCTGTCGAACATGCCAAGGTCAGCGATGGTGCATTCCGACGCGACATGCCCGCGCTCGACGTGAAGAACGTGACGGCCGGTTACGGAAAGAACCCTGACGGATCTCCGGCGGTGACAATCCTCAAGGACGTATCCGTCACTGTTGAGCGCGGCCATGTGGTCGGCGTCATCGGTGAATCCGGATGTGGGAAGTCGACGCTGGCGCGCGTCATGGCCGGGATCCTTCCTGCCTATCAGGGCGACGTTCTTCTGGACGGAGAAAAGCTCGAAGCTGACCTGCGCAATCGGAAGAAGAGCGAACTTCAGAAGGTCCAATTTGTTTTTCAAATGGCCGATACCGCGCTCAATCCGCGCCATACGCTTGGGCAGATCATCGGGAGGCCGCTCACGTTCTATCACGGCCTGCGCGGACGCAAACGTCGCGAGCGTGTCGCAGAGCTGCTCGACATGGTGGAGCTGCCATCGTCGTTTGCCAACCGGTTGCCGATGGAGTTATCGGGCGGTCAAAAGCAACGGGTGGGGCTCGCGAGGGCGCTCGCAGCCGATCCGGTGGTTATCATCTGCGACGAGGTGACGTCCGCGCTCGACACGATCGTCGGAGCCAACGTCATTCGTCTGCTCGGCGACCTTCGGGACAAGACGGGTGTGTCCTACGTGTTCATCTCACATGACCTTTCAACCGTGGCGTCGTTCGCCGACGAAATCCTTGTTCTATACAACGGTGAGGTCGTTGATTTTGGCCCCGTGAGGGATGTGCTGACAGAGCCGAAACCGTATACGGAACTGCTGATCAAGTCGGTTCCCGAGATGCGCGTCGGCTGGCTCGACGACATTGCCGAGACCCAGCAGGAAATGGCGGAACGCTTTAAGGCGGGGGAGTACGCCTAGACGGGACGCGTCGACGACAGCGGTCACATTTACATCGTGGAATTAAATCCACCGCCGTCGACGAGGATGTTCTGGCCGGTTATGAAGCCAGCCTGATTGGAGCAGAGAAACGCGCAAACTGCGCCGAAGTCACCGGCGTCGCCAATGCGTTTTGCCGGGATGGACGCTCCGGCGCGTTCGGTCGCGGCTTCGACAGAAATGCCATCCGCCTTGGCGCGACCTGCGAGCGTCTGGCGAATGCGATCGGTGTCGTGGAGGCCGGGCAGCACGGCGTTGATCGTCACGTTTGATGCCGCGACCTTGCGGGCAAGTGAGGCGACGGCGCCGGTCAACCCGGCCCGCGCACCATTCGACAGCTCGAGAGTTGGAATGGGGTTCTTCACAGACGCGGAGGTTATGTTGACGATCCGGCCAAAGCCGCGTTCCGCCATGGCGTAGACTGTCGCGTGGATCAACGCGATCGGCGTGAGCATGTTGTTCTCGACCGCCGTCCGCCAGTCATCGAGCGTGAAGGCGCGGAAGTCACCGGGCGGTGGACCGCCTGCGTTGTTCACCAGGATGTCCGGTGCCGGGCAGGCCTCGAGTACGGCCGCGCGGCCTGCCTCGGTGGTGATATCGCAGGCGACCGGCGTGACCTCCACGTCGTTTGTGCTGGCGATCTCGTGCGCGACGGCCTCGACCGTCTCGCGGGTGCGCGCGCAGATCACGAGGTTCACGCCTTCCGCAGCAAGCGCTTCGGCCACGCCGCGCCCAAGCCCTTTCGATGCTGCGCACACGATTGCGCGCCGCCCCTTCAATCCGAAATCCATGTGTCGCGTGCTCCGTCTCAGGCAAATGGTGATCGCGCCATGACCATTGGTGATCGATGGCATAACGGAGAGCGGGAAGAGGAAAAAGAGCAGGCTTGCCGGACCCGGTGTCTCGGCGTAATCACGTCGAGGGGCATCCGCGGCCGCCCCGCACCTGCCCCCGACCTGCCCCTGTAGGTTGACCGGCGGGTTCCGGCATCCGCCCAAGCGCCGCTCCGTACCGCATGCGGAGCATTACGCTATAGACCTGCCGAATACTTTTTCCCGAACTGTTTCTGTTCCGTCGATTTCGGTCGACGGGTTGGCCGCGCTTCTCGACGCGCCGGATCGTACCGTCACGATCATCGATGTGCGAAAGCCGGCGGCGTTCGCGGCGGACCCTCGCGTGATCTGCGGCGCGATCCGCCGGTCACATGATGCAGTCGACGCGTGGGGGCCGCCACTCGAGGCGGGGGCTGATGGACCCTGCGTCGTCGTCGTGAACTGTGTGCATGGTCACGAGGTCAGCCAGGGTGTGGTCGCCGCGTTGTGCGCGCGCGGTATCGATGCGCTTTATCTAGAGGGTGGGCTCGCCGCGTGGATTGCGGCCAGGCTGCCCGTTGAAAGCCTGCCCGTTGAAAGCCTGCCTTTTGAAAGGCTGTCCGTCGAGAGGCCGTCATGACGGTGTGCTCTGGGCCAGTTAGGGGCGCGCCCTGCAACAAGGTCGTCGAAGATGCGAGAGGGGCTGGCGATGTCTAATCATCGGGTGGCGCACGACGCCTCGGCGATGCCGAGCTTTGCGGAAGCCTTTGCTGTCTGGACGCGAATTGGCTTGTTGTCGTTTGGTGGGCCGGCAGGGCAGATCGCGCTCATGCACCGCACGCTCGTTGAGGAGAAAAAATGGCTGAGCGAGCGCCGGTTTCTCAACGCGCTCAATTTCTGCATGCTGCTACCGGGGCCAGAGGCGATGCAGCTTGCAACATATGCCGGGTGGCTGATGCATGGGGTCCGCGGAGGCGTTGCTGCCGGGCTGATGTTCGTCCTGCCCGGTGCCACCGTGATCTTCGCGCTGGCGATAATCTACGCCATGGTCGGCGCGATGCCGGTCGTCGAGGCGGTGTTCATCGGCATCAAGGCTGCGGTCCTGGTGATCGTCTTGCAGGCGCTGCTCAAGGTGGCGGGACGGACGCTGCATAGACCGCTGCATTGGGGTATTGCGGGTGTTGCGTTCGCGGCTTTGTTTTTGTTCTCCGTTCCGTTCCCGCTCGTCGTGCTGGGCGCGGCCGTTGTGGGCTTGATATTCCTTCGCGAAATGCGGGAGAGCGCCGATCCGCCGGCAACGCCTACGACCGACAGGCGCACAATTCCTCTCCGCCAGACGCTTGGCACGGTCGCGCTTTGGGGCACGCTTTGGCTCGCGCCTCTCGGAATCCTGATCGCGGCCCTTGGTGCCGACCATGTGCTGAGCCAGGCTGCGATATTTTTCTCCCAACTCGCTGTGGTCACCTTCGGCGGGGCCTACGCGGTTCTGGCGTACATGGCGCAGGAGGTCGTCGAGGGATACCGATGGCTGACCGCAGGTGAGGTGCTTGACAGCCTCGGTCTTGCAGAGACGACGCCCGGACCGCTCATTCTGGTGAACCAGTTTGTCGGCACTCTCGCGGCGGCGCGGGACGGCGGCGGCCTGTCGGTCGCGACGGGCCTTGCCGGCGCGATCGTCACCCTGTGGGCGACGTTCGTTCCGTGCTTCCTCTGGATCTTCGCCGGCGCGCCGTACATCGAGCGGGCGGGTGAGGTCGTGTGGCTCAATGCGGCGCTTTCAGGCGTGACCGCAGCGATCGTCGGGGTGATCGCAAACCTCTCGCTCTGGTTCGCGGTGCAGGTGCTGTTTGCAGAGGTTGGCCGCGTGACGCTGGGGCCACTCCAGACCCTTCGCCCGATCTGGACGACGCTCGATCTGGTGGCCGTCGCACTCACCGGCGTTGCCGGTGTGCTTATGCTGCGGCTCGGGACGGGGATCATCACCACGCTGGCTGTTTGCGCGACGCTTGCGGGCGCTTGGTGGGCGGGCGGCTGGTAGGCGGGCGATTGGTGGGCGTCGGGTTAGGTCGGCTCTTCCGGGCGATACCACCGGATGTGGACCTTTCCGTCCACGACCTCATCGACCGCAAGCCGACCGCAATCGCGACAGTGCCAAACTGCACGCGCGCTTCGGCAAAGCGTCGCGTAGTCCAACGGCTCGGGCGCGGCATGAGCGTGCGCGTCGGAGATCAGCCAACTCACGATCGGCGAGGGAACGGCGCCGTCTGACCTCACCAGTCCGCAGAGGCACCGAAGCTTCGCCATGACGGAGGTCGGCCGCTAAAGTCCGAGCGCACGATAGCTCGCCGCTACCCGCTCGATGGCGACGATATAGGCGGCTGTGCGGAGATCCGGCACCTCGTCGCGGTTGTGCCAGACCTCACGCATGGCCTGGTATGCCGTGCGCATGGTGTCGTCGAGGCCGGAGCGGACGCGGGAGAGTTCGTCGGGGCCCTGCGCGTACATTTCCCGGAAGGAAGCGGAAAATGTCTGCCCGGTCATCCGCTCGAGCTCTTCCATGAGCATGCGATGATTTTTCTCTTCGGAGCGGCGTTCAAGCCGGCCGAAGCGAATGTGCGAGAGATTTTTGACCCACTCGAAGTAGGAGACCGTCACCCCACCGGCGTTCGCGTACAGGTCCGGGATTACGACCACATCGCTTTCGCACAGCGTACGGTCGGCATCGGCGGTGATTGGGCCGTTCGCTGCTTCGATGATGAGCCGCGTGCTAATGCGGTCGACATTCTCGGCGGTGATGGCACCTTCCATCGCGGCAGGGATGAGAATGTCGCAATCGTGCGTCAGCGCTTCCGTGCTGTCTTCGGTGTAGGTCGCGCCGTCGTACCCTTTGATGCCGCCATGTTGCGCAAGATGTGATTTCACGAGATCGACGTCGAGGCCGTTCTCATCGATCACTGCGCCATCGCGTTCGGCAATTGCGATAATGCGACACCCGTCTTCCTCGCAAAGAAATTTTGCGGCGTGATAGCCGACGTTACCAAGGCCCTGCATGATGACACGCTTGCCTTCGAGGCTGCCGCTCAAGCCCGTCATTGCCACGTCCTTCTCGTGGCGGAAAAATTCCTGGAGAGCATACTGGACGCCGCGACCGGTTGCCTCGACGCGGCCGGCGATCCCGCCGTACTGCTGCGGTTTGCCGGTCACGCACGCCCGGGCGTCGATCTCGTTGGTGTTCATGCGGGCGTACTGGTCGGCGATCCACGCCATCTCCCGCTCGCCGGTGCCCATGTCTGGCGCCGGCACGTTCTGCGATGGGGAAATCAGATCGCGTTTCGCAAGCTCGTAGGTGAAGCGGCGGGTGATGGCCTGGAGCTCATGCTCTTCCCAGCCGGTCGGGTCGATCCGAAGCCCGCCCTTCGAGCCGCCAAACGGCACTTCAACGAGCGCGCACTTGTAGGTCATCAGTGCGGCGAGCGCTTCCACCTCGTCCTGATGGACGTTGTCGGCGTAGCGGATGCCGCCCTTCACCGGTTCGATGTGCTCCGAGTGGACCGACCGGTAGCCGGTGAAGGTATGGATTGCCCCGCGCAGACGCACGCCGAAGCGCACGGTGTAAGTCGAGTTACAGGTCCGAATTTTCTCCTCGAGCCCGGGCTCGAGATCGAGAAAGGACGACGCGCGATCAAACATCTTGTCGACGTTTTCACGGAAGGTCGCCTCGGTTTTCTCGTGCGTGGTGTTCGACATCCTGTGCTCCTCTGCGCAGCCGTCGTCGGGTGCGTGCCGGCTCCGTCGCTCAATCGTGCTCGTGAGGTCCCGGTTCCGTCGTGCTGGACGCCGGCGTCTTCGCCAGTCGGTCCGGATGGCGCGGTGTGATCGTCTTCATGAAGTCCTTCAGCACCTGGACATCGCTTTCATAGTCGCCAGTCGGCTCCACGACCGGGCCGAAGCCGCATACGCGCCGTTTGTAGTCCGCGAAGAAGATGGTGATCGGAATGTCGGCGCCGTGCGCGATCCAATAGAAGCCAGACTTCCATTTCTCCACGCGCCCGCGCGTGCCTTCCGGCGTGACCACGAGGACGAGGTCGTCGCGCGCGTTGATGACGTCGACGACCTGGCTGACGGTGTCGCTTTTGCGACTGCGGTCGACGGCGATGCCGCCCAACCGGCGCATGATCCAGCCGAGTGGCGGCTTGAAGAGCGCGTCCTTGCCGATCCAGTTCGTCGGCGTGCGGAAGTAGAGCGCAAAGAGGACGAGGAGAATAAAGTCCCAGTTACTCGTGTGCGGCCCGCCTATGATCACGAGCTTGCGGACTGGTGGGAGGTAGCCTTCGACGCGCCAGCCGGCGATCTTGAGCAAGGTCATGCCAATGAGGCGGACCGGCTCCATGGCGAGGCCGAAGTGGCCGCGGTCCGGAATGTCTTCGGGGTTCGAAAAAGGTGAGCGGGTTTCGGCCATGACGTTCCGGCGGGTGGCGAGGTGCATGCCTCGTATTGGTTGGCGGACCGCGTAGCACCTTGCCTGACGGGGCGATACGGCGGGTTCTCTGCGCAGCGGTGGAGAACCTCGACTGCGATGCACGTGGCGAACCTGAGCGGTCCGCTCCGCCAACGAAAAAGCCGGCCCACTGGGGGCCGGCTTCGTCGGTTCTGCGGTGCCTAGCACGAAGGCTCGGCACTCGAACTGGTCAACTCAGAAGCTACTCGGTGGATGGAGGTGTTGGTGGCGCCAGAGAAAGTGTGACAGGTGCAGCCGTTCTCGGTGCGCCTCGGCGCGAGAGAACCGCGTGAACTGACGTTCCAACAGGTCTGAGAGCATGCGTTTCAGCATGGGTGCTCCATCTGTGAGGTCCTGTCGTCGGACGCGACGCATGACCGCCTAACCGATGGCGTGACCGACAAGCGCGGCTCAGCGCGTGCCGGATACGACGACGGGCAGGGATCGAAAACGACGACATAGGGTGCATGGCCCGCCGGGAAAGCGGTCCATCGGTGCTGCCAACCGTGCGCCGCAGCGGCACGCCGGGGGCAGGCTCGAGACGAGGTGCGTTCATGCGCTTTCACCTCTCTGCCGCGGCTAACGCCGCCAGCAACGCGGGAATCATCCCGCGCCCCTATTCTAGCTGCAAATGTTAACGCTTTGTAAACGTTGTTGGTTTTGCAAGTCGAGCTTTGGCGGACGGGGGCGAGTGGGGGTCAACGTGGCGAACCTGGGCGAACTTACGCGAACAGGGGGCACACATGACGAACCTCTGACTGACCAGTGGCTTACGCCGTGAGGCGGGCCTTCCGGTCGCCGTGATCGAGCAAGGGCGGGCGGACGTTCTTGGTGCCGCCCGGTGCGCGGATTGCTTGCTCGATGTAGCGCAGGCGGCCACGGATGGCCGGTGGGCGCTCATGCGGCCAAGTGCCCACGCTTTTCCACCAGGAATGGCCCTCGCGGGCTGCGCGGCAGTCACGCGCGGCGGCGCGATAGTCGGCAAGCGCGGCCGGAACATTGCCGGCGAGATCATGCAGGAAGCCGCGGAGCGCGCGGTTGCACGCGGGCGCCGTCTCCCCCTTCGCGTCGGCTGGCAGCACGCTGAGCGCCTCGTCTGTCTGCCCGAGCGCGGCGAACGTATGGGCGAGGCCGAGGCGTGAGCCGGCGTGCGTGGGGTGCTTTGCGAGAATGGCCGTGAAGCCGGCAAGCGCCCGGCGATGATCTCCTGCGGCGAGTGCTCGGCTTGCTGCGGCATAGTCCGGCGTGGATCGCAGATCGTCGGCGAGGAGCGTCCGGCCGCCGAGGACCAAAAGCGTCAGCGCGGTCAGGGACGCGAGGGCAAGCAGGCCGACCCCGGGACGCGTTCGTGGTGTCTTCGTCATACGCTCGTACTTTCTCACTCGTGTCGTCGGTTTTCGTCTCGTCTCGTCTCGTCTGGCGGCCGCTTGCGTCGCCATCCATACTCGGCTGGGCAGCCCGGCTCAGGTATCTCCCCGCAGCAACGCCGGCAGCCGGTCGCCGTAGTCTTCATTGAGTGCACGGACTTCGCGCGCGGGCAGTGTCGACAGCGTCATCGGCACGGCGAGAAACCACAACAGCAGGACGCCGGCCCCCCATGCGAGCACCTGCCAGGCCCAGATCGAGGGGATGCCGAAGAGCCAGGTTGCAGGCATGTTCGGGTCTCCAAATGCGGTGTTCCCGAGCATGATCCCCGGTCCGATCGCGAAGAAGATCCACACGAGTGTCGCCGCCCAGGCGAGCGGCACCAGATTACGTTTACCTGCGGGGACCCGTGCGTGATCCTGCAGGAACCGGTGAAACGCGCGACGATGATCGAGGTCCCCGACGTCTGGAAGAATTGTGGAGAAAAAAGCGGTCACGGTTAAGTTCACTGCGATTCCCCAGAAGGCTGAGTGGATCGTCAGCGGCCAGCGCCCCCAGGGCAGCTCGAAGCCAAACGCGACGGCGACCTGACCGCCGATCTTCTCTGTCGCGAGGACGGCGAGGACGCCTGAGACTAGCCCGATCACGACGCCCGCCCGGGAGAAAAATGGGACGTAGCAAATGCCGACAAGGGCGGGGAGCATCTGCAGGCCGAGTGCCACCGCAATGCCGCCGGAGACGACGAGGGTGTCGCTACTCGAGGCTGCGAACGAGACGGCCGCGCCGAGCACGAGCGCGGTGAACAGGCGGGCAAAGAACTTCTGATTCCGATGGGATGCGTGCGGCATCACATATGGTTTCAGCACGTCGCGGGTCAGCATCGCGGTGAACGATGTCAGGTAGGCTGCGCTGGTCGACTGGATGGCCGCCAGTGCGCAGACGGTTAGCAAACCGACCAGCCACGGCATCGTATCCGCGAAGAGGTTCATCAGCAGCGGCACCAGGACGTCCTGCGCGCCGGCGAGATCCATGATGTCCGCATCGGCTGTGTCGAGCCCGATCCGGTTGTCCACGATCCCGGCGAATTCGCCCGCCTCGTTCATCGCGGTGTTTGCGCCGAGCAGATGCCCGGCCATGCCCTGCAAGGCAGAGAAAACGATGAGGATGAAGCCTGCGGCAGCCGCCATGGCCCAGACCTGTTGCGGCGCGAAGGATGCGGGGCTGCGCGCAGCGAACGCCCACATCGTGAAGGCTGGGCTCGTTTGAATGCCCATCACGGCGAGCGCGTACGTCATGATCATCGCAGCGGTCCACGGGCTCGCCGTCGCGGTCGTGCCGTCGCGGGTCGCCTCGATCACGGCGGGAACCGCGAAGTAGTGGCTGTAGCCGTCAGGGGTTCGGGCCGTGTCGATTTCCGCGAGAAGTGCGAGGCCGTCGCGAAGCCGATCCATGCCGCCAATCATGGCGAGGAGGAGCGCGCCGAGGAGAATAATGCCAAGCGCGAGTAGAATACACTGCACGATCTCTACGTAGGCGACGGCACGCAGACCACCGGCGGCCACATAGATGAACAGCACGAACGCCAGCACATAGATCGCGAAGTGCGATGGGATGAGCCCATTGCTGATCGTGTTCAGCAGGAAGCCCGATGCCTGGAGCTGGATGCCGACAAAGGGGATCGTAAAGAGCAGGCCAACGCCGACGACCAGCAGTCGGATCGTGTCGCTGCGGAAGTATTCGGCGAACATTTCGCCCGGCGTGACGAACCCGTAGCGCTTCCCGAGCAGCCACTGCCGCTTCATGAACAGGATGCCCGCAAGCG
>JBCBJG010000063.1:0-13457 GCA_038523655.1 Pseudomonadota bacterium | reverse complement strand
GTAGCGGGCGTGGACGAAGCCAAGGAAGAGCTCGAAGAGATCGTGGAGTTCCTTCGCGATCCCGGCAAATTTCAGCGGCTCGGCGGCAAGATCCCGCGCGGCGCACTGCTCGTCGGCCCTCCGGGCACGGGTAAGACGCTGCTGGCCCGCGCCATCGCTGGCGAAGCAAACGTTCCGTTTTTCACGATCTCCGGCTCAGACTTCGTCGAGATGTTCGTTGGCGTCGGCGCCAGCCGCGTCCGTGACATGTTCGAGCAGGCGAAGAAGAATGCGCCGTGCATCATCTTCATCGACGAAATCGACGCGGTCGGTCGTCACCGTGGCGCCGGCCTCGGCGGCGGAAATGACGAACGCGAACAGACGCTGAACCAGCTGCTCGTCGAGATGGACGGCTTTGAAGCGAACGAGAGCATCATTCTCGTCGCCGCCACCAACCGGCCGGACGTGCTTGATCCTGCGCTGCTGCGCCCGGGCCGGTTCGACCGGCAGGTAGTCGTCCCGCGCCCCGACATCGGCGGTCGCCACAAGATTCTGAAGGTGCACGTGCGCCAGGTGCCGCTCGCGCCGGACGTGGATCTGAAGGTTATTGCGCGTGGTTGCCCGGGCTTCTCCGGTGCCGATCTCGCCAACCTGGTCAATGAAGCCGCACTGCTCGCCGCGCGTCGTTCCAAACGGCTGGTGACGCAGCGTGAGTTCGAGGACGCGAAGGACCGGGTGATGATGGGCGCAGAGCGTCGCTCCATGGTGATGTCCGAGGACGAGAAGAAGCTGACCGCCTATCACGAGGCTGGCCACGCGATCGTCGCGATCCATATGCCGGACCACGATCCGCTGCATAAAGTGACGATCATTCCGCGGGGGCAGGCACTCGGCGTGACGATGAGCCTGCCGGAGCGTGACCGGCTCAGCTACACGCGCCAGTACTGCGTGTCGAAAATCGCCATGACGTTCGGTGGCCGCGAAGCCGAGATCAAGATCTTCGGTCCGGAAAAGGTCACGAACGGTGCAACCGGCGACATCCAGCAGGCGACAGGTCTTGCCCGCGCGATGATTATGGAGTGGGGCATGTCCGACAAGCTCGGACGCGTTCGCTACGCCGGGAATGAGCAGGAAGTATTCCTTGGTCACTCCGTCGCGCAAACGACGAACATGAGTGAGGAAACCGCGAAGCTTATCGACGACGAGGTGCGTGCCTTGGTCGAAGATGGGGAACGCGCAGCGCGCGAGATCCTGTCCGAGTACGAGCACGAACTCGAGGCGCTGGCGCAGGGGCTGCTCGAGTACGAAACGTTGACCGGGAGCGAGATCACCGACGTGATTGCTGGTCGTCCGCCGGCACGCGATATCGCCGACGACAACGATGGGCCGACTGCATCTGCCGTGCCCACCGCCGGCGCCGTGCGTCCGCAGACCCCACCGATCGGTGACGCGGAGCCTAAGCCGGCGTAAGCCACACACGCTGCTCATCCAAACGAGCAACTTTCTGATCGTCGGCGCCCCAAGGCGCCGGCGATTTTTTGTATGCTGCCCGGAGAAAAGTGGAGCGCATGGTGCACCGACGCCCCATCAACGCCGAAGACGGCCCTCCGTCCTCCGGAACCTACGCACAAGCGCTGAGCGTCACGGGCGCATCGGAACTCTTGTTCATCAGCGGCCAGATCGGCGTCCATGGCGAGGGAAAGGCCCCGCCTTCGTTCCCTGCGCAGGCGAAGCTCGTCTGGTCGAACATCGACGCACAACTGCGCGCGGCCGGGATGTCGCGCGACGACCTCGTCAAGGTCACCGTCTTCCTGTCCGATCGCGCCGATTCCGAGGAATACCGCGCCGCCCGCGACGCTTACCTCGATGGTCACAAGGTTGCGTTGACCTGCATCGTCACGGGTATCTTCGACAGTGACTGGCTGATGGAGATAGAGGCTGTTGCGGCGCGGTGACGGGCGTGGATGACCAGCATGGACGCACGCCCGGCGACGCCCCTCGCGTTTTCGCCGGGCTGCCACTCGACCGCCCGCGGATCATGGGCATCGTCAACGTCACGCCAGACAGCTTTTCCGACGGCGGCCGCCTGACCTCGACCGATGCGGCGCGCGATCATGCCCTCCGGCTCGAGGACGAGGGCGCGGACATCCTCGATATCGGCGGTGAATCGACCCGCCCCGGCGCCGAACCCGTGAGCGTCGACGAGGAGCTCAGCCGCGTTATCCCGGTGATTGAGGCGCTGGCTGAAAAAACAACGGCGCGCCTTTCGATCGACACGCGCAACGCCCGCGTGATGGGCGAAGCTGTCGCCGCCGGCGCGCATATCGTAAACGACGTCTCCGCCCTGACGCACGACCCGCTCGGGCTCGCCATGGCCGCCGAGATGGGCGTTCCCGTGTTCCTGATGCACGCCCAGGGTGATCCGCAGACCATGCAGGAAAACCCGCGATACGACGACGTCGTGACCGACATACGCGATTGGCTGAGCGGACGCATCGCGGCCTGCATCGACGCCGGCATCGCGCGTGAGCAGATCGCCATCGACCCCGGCATCGGCTTCGGCAAGACGATCGAGCACAACCTCGTGCTGTTGAAACACGTCGATGCTTTCACGTGCCTCGGTGCCCCGATCCTGGTCGGCGCCTCTCGCAAGGGTTTCATCGGCCGCCTGAGCGGGGTCGACACGGCCGCAGATCGCATCGCCGGGTCGCTCGCTGCCGCGCTTGCGGCCGTCGCTGGTGGTGCTGACTTCATCCGGGTGCACGACGTCGAGGAAACGCGGCAGGCCCTCTCCGTTTGGACGGCCATCGATACGATCGATCTCTGGCGAGACGCCTAGCGCGACCCCGACTGCCGATCGCCGCGCAATCCACAGCTTCGAGCGCCGGTCGTTGCCCCGATTGACGCCACTCTGCCGGGGTGTAAACGAACCTCACTGGCGCTCGCCTTGCAAACCTCCGCCCGTATAAAAGCCCGATCCACCGACGCCGGTGAGCCGAGGCGGGGCAACCGGCAGCGCACTGCGCGCCAACGGGAGAACATCGTGGCACGGAAATACTTCGGAACCGATGGCATCCGCGGTGAGGCCAACCGCAAGACCATGACGGCGGAGATCGCGATGCGCGTCGGCATGGCCGCGGGCGCGTTGTTCTCCAACGGCGGTGGCCGCCCGCACCGCGTCGTGATTGGCAAGGACACCCGCCTGTCGGGCTACATGATCGAATCCGCGTTGGTCTCGGGTTTTACCTCCGTCGGCATGAACGTTTTCCAGCTCGGCCCGATGCCGACGCCTGCAGTCGCGATGCTGACGCGCTCGATGCGCGCCGACCTCGGCGTGATGATCTCCGCCTCGCACAACGTCTACACGGACAACGGAATTAAATTGTTCGGCCCCGACGGATATAAATTGTCGGACGAGACCGAGCTCGAGATCGAGCGCTTGATGGACGAGGAAGCGGAAACGTTGCTGGCCGCATCGACCGATATCGGCCGTGCGCGTCGCGTCGACAGCGCCGTCGAACGATACATCGAATTTGCCAAGCGTACGCTGCCGCGTGAGTTGAACCTCGAAGGCCTGCGCGTCGCGATCGATTGCGCGAACGGTGCCTCCTATAAGGTGGCCCCCGCGGCATTGTGGGAACTCGGCGCCGAGGTCGTATCGGTCGGCGTTGATCCGAACGGAAGAAATATCAACAAGGATTGCGGCTCCACCGCGCCGGAAGTGCTTTCCCAGAAGGTGCGTGAAGTGCGCGCGGACATCGGTATCGCGCTCGACGGCGACGCGGACCGGGTCATCATCGTGGATGAAAAAGGCGAGGTGGTCGACGGTGACCAGCTGCTGGCCGTCATCGCGGACACCTGGCACCAGCGTGGCCGTCTCGCGCAGGGCGGGATCGTCGCCACCGTGATGTCGAACCTCGGCCTCGAGCGGTACGTCGAAAGCCTGGATCTCATCCTCGAGCGGACCCCGGTCGGGGACCGCTACGTCGTCGAGCACATGCGCGCCAAGGGCTACAACGTCGGCGGCGAACAGTCCGGTCATCTGGTGCTGTCGGACTTCGGCACCACCGGTGACGGGCTCATCTCGGCGCTGCAGATCCTCGCCTGCCTCGTGCAGGAGGAAAAACCGGTCAGCGAAGTCTGCGCCCGCTTCGACCGGGTGCCGCAACTCCTCAAGAATGTGCGCTACGCCGAGGGCAAACCACTCGAGGTCAAGGACGTGCGAACCGCGATCGAGGATGGTCGCTCCCGCCTTGGGAACAATGGCCGCCTGGTTATTCGTCCATCAGGGACGGAACCGGTCATCCGCGTCATGGCGGAAGGCGATGATCAAACGCTGGTCGACGCAGTCGTGGACAACATCGTCGATGTGATCCGCAAGCACGCGGCCTGATCAGCCGCCACGGTCGACCTTCTCGCCACGACACGGGCGGGCCCGCGCTACCAGCAATCGGGATGTCCAAGGATATCTCGGATATGGCCATGCGCCTCGAGCGCACACGAGTGCTCAGCGGTTGGCGGTCACGCCGCTAAGCGCCCCCCATTCGCGGGCGCGGTACGCGTCCCTCGATCCAGCGAAAGATCAACACGATTACTGCGGTCATAAGGATATAAATCCCTGCAACGAACAGCAGCGGTTCGTAGATCTTGTAGGTCTCCTGCCGCACGATCGTGCCGACGCCGAACACATCGAACACGGTGATCGTCGCAGCGAGCGGGGTTGCCTTCAGCGTGAAAACGCACTCGTTCGCAAGGGTCGGCAGGACATTTTGCACCGCGCGGGGCAGCCAGATCCGCCGCAGGATCGTGAACGGCCGCATGCCGGTCGCCCGTGCCGCCTCCAATTCACCACGCGGCACACCGGCGAACCCGGCCCGCATCACCTCCCCGGCATACCCGGCAACACTCATCGTGAATGCGAACACCGCGTAAGGGAACGCCTCCCGCAGGATCGGCCATAGCCAG
The DNA here is from genome assembly GCA_038523655.1 of Pseudomonadota bacterium. Lineage (GTDB taxonomy): Bacteria > Pseudomonadota > Alphaproteobacteria > Rhizobiales > CALHAX01 > CALHAX01. Next base: position 8,513 of record JBCBJG010000063.1, on the reverse strand, counting down.
CTCTCGCGAATTCCCTCCATGTAGGGAAAGAGCGAGCCGACCCCGTAGTAGATCAGCCAGAGCTGGATCAGCAGCGGTGTGCCGCGAATGACGGTGCAAAACCCGAGCGCCAGCCAGGAGAGCACGCGCGGTCCCGTGACCTGAACAAGTCCGATCGGCACCGCGAGCGTCATGCCCATGGCGAGCGAGAGGATCAGCAGCTGGATCGTGATCAAGACGCCATCGACGAATTTCGGCGCGTACTCGGGCAGCCAGCTCCAGTCCATCGCGCGCTACACCGGCTGCGTCTGGCCCCGGCGGTAGTACCGCTCGAGCCGACGGAAGATAATGTTGGAGACGATCGTGAGGGCGAGATAGAGCGCTGCGGCTGCGACGTAGAACATCAGATACTCGCGCGTGGTCCCCGCAGCCTGTCGGGTGACCGTCGCGAGTTCCGTAAAGCCAACCACTGCCAGCAGCGCCGTATCCTTCATGACGATCAGCCAGAGGTTCGCCATGCCGGGGAGCGCAAGCGGGATCATGGCCGGGATGATTATTCGGCGGAAGCGCTGCCAGAACGACATGCCGAAGGCTTTCGCCGCTTCGACCTGGCCGATCGGCACCGCGCTCATCGCCCCGCGCAATACCTCGATCGCGTAGGCGCCCATCACGAAGCCGATCACGTAGATGCCCGCCGCGAGCCCGGAGATATCGATCGGCCGATATCCGAAGGCCTCGAGCGTGCGGTTGAGCAGATCTGTCCCGGCGTAGTAGAGCAGCAGGATAAGCACGAGCTCGGGCACCGCCCGGATCAGCGTCGTGTAGACTTCCAGCACAGCGCGCAGCACCGGTCCGCCGTGCATCTTGCCGAGCGCACCGGCAAGTCCAATCACCGTTCCGAGCAGATAAGCACCGAGGGCGATCTGTATCGTCGCGCCAAGCCCGCGCAGCATGTTGGAGCCCCAGCCCGGCGGCCAGAGCGACAACCATTCGAGACCTTGCGGATCGGCCTGGAAGATCAGGAGGCCCGTGAACACGGCATCAGCCCCTGTCAGGTTTTTTCATGTGGTCTGCGCAGATATGGTCCGCAAAACACGCTGCAGAGCGGAGAAAAAAGCCCCGGCGCGGGAACGCCGGGGCTCGGAAAGCGGGATTAGCCGCCGTAGATGTCGAAGTCGAAGTACTTCTTCGAGATCGCCTCATACGTTCCGTCTTCGCGGATCTTCTTGATGGCCGCGTTGAACTTCTCCTGAAGCTCGGTGTCGCCCTGCCGCAGGCCGACCCCAACGCCGAGACCGAAAACAGCCTCATCGTTCAGCTCGCCTTTGACCCCGTAATTCTTGCCTTCCGGGCTTTCCAGGAACTTCTTGATCGCGATTGCATCGCCGATGACGGCATCGACCCGGCCGGCGAAAAGATCGGCGTTGTGCTCGTCAAACGCCTGATACGTCTTCACGTTGGCGTCCTTGAAGTGCTTCTCGGCGTAGTTCGCGTGTGTCGTCGCAACCTGAACGCCGATGGTCTTGCCCTTCACGCTCGCCGGATCTCCGGTGATGCCGGAGCCCTTCGCAGCCACGATGACGGCCGGCGTGTTGTAGTACTTGTCGGAAAAGGCGATGGTTTTTTTCCGCTCGTCGGTGATCGACATGGACGCGACGATCGCGTCGATCTTCTTTGCGACGAGCGCCGGGATGATCCCGTCCCATGCGGTCGGCGTCCAGACGCATTCCTCGCCCATCGCCTTGCACAGCGCTTCGCCGATCTCGATTTCCCAGCCCTTCTGCTTGCCGGACGCATCTTTCTCCGCAAACGGCGGGTACGGTGCTGAATCGAGGCCGAGCTTGATCTGCGCCGAGGCGGCGCCGGTTCCGAGTCCGAACGCGACGGCAGCGATCGCAACGAGTTTCAACATGGACTTCATCGAAGGCACTCCATTGATTTGACGTCGTTTTCGTTGTGGCACGTCGTTCATTACCTGCCAACGGTCTGCACGAAGCTTCGCGTGCGCTCGCTCGTGGCGTCGCCGAAAATGCGTGACGGCGCACCCTCTTCCTCGACCTCGCCCTGATGCAGAAACATGACATGGCTCGACACGTCGCGCGCGAAAGCCATTTCGTGGGTGACGAGGATCATCGTGCGGCCCTCTTCCGCAAGCCCGCGCATGACGCGCAGCACTTCGCCGACGAGTTCCGGATCGAGCGCGGATGTGGGCTCGTCAAACAGCAGCACCCTCGGCTCCATCGCGAGCGCCCGGGCGATCGCCGCCCGCTGCTGCTGGCCGCCGGAGAGAAAGGCCGGATACTGGTCCCGTTTCTCGATCAGCCCGACCCGCTCTAGCAGCGCCTCGCCGCGCGCGCGCGCCGTCGCCTTGTCGAGCCCAAGGACCTGGATCGGCGCCTCGATGACGTTTTGCAGAACGGTCATGTGGGCCCAGAGATTGAAGCTCTGGAACACCATGCCGAGTTGAGCGCGCAGGCGCTCTACCTGGCGTTTGTCCGATGGCTCTAGTCCGCCACCACGCCGGTTTCGGAACGCAATGGGCTCGCCGCCGATCCGGATTTCTCCGGCGCTTGGAAGCTCGAGGAGATTAATGCAGCGCAGGAACGTGCTCTTGCCCGATCCGCTGGCGCCGATGACCGAGACGACGTCCCCTTCGTGCGCGGCGAGCGAAATGCCGCGCAACACTTCGAGATCGCCGAAACTCTTGTGCAGGCCGTCGACAGAGACGGCCGGGGTAGCGGTATCGATGGCGGTGTGCGCGTGAGCGCCGCTGGCGGGATCGGCCGCAGCCTTGGTGTCGGGAGCCGAGGCGACAGCGGTCATCCGGTCGGGCTCGGCGCAGTAAGCTGTCGACCGGCCTCGCGCCGATGACCCCATCGCTTCACCATGTGCTCACCCGAATGCCGATCCACCCACCTCAGAAGCTCAAGGAGATATCACGGTGGACCGAGTTGCAAGCCGCGATTTCGAGCGCTTCAGCCCGAGGTAGGCGCGACTGTTGCCGTAGCCCGATCGTATCGCGGATCGCCGCCTCGTAGCTGATCAAGCCGGGCAGCACTGTCTGAGCGCCCTTACGCCGACCCTCGACATCCTTGCGCAACTCCGCGAGCGCATCGTCGAAGTGTTTCGCGAGCTTCGGATCGTCGACCCGCTTCTTCTTGAGGAGACGACGCGCGCGGCTCAGCCGTGATGTGATCTTCGAGGCGCCTTTGGCGTTCCGGATCTGCTGCGACAGATTTTTGATCTGACGAATGGTGTCCTCCGGCGGTGCTGTCCGCGCGGTTGCGGCCACCGCAACAATATCGTCCTCCAACGCCGCGAGCGCGTCCGTCGTCTGCAGGACGGCGATCACTTCGCGCACCGGATCGTAAGCTGAATCAACGCCCGAACGGTATGTCCGCCGCGCCTTGAGGTCAGCCTGCGTAAGCTTGGCGAACGCTTCGTTGCGCGCAGCCCAGTCATCCGGGATCGATGCCTCGAGTTCCCTTTTCTGAGCCGCAAGTTCCTCGATGTGGCGGACCGCCTCCGGATCGCGCGAGGATCGCCGCAGCTCCGTCACCTCACGATCGATCTGGCGCATCCTGCGCTGCAGCGCGCGGACCTCGAAGTGCAGTGGGGAATACGCCGGCGCTGCCTCGTTGACCGCCTCTTCCGCCGCACGGATCGCCGCGATGTTGTCGAACGAGGCTTCCGCATCGCCGAAACTCTCGACGAGTGGTGTGCGAAGCGACTTCGCGAGATCCGCGAGCGGCAGCTGTCGGGCCGTTGCGATCGCCGAGCGCACGGCATCCCCTTGCGCATCGAAGCGGGTGAACACGAGCTTCTCGATGCAGTGCTGCAGGCGCGGATTGACCGGCGGCGGCGCCGTATCCGAAAGCAGCGACAGCCGGGTCGGCAGATAGTTCACCAGCGGTGGATACGATCCGACGATACTGAGCGCGATCAGCTGCAGCGCGATGAACGGGATTACGCCCTTGTAAATGTCGATTGTCTTGACGACCGCGGGCGCGACACCACGGAGATAAAAGAGCGCAAACCCGAAGGGTGGCGTCAGGAAGGACGTCTGAATGTTCAGCCCGATCATCACCCCGAGCCAGACCGCCGTGATGTTCGCCGACGGGTCCATCAGCAGGATCGGTGCGACGATCGGCACGACGACGACCGCGATCTCGATGAAGTCGAGAAAGAAGCCGAGGAGGAAAATCACCGCCATCACGATGATGAACTGAGACCAGAAGCCACCCGGAAGCGACGTCAGGAATTCCTTGACGAGCTCCTCCCCGCCGAAGGCACGGAAAGCGGCCGTGAGCATCGCCGCACCGAGCAGGATGATAAAGACGAGCGAGGTCGTCTTCGCCGTCTCCAGCATCACCCCCCGCAGCGTGTCCTCAATCCGGAAGGTCCGCCACAGCGACCAGAGGACCGCCACCATGAACCCGGCGACCGCAAAGGCCGCGAGGGTGATGCCGAAAGCGTCTTCGCTGCTCGAGATGCTCCGCACGTTCGTCGAGTAGTTATTCAGCACGTAGACGATCAACGCGAGCGACACGACCGCGAGGATCGCTGGCCAAAACGCGCGCGACTGGCCCGCCTTGAGCCGATAGCCCGCCATGATCGAGGCCCCGATCGCCCCGATGGCGCCGGCCTGGTTCACCGTCGCGATCCCGAGAATGATCGAGCCGAGCACCGCAAAGATCAGGGTTAGCGGCGGTACCAGAATGATGAGCACGCGCCCGATCAGATGGCGGTCAAACGAGCCCTCGAATGGCACCGACGGCGCGACGCTCGGCCGGATCAGCGAGATCACCAGAATGTACAGCATGAACAGCCCGACGAGCACGAGCCCCGGCACCATCGCACCGAGGAACATGTCGCCGGCACTCGTCGAGATCACGCCGAACTCCGACGGCAGCGAGAACGTGCCGGGGTTGGCATCCTTGTAGAGCGCTTCCCGCGCGACGCTCGCCTGGTCCACCGCGCTCGAAAGCTGGTCGGCGAGGATGATCAGAACGATCGACGGCGGGATGATTTGTCCGAGCGTCCCGGAAGCCGCGATCGTACCCGTGGCAAGCGGCGTGGAATAATTGTTCCGCAACATCGCCGGCAGGGAAATCAGCCCCATCGCGACAACGGTTGCCCCGAGAATGCCCGTGGTCGCCGCCAACAGCGCACCAACGAACACGACCGAGATACCAAGGCCGCCGTTCACCGGGCCGAACAGCTGCGCCATCGTGAGCAGAAGATCTTCCGCGATCTTCGAGCGCTGCAGCATGATCCCCATGAAGATGAACAGCGGGATCGCGATCAGCGTGTCGCGTTCGACCTCCCAGTACACGCCGCGGAAATTATAGACCCCGGCGGTGAGCCACTCGACGGCCCCGCCGCTCGCGAAGTACGCGCTGCTGTCACCGGCGAAGAGCGCGCCGCTGGCGGCGGCGATCAGGATCGTCAGGATGGCCGACCCGGGCAGCGCGAACGCAACCGGGAAACCGGAGCCGAGGGCGCCCGCCATGAGGATGACGAGCAGCGCGAGAAAGAAGAGTTCCATGGTTCCGCGCTCCTAGTGTCCGCTCGCCGCGGCGAAAGGATCATCGTCCTCGACCACTTCGCGTCCGCCGGGGTCGCCGCGCCAGTCGGCAACGTTCTCCAGCAGATAGGCACAGAACTGGATGAGCATGGTCACGGCGAAGACGCCGAGAAATCCTGCCATCAGATATTTCGTGTACATGCCGAAACCGGACTGGGAGATTTCCAGCGAGATGAGAGGCGCGTTGATCGCGGCCGATTTGCTCGACAGTCCGAGGTAGAGCACCACCCAGCAGAACAGGATGCCAAGCAGGACACAACCGAAGGCATTGACCTTGCCTTTCGTGCGGCGGCTCAGGCTGGCGTACAGCACGTCGACGCGGACGTGCCCTTCCTCGTGCAGCGTGTATGCGCTCGCAAACAGGAACAGCGCCGCGTACCAGAAGCGCACGAGGTCGCCCATGAATGCCTGCTCGTAGCTGAACACGAACCGCGACAGCACGATCTGCAATTCCGCGATCACCACCAGCAGTGTCAGCCAGGTGAAACCCAGCGTGCGCGTGAACATCGCGACGAGAATGCCGAGCAGGATTGCCGGCCCGTGGACGTATGGTCCCCGCCAGCGCGGTAGGTCCAGTTTGCCTGCAAGCTCAGCGCCGAAAACACTCGGAAGCAACGCCTCGACCCTGAGGAACGACACGAGCATATCCGCGAGACCGACGAACAGCACGGCCCAGAAGCAGGCGCGGATCAGATAATTGACCACGCCGTTCAGGGTGGCGCTGTCGGCGCGGAGGCTCCGTGCGCCCGAGCGGGCAACGAACGCGACGGCGAAAATGATGGCCGCCGCATAGAGCGCCGCCTGGAGGAGCGCCAGCAGGCCGCCGTCGCTGCCGCCGAACAGCGCGCCGGCGCCCGGCCAACCCTGCCAATAGCTCAGGTAGTTGTTGATTAGAAAAACGGTGACGGCCGCTACGTTCGCCCACGCGAATAGCCGGACGAGCGTCGTTCCAGTCGAGCTTTCGAACGCGGTGTCGTTCACGCGCACTTCCTCCCCCAACCCGCACAGGCCCCGAGGCCAACGCACTCACCATCAACGCAACCGGCAGCGAGACACTCAGCATCGAGGCACTGAGCATCACGGCGACCAACACCGAAGCGTCAAGCGACACGTCGGCTGATGCACAGGCATTCGAATGCGCATCTCACCCGAAGGATGATCTGCGCTGCCGGATGAACCATGCCGCAGCACGCTCCCCGACACACCGTTGCATTTTTCTCCACCGAAGTCGGCCTCGATGACGCCGCGTGGTGAAGCCGTCACTGCCAAAGAGGCGAAAGCTCCCGTCGAAGCCCGCCAGCCCACGCAACGCATTCGCGATGGCAGGCGAGGGTTTGGAAGAAGTCATGCTTTTGAGCACGCGAGTTCCCGCCCTCAAGCCGGGACGGGTGGAGCATGCCGCAGCACGCTCCACCCGCTCAGATCGTCTTCCGCTCCGCCGTGCTCCCGGCGAAGCGAGATCGATTACTCGACGCCGAGGACGCGGTTACGTTCCTGAAGGTAAGCGCCGTCCGACAGGTTCATCCAGCCGCCGACGTCTTTCCGTGCAGAAACGAAGCTCTCGTGGATCCGCTTGGCGAGATCCGAGTGAGCAACGGTCGTCTCGAAGACTTCCGCCGCGGCTTCGCCGAAGCTGTCGTAAACATCTTCGTTGAAGCGGCGCAGCTTCACGCCGTGCTCATTGCGGAGCTTGGCGAGGAACGAACCGTTCTTCGCGTTGTACTCCGACATCAGGTCGAGGTTTTCGGCCTGACAGGCAGCGGCGATGGCGGCTTTCTGGAAGTCCGTCAGCTTGTTGTACCACTCGAGGTTCATGCCGAGGTCGAGCTGTGAGGCCGGCTCGTGCATGCCCGGGTAGTAGTAAAACTTCGCAGCTTCATAGAACTTCATCGCGTAGTCGTTCCACGGGCCAACCCATTCCGTCGCGTCGATCGCACCGGAGACGAGGTTCTCGTAGATTTGGCCGCCCGGCAGCGAGACCGGCGATGCGCCGAGCTTGGCCATGACGTCGCCGCCGAGGCCCGGAATGCGCATCTTCAGACCCTTGAGGTCGTCGGCGGAGTTGATTTCCTTGTTGAACCAACCGCCCATCTGCACGCCCGTGTTACCGGCCGGCAGACACTTGAGGCCGAAGCCTGCAGCGAGTTCGTCGAGCAGCGCCTGACCGCCGCCGTAGTACATCCACGCGTTCATTTCCGTGTAGGTGAAGCCGAACGGAACCGCGGTGAAATACGCCCAACCCGGGTGCTTGCCTTTCCAGTAGTAGTCGGCGGCGTGGTACATCTGGGCGTTGCCTGACGCGACGGCATCGAAGCTGTCGAACGCGGGCACCCGCTCACCGGCAGCGAAGTACTGAATCTTAAGCTGGCCATCCGTGAGCAATTCGATGCGCTTTGCCAGACGCTGTGCGCCGGTACCGAGACCCGGAAAATCCCGTGGCCACGTCGAGACCATCACGACTTCCTGGTGACCGCCGGCGATCGCCGGTGCCGCCAGTGTCGACGCGGCGGCTGCACCTGCCCCCGCTACCCCGGCCTTCTTGAGAAATGAACGACGATCCATAAAGGCGTCTCCCCTGTGTGATGCGGTTATGCGCCCGCAAACTAGTTGTGCTCCGGAGCGAAAAAAAGGCGTCCTCCCCCACGCTCCGCGCGCGTGCCTTGGACACGCAGAAGCCCTCGTCGCAGCGGGCGCGCGGCCGGCCGGGTCGAGAGTGGCCGGACATTAGACACCCCGTCAGCAAATCGCAAACGCATGCCGACAGCAGATCGCAAAGACGAGGTGGAGCGGATCGACGGCCGGGAGCGCGGGACGGAATGAGGGATGGGTTGAGGGACGGGAAACGACGGGTCACGGTGACCGGGCCGCGTGCGAGCCGAACACAAAAAGGGCGGCGATGATCTCGCCGCCCTTCTTTCTGAGGGGCATGTCTGTCGGGGGCGAAGCC
>JBCBJG010000062.1:0-13644 GCA_038523655.1 Pseudomonadota bacterium | reverse complement strand
CGTAATAGGTCCAGATCCGATCGCCGTCTGGCTCGATCCCCGGGAGCGTGCGGGGCCGGGCGCCGGTTGCGACGATGATGTGTTTGCCGCAGCACCGGCCCACCCGCGCCCCAAAGGCACGCTTGAGCCGGGGACCTACAGCGCCAAACACATCATCGTCGCAACCGGCGCCCGGCCCCGCACGCTCCCGGGGATCGAGCCAGACGGCGATCGGATCTGGACCTATTACGAGGCGATGGTTCCGGAGGAAATTCCCGGCGCCGTCGTTGTCATGGGTTCAGGTGCAATCGGGATCGAATTCGCATCCTTCTACCGCACGATGGGTGCTGAGGTGACGGTGGTCGAAGTGCAGGACCGCATTCTCCCGGTGGAGGATGAGGAGATTTCCGCCCATGCTCGAAAACGTTTCGAAAAGCAGGGGATGAAAATCCTGACCGGCGCGAAGGTCGATCGCGTCGAGAAAGATACCACCGGCGTCACGGCGCACGTGGTCATCGGGGATGCAGCGCCCGAGGCACTGAAGGCCGATCGCTTGATCTCCGCCGTCGGCGTCGTCGGCAACGTCGAAGGCATTGGGCTCGAGGCGCTCGGCATCACCATGGAGCGCGGCTGCATCGTGACCGACGGCGCGGGCCGCACAAATGTCGAAGGGATCTACGCAATCGGAGACGTCGCCGGGCCGCCGATGCTTGCACACAAGGCGGAGCACGAGGGGGTCATTTGCGTCGAGGCGATCGCCGGTCATAGCCCGCATGTCATGCACAAGGAGCGCATCCCGGGATGCACGTACTGCCATCCCCAGATCGCCTCTGTCGGCCTGACGGAAGCCGCGGCGCGCGACGCCGGTCACGACATTCGGGTGGGGCGTTTTCCATTCGCCGGCAACGGCAAGGCCATCGCGCTCGGCGAACCCGACGGCATGATCAAGACGATTTTTGATACTTCGACCGGGCAACTCCTCGGCGCGCACATGATTGGGGCAGAGGTCACAGAGTTGATCCAGGGCTACGTGATCGCCATGCAACTCGAGACAACCGAGGAAGATCTGATGCAAGCGGTTTTCCCGCATCCGACCCTCTCGGAAATGATGCATGAGAGTGTACTCGATGCGTACGATCGGGTGATCCACACCTGACATCGACCACGGCAACACCCAGCTATCGCAACCAATATTCGGCGCCACACGACAGCCGGCGCGGACAGCCTGGTGTCGCCCTGACAGGTTCCAGCGACACCTCGACAACGCGCTACGAAGAGGGGAACGAGACACGTGTCGCGAGCCCCGCCTGATCGTGACGCCATGACTGCAGCGCCTCCACCGGCTCGGTTTGCCGATGTCCGCACACAGCTTTTCGTTCTCGCGCTCGCGAACTTCGCCATCGGCTTCGGCGCATTCGTCGTCGTTGCAATCCTCCCTGCGCTTGCCGCCGGGCTCGGGGTCAGCGACGCGGGCGCGGGATTGACGATGACGTCCTATGCGATCGCGTATGGCATCGGCTCCCCGCTCGGGGTGGCGCTCACCAGCAGGTTCGAGCGGAGAAACGTGATTGTCTGCGGCCTGGCTGTGTTCGGCGTCGGGGCGCTGCTCTGCGCGCTCGCCCCATCGCTCAGCATGTTGCTGATCGCGCGCGCTCTGGCCGCGATCGGCGCCGGTGTCGTCACCCCCGTCGCGGCATCGGTCGCCATCGCCCTCGTCAGCGAGCAGGAGCGCGGCCGCGCACTCGCCTTTGTCTTCGGCGGGCTTACGCTGTCGCAGGCGATCGGCATGCCGATCGGTGCGTGGCTCGGCTATTCCGTCGGTTGGCGGGAAACCTTCGCCCTTGCCGGGCTTCTGGCCTTTCCGGCAGCCATCGTGCTGTTCCGCCAGTTGCCGACCGGATTGGTTGTTCCGGTCACCAACCTGCGATCCCTCGTCGACGCCTGCACCCGCCCGAAGCTGCTTGCGGCAATCGCCTTCACCGTCTTTTTCATGGGCGGCGTGTGGACGCTCTACACATTCTTCGCGCCGGTACTCACGGTCAGCTTCGGACTGGATGGCACCGGCGTGAGCGCACTCTTGCTGGTGTTCGGCATCGGCGCGGTGCTCGGCAATGTGTTGGGCGGCCGCCTGACCGACAGCCTCGGTCCGGACCGCACGCTCGCCTGCCTGTGTCTCGGTCAGGCCATTTCCATGCCGCTCTTCACGGTCGGCATTTTCTCGGGCACAGCCGCTGGGGCAACTGAGATTATCGCTGCCGGTGCGCTAACGCTTGGCTGGAGCATCGTCGGCTGGTCGTTCATGGTGCCGCAGCAGGCGAGGCTAGCGGCACTCGATCCGGCACTTGCGCCAGTTCTCCTCGCCTTGAACGCAGCGGCGATCTACCTCGCCGCCGCGTTGGGGTCGGCGAACGGGGGCTATGTCCTCGACGCCCTCGGCATGGTCGCACTCGGGCCGGTCAGCGTGGTGCTCATCATCGCCGCGCTGGTGTCGATCCCAGTTACCCGACGCCTTCGCGCAGCGCCCGCAGCGGATGGCCTCGATCCCGCAGACGTCGAGCGGACTGAAAGCTAGTCGTCCGCCTTAATGGATCAAGTGCCTTGCCGGGCGGCCGCTTCTGGACAGGCGCCGCGCCCTCGACCATATCAGCGGTATGGCGACTCTTCTCGACACCCGTGGGCGTATCAACCCGCCGACGCCGGCCCGACACCCGGAAAAACAACGTCGCGCGGAAACCTCCGGTCCACCCCGGCCGAACTGGATCCGCGTGAAGGCCCCGGTGAGCGCCGGCTACGAGCGCACCCGCGAGATCGTGCGCACCCACGGGCTCACCACGGTTTGTGAGGAAGCCGGCTGTCCAAACATCGGCGAGTGTTGGGAGCAAAAACACGCGACCATGATGATCATGGGAGAGGTCTGCACGCGCGCCTGCGCTTTCTGCAATGTGCGCACCGGTATGCCCGCGCCGCTCGATGCGGATGAGCCGAAGCGGGTGGCCGACGCGGTCGCACGTCTCGGGCTGGAGCATGTGGTGATCACGTCGGTTGACCGCGACGACCTCGACGATGGAGGCGCGCAGCATCTCGCAGAGACGATCAGCGCGATCCGAGCCGTCAATCCCACCACCACGATCGAGGTGCTGACACCGGATTTTCTGCGCAAGGGTGGCGCTGAAGAGATCGTTATCGACGCGCGCCCGGACGTCTTCAACCACAACCTCGAAACCGTGCCCTCGCGCTATCTCGAGATCCGTCCTGGCGCGCGGTATTTTCACTCCCTGCGTATCCTTCAGCGGGTCAAAGAACGCGATCCGACAATTTTTACGAAGTCCGGGATCATGGTGGGCTTCGGCGAGCAGCGGAACGAGGTTCTGCAATTGATGGACGATCTGCGAGCGGCCGATGTGGATTTCCTGACGATCGGACAGTATCTGCAACCAACATCGCGGCACGCGGAGCTCAAGGAATACGTCACGCCCGATACGTTCGCCGCCTACGAGCGAATAGCGCGGGCAAAAGGCTTCAGCATGGTCTCCGCAAGTCCGCTTACGCGGTCGTCGTACCATGCAGGTGCGGACTTCGAGCGCTTGCGCGCAACCCGCGCTGCAAGCCAGGCACCGTCAGCCTGAACAATCACCATGCCCCACTTCGAGACGACGCGTCGGGTGCGCCACTCGGCCAGTGACATGTTCGACCTCGTCGCCGACGTGGAGAAATATCCGCAGTTCGTGCCGCTGTGTGACCGTCTCGTGATCCGCGACCGGGTGACGGTTGGCGATCATCCAGCCGTGATCGCGGACATGACCGTCGCATATAAGTTCCTGCGCGAGACGTTCACGAGCCGAGCGGTGCTGGATCGCGATACGCACACGATCATCGCCGAATATCTGGATGGGCCGTTCAGCAGGATGAACAACAAGTGGACCTTCGTGCCCCGCGGCAACGAGGCGTGCGATGTCAGCTTTGCGATTGACTACGCCTTTCGCTCCCGCACCTTCGAAATGCTCGCGGGAGCCGTCTTCGATCGGGCGTTTCGCAAGTTCGCCGCAGCATTCGAAGCGCGCGCGGACGCCATTTATGGAAGCAAGGCGGGTGCGGCGGGTACTGCTGCCTGACGCGCAGGTCGCGCGCGGGGCACAGCGTAGATCAGAGCTCGTCGATCACATCTGACACCAGGTCGAGCGCATCGACCACGGTTGCCAGTCGGATTTCGCTCCGTCCGATCTCTCCGTAGCGCTGCTCGATCTGCCGGACGGCAAAATCAGCGCCGACGGCGACCGCGATATGTACGAGCCCGACGGGCTTTGCTGCCGATCCACCGCCGGGGCCGGCAACCCCGGTCACCGCGATGGCGATGCGCCCATCGCCATCAGCCGCACGCAATGCACCCTGCGCCATTGCCGCCGCTACCGGCGCACTCACCGCACCGCAATCGGCAATCAGATCCGCTGGAACCTCGAGCAGGTCAGACTTGGCCGCGTTGGAATAGGTGAGAAATCCACGGTCAAAAACCGCAGAAGAGCCCGCACGCTCAGTCACGGCACCGGCGATAAGACCGCCCGTGCAGCTTTCAGCCGTAATCAGCATGAGTGCAGCGGAGGAAAGCGCCGCCGTAACCCGCTCGACGCTAGCGACGACCCTGGAAGAAAACATCGCCTAGGCGGCAACGAGCTTCTCAGCAGTATCGAGGATGGCGTCGAATTCCTCGCTCGAGTGCGAGCCAAGAACCCGCTCGACACTGTCCTGCGTCTGACGCCACACCGGATAGGCCGTGTGGATCGCCTTGCGGCCTGCATCGGTCAGATGCAGGCCACGACCGTGACGACCGGCCGGTGGGTCCATCTGGATGAGACCGATGCCAACAAGCCGTTTCAGGTTACGGCTCAGCGTCGACTTCTCGATATCGAGGCTGACACCGATTTCCGCCGCGGTAATCCCGTCCCGCTGGGCAACCGCGGTCAGCAGGGTGAACTGCGACGAAGTCAGCCCGAGCGAACGGAGCGCATCGTCGTAGACCCGCGTGATAATTCTGCTCATCCGACGAACCCGCAGCGCCATGCAGGACGCCGACGAAGACGCGCCAATTTCCTCGACGCTGAGCCCACGCAATTCGGCGTTCTGTTTCATCGTCTCACCCCGGGTGCCCGCGAATATGCCGCAAACTGAGATGATTCTCCGCACCCGGCAACGCAGCCGACCGGACCCGGCGATGGTTTGGTCACACTGGTGCAAGCCTGCCGCACCGCATGCCTATCCCGAGGCTGATCAGCCGTTGCCTCATGAGCGCGGCTCTTATCCGACGCCAGCAGCGTTGCGCGGAAGCTGTACGGTTGCTGTGGCCAGTGCGGCGATCCCTTCACCACGACCGGGGAAGCCGAGCCGCTCAGTCGTCGTGGCCTTGATGCTGATGCGGTCACCTGCCAGCTTAAGCAACTCGGACACCCGGGCGACCATGGCCGAGCGATGCGGCCCGATCTTGGGTGTCTCGCAGATCAGCGTGAGGTCGAGATGCACGATCCGTCCCCCCCGTGCGGCAACGCGTCGGCCCGCATCGATCAGGAAAACGGACGAATTCGCCCCTTTCCACTGCGCCTCGCTCGGCGGGAAATGTGTCCCGATATCGCCGTCTCCGATCGCTCCGAGCAGCGCATCCGTGAGCGTATGCAGCCCGACATCCGCATCGCTGTGTCCGACCAGACGATGACTGTGGGGGATCGTGACGCCACAAAGGATGACCCCAGCGGCCGCATCGACGCGGTCTGGCACATCCCCGACGGGTGTTGCGTCATGCTCTGCGAAGGCGTGCACATCGAACCCTTGCCCCACCCGCGTTTCCATCGCTTCGCTCTCCGACATGCCACCCGATCCTCCCTGACGCGCGAGATACGAGCGGGCCCATGCAAGGTCAGCGGGCGTGGTCAATTTCCGCAGGCCTTCGTCGCCGTCGATGATCGCGACGGTTTCCCCGGTCGTTTCCACGATTGAGGCGTCGTCGGTATACGGGCCACCCGCATCGGCAGCGGCGTGTGCTGCGCGGATCGTCGCAAATCTGAAGACTTGCGGGGTCTGCGCCCGCCACAGCCCGTCTCGCGGGACCGTCTCGGCGATCAGGATGCCGTCGGATGTGGTGCGCTTCAGCGTGTCCGCCACGGCAAGCGCCGGGACTACGCCCGCGGTGTGCTGGTCTTCCTCCAGGCGGTTCAACAGGCGCTGGATCATACCAGCGTCAATGAATGGCCGTGCCGCATCATGGATGAGGACAGGCGTTTGCGCGGAGCAATGCGCTGCAAGCGCTGCCAGCCCCGCCGCCGTCGACGCCTGCCGGGTAGCGCCACCATCCACCGGCGGACACAGTTTCTCTCGCTGAGCGCCGGTTAGATCCGCGATCGCCTGCGCATATAGGTCCGCATCGTCCGGATGGATGACGACCTGGATGGTCGCGACGCCCGGATGGTTCAAAAACGCATCAAGACACCAAGCGAGCACCGCACGGCCACCAAGATCGGCATACTGCTTCGCGGTGCCGCCGGCCGCGGACCCCATCCGGCTTCCCCGACCGGCAGCCACGATCAGCGCGGCGCATTTCCCGCCCTCAGGCGCATCCTGCTCGTTCTGCATTGTTTGCCCGGCCCGGTTTATCCGCCACCCACCTGCCGGCGTTCATGCCGCCGAGACCTTGGCCCCGCAACAACAACCGCCGCAGTGCTGACTGTTCCAGCGGCTCACCGCCGATCGAGCAGGGCGAAAAAATCGCGCGACACGGGCAGGCAAGATGATTACAAAATAGGCATGAAGGCCGACACCGTTATCACTGCTGAAAAATTAAGCGCCCAGCCATCCCAGGCGGCGTCAGGGGAGACTGCGCGCGCGCGCAATGCGCACCGTGACCTCGACGCGCCGCTCCGCGTTGGCGGAGTGACTCTTGCCAACCGGGTCGTGCTCGCGCCGATGTCAGGCGTCAGCGATGCCCCGTTCCGCACCATCGCCGCCCGTTTCGGCGCCGGTCTCGTTGTCTCAGAAATGGTGGCAAGCGCGCAGCTCGCCGAGCGTGACGAAGAAGCGATGGCGCGCGTAACGCCGGCAGGGGACGGCCCGTTCGTCGTACAACTCGCCGGCCGCGAAGCGCACTGGATGGCGGAGGGTGCAAGGATCGCTGAAGCGCGCGGCGCCGATCTTATCGACATCAATATGGGATGCCCGGCAAGGAAGGTGACCGGCGGCCAATCCGGCTCGGCGCTGATGCGCGATCTCGACCACGCACTGAGTCTGATCGATGCCGTCGTCGGCGCGGTGCGTGTGCCCGTCAGCCTCAAGATGCGGCTTGGTTGGGATGCGCAATCCATCAATGCGCCTGATCTCGCGCGACGCGCTGAGGCCGCCGGCATGGTCCTCCTGACCGTGCATGGTCGCACACGCGAGCAGTTTTTCACCGGCAAAGCAGACTGGTCCCGCGTCCGCGCCGTCGTCGATGCGGTCTCCATCCCCGTCATCGTGAACGGCGACATCACGTCGTTGGCCGAGGCCCACCTAGCGCGTCAGCGCGCCGGTGCGGAAGCAGTGATGATCGGGCGTGGTGCGTACGGGGCACCGTGGGCTCCCGGATTATGCGCGCGCGGCTTTCGCGACATCGCTGCGCCGCCGGCTGACCTCGCCGAGATCGTCGCGGAACACTTCGACGCCTCGCTGGCGCACTACGACACGTTCCTCGGCATCCGGAACTTCCGCAAGCATCTGGGCTGGTATGTCGAGCGCTGGCATGGCGCGGGCGACACGGCGCGAGAGTGGCGCGGCCGTCTTTGCAGAGAGGAAAATATTCGCTCGATCCAGCAGGGCATCGCCGATTGCTTCCGCCCGCTCGCCCAGCGTGCGGCCTAAAGGGCTCGTGGGACGAAGCGCAGCGCGATGAGCGGCAAGAAAACCACCGGCCGAAAAAAGCCCACCACATCCAAAGCCGCTGCGGGCGCTGGTGGCACCACTGGCGCTCAACGCGCCGCGGGCCGAGGCGCGAAAGCAAGATCGCCAGAGAGGGAAAATACAGCTCGGCCAATTGAATTCACCGAAGGTGCGATCCTCAATGCAATGCCGCAGGTCGTGCTGATCCTCGATGAGAAACGCCAGATCCTCGAAGCCAACTCAGCGGCCGAGTTCTTCTTCGGCATCGGCATCACCGCCCTACAGCGCACCCCGCTCGATGATCTGATCGCTTTCGGCTCCCCGCTTCTTGCGCTCGTTGAACAGGTCTTCCGCACGCAGAAATCGATCAATGAGTACAACATCGACCTTGGTCTTCCGCGTACTGCGTCGGACCGCCCGATCGATGTCTACGGCTCGCTGCTGCCCGATGCACCGGAGCATATGCTGCTCATCATCCAGCAACGCAGCATGGCGCAGATGATCGAACGCCAGGTCACCAACCGGGCAGCCGCAAGGTCCGTCTCCGGTCTGGCCTCTGTGCTAGCCCATGAGATTAAAAATCCACTTTCGGGCATCCGCGGCGCGGCCCAACTTCTCGAGATGACGCAGGATGACGATGGCCGCGCATGGACGCAGCTCATCTGCACGGAGACCGACCGCATCCGTGATCTCGTCGAACGCATGGAGGTGTTCGGTGACGAGCGGCCGTTCCCGCGCGAGCCCGTCAATATTCACAGCGTGCTCGACCATGTGCAGCGCCTCGCGCGAACCGGTTTTGCCAACGACGTCACTATCCAGTCGGAATTTGATCCATCCCTGCCACCGCTTGCGGGCGACCGTGACCGGCTGATCCAAGCCTTCCTCAACCTTGTCAAAAACGCTGCGGAAGCCCTTGGCGGCAATCCGACATCGGCACCGAACGACGTTGGCGATGCGCGGCCTGAGGCGCCGACCATCCGCCTGACATCCGCCTTCCGCCCCGGCGTTTACCTGACCCTTCCGGGCACCCAAAAACGCGTGTCGCTTCCGCTGATGATCACGGTGGAAGATAATGGACCCGGTATCGCGGAAGATATTCGCCCCCATCTGTTCGATCCGTTCGTGACGACGAAACGCGCGGGCTCCGGTCTCGGCCTCGCACTCGTCGCCAAGATCGTCCACGACCATGGTGGCGTCATCGAATACGACAGCGAGTCCGGGCGCACGGTCTTTCGCGTGTTGATGCCACTGCACCGCGACATGGCCGAACTGCGCGAGGAAGAATTGGCGCGGGAAAGCGCGCTCAACGTCACGCCGCGCATAATGGAAAAACCACCGACGCAATCTCCGCCTGCCGGGGCGCCCACCACGTCGACGCCCACCGATCAACAAAGAGCCGAGGACAGCCGCGCCTGATGGGAAACATTCTCGTCGCCGATGACGACACGGCCATTCGCACCGTCCTGCACCAGGCACTTGCCCGTGCCGGTCACGTCCCGCGGATCACCGGGAACGCTGCAACCCTCTGGCGCTGGGCCAGTCAGGGCGAGGGCGATCTCGTGATCACGGACGTCGTGATGCCCGACGACAATGTGTTCAATCTCCTCCCGCGCATTCGCCAGGCGCGGCCCGAGATGCCGGTCATCGTGATGAGCGCGCAGAACACGCTGCTCACTGCCGTGACCGCGGCGGAACATGGCGCCTATGATTATCTCCCCAAGCCTTTTGATCTGAACGAACTGCTCGCCGTCGTCGACCGCGCGCTCGAGACCCCGGCGCCGAGCACCAAGCAGACCACGCAGGACGGCGGCGAAGATCTTCCGCTCGTCGGGCGCTCGCCAGCAATGCAGGAGATTTATCGTGTCATGGCCCGGCTCACGCAGTCGGACCTGACCGTCATGGTGCTCGGCGAAAGTGGAACCGGCAAGGAACTCGTGGCCCGCGCGCTTCACGATTATTCCTCCCGCCGACGCGCCCCGTTCGTCGCGATCAACATGGCGGCGATCCCGCGCGAGCTGATCGAGAGCGAATTGTTCGGCCATGAGAAAGGCGCTTTCACCGGTGCGCAGGGCCGGAACATCGGGCGGTTCGAGCAGGCAGAAGGCGGCACGCTCTTCCTCGACGAGATCGGCGACATGCCCATGGAAGCGCAGACCCGTCTACTGCGCGTTTTGCAAGAAGGAGAATATACAACTGTCGGCGGCCGCACGCCGCTGAAGACGGATGTGCGCATCATCGCCGCCACCAACCGGGATCTTCGCGCGCAGATTGCGCAAGGTGTGTTCCGCGAAGATCTCTTTTATCGTCTCAATGTCGTGCCGCTCCGCCTGCCACCCTTGCGCGAGCGTCTCGACGACGTGCCCGACCTCGTCCGCCATTTCCTCCGTCACACCAAGGACGCCGGTCTGCCGGAGCGGACCTTCGATTCCCGTGCGCTGGAGGCGCTGCAGCAGCATCCCTGGCCCGGCAATGTCCGCGAGCTCGAAAACATTGTGCAGCGTCTCGTCGCGCTGTCGCCGCATGACACGATCACGCGCGCGGCCGTGGTCGCCGAACTATCGAACGCCGAGCCACCGCCGCTCGATCCCGATTTGGCGGATGCTGACTCCCTCGCTGAGTTCACCGAGCGATATCTCGGAGACCTGTTCTCTGCGTCGCCGGGCGGCATGCCGGGGCCGGGGCTTTATCATCGCGTCGTCGCGGAAATCGAAGTGCCGCTGATCAATGCCGCACTCGCCGCAACGCGTGGCAATCAAATCCGGGCGGCGGAACTGCTTGGACTGAACAGGAACACGCTACGGAAAAAAATCCGCGAACTCGGCATTTCTGTCGTCCGCGGCACCCTTGGTCCGGCAGCGGATTAATCTGGCAGCTACGTCGGCTCGTGCGCCTCGGGTACCTGTTGGGCATGTAATCGGCTAACCGTCCGTCCGCCTTCAAAGGGCAGGCCGAAGGCATACATGCCGGCCCAACTCGGGCCCGCATTCGTCAAGTGCGAAAGCACGAAACTGCCCCGCCGACACACAGTTCGTGCGCGCGCAATTGACGGGCCGCAGCTTCCCCGGCTACCGTTCGGCGTACCAGAAAAGACACATTCGTGGCTTCCAAGACGCCCTCCGCGCGTTTGGCCAGCCGATCTGTCGCCTTTCTGCCGCACTTTCCGACCGTTAGCAGCCCGGGAGCCACACCTGTGATGCGTACACGAGCAGAAACAGGGTCGGCGGAACGGGGCGCAGATCGCGTGGCCATCGCCGCTGGCGCGGCGATCCAACTGCCCGCATCACTCACCCAACGTCTGCGTCCCACGACATGATGGCGCGCGTGAAAAAGCGGCTCGCGAAACTCCGCGACAACCTTCGGCGCGCAGCCGAAGCCAACGGTCGCGCATTCTGGTTCGGCCTCGCGGTCATACCTCTATCGCTCTTGTCCGCGCTCGCGACCGGCATGATCCTCACGGGTCTCACCCCGCTCAGCCCGACACACGGCGTGGTCACCACCGCCCTCGCGGTCAACGCACTGCTGATCGCCGCGGCCATTGGGGTCATCGCGTGGCAAGCCTGGGAGTTACTCCGCGCCCGCCGCCGCCGCGCCGCCGCCTCGCGCCTCCACGCCCGGATCGTCGGGCTCTTCAGCGTGATCGCGATCGTGCCCGCGATCATCCTGGCGCTTTTCGCGTCCATCTCGCTCGACCGCGGGCTCGACAACTGGTTTTCGACCCGCACGCAGGCGATTATCTCGAATTCGCTGGAAGTGGCTGAATCGTACGTCCAGGAGCACGGGCAGGTGCTGCGCGCAGACGGCATCGCCATGGCGCGTGATATCGACAGCTCCGGCGCCCCGGAAAGCGCGCTCCCGATCGTCCTTTCCCAGCAGGCCGGCGTGCGAAACATCCTCTTCGCCTATCTCCTCAACGGGAAAGGCGAAGTGCTCGCCACCGCGGTCCAGGCGCGTGATCGGGCATACCTTGCGCCCCCGACCTCCGCGCTCGAAGAGGCCCGCAACGGCAACGCCGTCAGCATTGCGCCCGGTCGCCGAAACCGCGTCGCCGTTCTGCAGAAATTAGAACAACGGCCCGACACGTATCTGTACGTCGCCCGCCAGGTGGACGCGAAGGTCCTCAACCACCTGCGGCTGACGCGCGACGGCGTGCAGGAATATGGCGCGCTGGCGCAACGCCGCGCCGGTGTGCAGATCGCGTTCGGCTTGATGTATCTGATGGTCGCCGTGACGCTGCTTCTTGCGGCGATATGGATCGGGCTGTGGTTCGCGACTGCACTGGTCGCGCCCGTCCGGCGTCTGATCGGAGCGGCGGAAGCCGTGAGCGCGGGCGATCTCGATGTCCGCCTGCCGGTCAAGTCGCGCGAAGGGGATTTCGCGCAGCTCGCCAACACCTTCAACGAAATGACCGGCGAGCTTGCCGTCAAACGCAACGAGCTCGTCGCGACCAACGCCCGGCTGAGTGAGCGCGGTCGGTTCATCGAGGCGGTATTGTCCGGCGTGAGTGCCGGGGTTCTCGGCCTCGACAATCGGGGGCGCATCGATGCCGTGAACCGGGCGGCAGCCTCTCTGCTCGGGACCACCCGCGTCGGCCTCGAAGGCCAGAACGTGGTCGACGTCGTGCCTGAGCTGGCCCCCGCATTCACCGAGGCGACACGGCGACGGCCTAGCGAAACACCACTACAACTCGACATCTCCCGCGACGGCGTGGAGCGTAATCTCGTCGTCCAGATCACGCGCGAGCAGTCCGGCCCGAACAATGACGGCTACGTGGTCACGTTCGACGACATCACCGAGCTTGTCACGGCGCAGCGCACCTCCGCATGGGCGGATGTTGCCCGCCGGATCGCGCACGAGATTAAAAATCCGCTGACACCGATCCAGCTCAGCGCGGAGCGTCTGCGCCGCAAGTACGACAAGGCCATCACCGAAGACCGCGAAGTTTTTGAGCGCTGCACCGACACGATCATTCGTCAGGTCGGTGACATAGGCCGCATGGTCGACGAGTTCTCAGCCTTCGCACGCATGCCGCAACCGAAGATGGAAGATCACGATCTCCGCACGCTGGTGAAGGAAAGCGTCTATCTTTTCCAGAACGGCCATCCCGATATCGCATTCGCGGTCGACGTGCCGGACCACGCAGTGCCGCTGCGGTGTGACCGCGGCTTGATCGGCCAGCTCCTGACCAACCTCACAAAAAATGCGACCGAGGCGATCGCCGCCGTCGTGGAGGGCGACGAGACGCCGGCTGACTACGCGGGCAAAATCACCGTGAAGCTCGAAGATGCGGACGACACGGTCACGCTGAAGGTCATCGACAACGGTTGCGGTCTCCCCGCGCAAAACCGCCGCCGCCTGACCGAGCCATACATGACGACCCGCGCGAAGGGCACGGGCATTGGCCTCGCGATCGTCCAGAAGGTCGCCGAACAACACCGCGGCACGCTGCATCTCGAAGACGCACCCGACATCGTGAATGGACGGCGCGGGGCGATGATGCGGATCGTTCTGACCCGCGTGCAGGAGCAGAACACAGATGGCGCAGAGCGCGCAGGCGGTTCCGATACGCCGTCGATGCGCGCCCGCCAGCGCACGCATCAGGACACGACGGACACCCCTGGCGCACCGGCACGCACAACTGAACATGAAGCGAAGGAGTTCGAGAACGCCGATAGCACCGGCGACACAACGCACGACCCGCCGGAACGCCAGGTCGCCTGAGACGCGACCTCAGCCAAGCCCATAAGCTGCCCCTGAAGCGCTTCTGGCGCATACGGG
>JBCBJG010000061.1:0-13696 GCA_038523655.1 Pseudomonadota bacterium | reverse complement strand
GGCACGATATTCACCGGAGCAAGCGGCAGTCCGCTACCGCAAGGCAGCCGACGATCTGGCGCGCCTCGGCGTGAACCTCAACTTCGGCCCGGTCGTCGATCTCAACCGCAACCGCCGCAATCCGATCATCGCCCGCAAGCGCCGCGCCTACGGGGCGACCACAGCCGATGTTCTCCCCTATGCGCACGCGTTTATCTCCGCACACCGGGCGGCAGGCGTGCTCACCTCCGCCAAGCACTTTCCCGGACATGGCTCGAGCTGGGCCGACAGCCACCGCCGCTTCGTGGATCTCACCAAGACATGGGACGCGGTCGAACTCGCGCCCTACCGCGCACTCACCGGCGCAGCGGCGCCCGACATGGTCATGGTCGGACACCTTTATCATCCCCGCTTCAGCCCCCGCGGCGAGCGCGTTCCCGCGTCGCTTTCCCCCGCTGCGATCCGCGGCGTCCTGCGCGGCAAAATCGGCTACCGCGGGATCGTCATCACCGATGATCTGGAAATGGCGGCCGTGACGCGACGTTACTCGCTGAAAGAGCGCGTCATACGCGCGATCGCGGCCGGCAATGATGTGATCATGCTGTCTGATGGGACGACCCGCGGCACGGGCGTCGTTGACGCGATCCACCGCCATGTCCGCGAAGCGGTGCTTTCCGGCCGCATCGGGCTTGCGCAAATCCGCGCGGCGCACGCCCGCATCATTGCGACCAAGGCGCGACTCGCCGGCACGCGACGTGAAGCGCGCGCCGACTGACCCGGTCACGCCTGCGCGACAATCTCAGCAATCGTGTCGCCAAGCTCCCGGCAGGATGCGGAGCCACCCATGTCCCGCGTCAACGCCGATCCGTCTCGGATGACGGTCTCGATGGCACCTACAATCGCACTAGCCGCATCCGCATGGCCGAGATGATCAAGCATCATCGCTCCGGACCAGATCTGCCCGATCGGGTTTGCGACCCCCTGCCCGGCGATATCCGGCGCGGACCCATGCACCGGCTCGAACATCGAGGGCGCCTCGCGCTCCGGATTGATGTTGGCGCCGGGCGCAATCGCGATCGTGCCCGTCGTTGCAGGTCCAAGATCACTCAGGATATCGCCAAACAGGTTGGAGCCGACCACGACATCGAACCAGTCCGGGTGCTGAACGAAGTGCGCGGTCAGAATGTCGATGTGATACTGGCGGGGCTCCACATCAGGATATTTCTCCGCCATCGCCGCGAACCGCTCATCCCAGAAGGGCATCGAGATCGAGATGCCGTTGGATTTCGTCGCCGACGTTACGGCCTTGCGCGGCCGCTGCATCGCAAGCTCGAAGGCATACTTCATCACGCGATCGCAGCCCCGCCGGGTAAAGACCGACTGCTGGAATGCGGCTTCCTCGTCGGTACCCTCGTACAATCGCCCGCCGATGGAGGAATATTCCCCCTCGTTGTTTTCGCGCACGATCATGTAGTCGATTTCGCCCGGCGAGCGCCCGGCAAGCGGGCTCGCCAGACCATCGAACAGGCGAACGGGGCGGAGATTTATGTACTGGCGAAACGTGCGCCGGATGGGGATCAGCAGGCCCCAGAGCGAGACATGATCCGGAACACCTGGAAAGCCGACCGCACCGAGATAGATCGCATCGAGCGGGCGCAACTGATCGAGACCGTCATCCGGCATCATCGCGCCTAGTTTGCGATACCGCTCGCAGGACCAGTCGAACTCCGTCCACGCGAACGCGATGCCGAAGCGCCGGCCAACCGCTTCCAGCACCTTGATGCCTTCGGGGACGACCTCGGTCCCGATGCCGTCTCCCGGAATGACTGCAATCTTGTAGCTGCTCATGACGCCTCGGTTTCGCTCGTGTTTCCCCTTCGCACCTGCCGCCCCTTACGCTATCGCCCAAACCGTTCCAACCGACGTGCCGCGGCATCGACCGCACACGCCGGATATCGCCCCAACGAGACCGGCCTCGCAAAATGAATCTTTGGTTCCGGCTGATCGCACTTTTCTTCCGCTCGTTCCGTGCGGAACCATTCACGCGGACGAATGACGTGTCGATCCTGCGCGGTCGGGTCTGGCCAAACGATCTCGACACAAGCCTGCACATGAACAACGGTCGCTATCTGACGTTGCTCGACCATGGCCGCACGGACTGGCTGATCAGAGCACGCCTGCTTGGCCCGGTGCTTTCGCGCGGGTGGGTGCCGGTCGTCACCACCGCTGGTGTCCGTTTTATCCGCGAGCTGCGGTTCTGGACCCGGTATCGTCTCGAAACGCGCATCGTCGGCTGGACTGAAACACAGGTTTTCTTCGAGCATCGCATGTACGCCGAAACCGGCCGACGGGCGGGCAGTCTCGCGTTTCTCGCCATATTGAAGGCCGGGCTCTACGACCGATCGGCCCGCGGCTTCGTCCCGATCGACGATCTCTTCGGGATTTCAGGCCTCGAAGGCGATCAGCCGGCACTGCGCGGCGACATCACGGCGTTGCTCGATCTGGAGCGGGAAATGAACACGCTCGGCAAGGCGCCGAGCGCAAGCGATCAAATGGAGATAAAAAACGACCCGAATTCCTGACGCACTACCGCGACGCACTTGTGGCCACTTCGGCAGCCACACTTACCGCACGCGTTCGAGCACGCTCACAAAATTCGCGACCGCAGCGCCGCCCATGTTGAAGATGCCGGCCTTGCTCGCGCCGTCCAGCTGCATGTCGCCCGCAGTGCCCGTGAGTTGCATTGCGCAAAGTGCGTGCATCGATACCCCTGTCGCGCCGATCGGATGTCCCTTGGCCTTGAGGCCGCCCGACACATTCACCGGCAACCGGCCGTCCTTTGCGACCCAGCCTTCCTCGATTGCACGGTGCCCCTGTCCGGCATCGGCAAGGCCCATCGCCTCGTATTCGATCAGCTCGGCGATCGTAAAACAGTCGTGCGTTTCCACGAGATCGAGATCATCCAGGATTAGGTCGGCAGCATCGAGCGCCTCGGCCCATGCCCGCTGACATCCTTCAAACCGCGTGATCTCCCGCCCGCGGATCGGCATCAGGTCGTTCACCTGCGCCCGACCGCGAAACGCGACCGCGCGCGGTGCCGTCATCGCCAGCTCCGGGTCAGCGACCACGATCGCCGCCGCTCCGTCTGAGACGAGCGAACAGTCGGTCCGCCTCAAGGGCGGCGCGACGTACGGATTTTTCTCCGAGACTTCGTTGCAGAACTCGACACTGAACTCCTTGCGCATCTGCGCGTAAGGGTTGTGCATGCCGTTTGCGTGGTTTTTCGCAGCGATGCGGGCAAGCGCTTCGGACTTGTCGCCGTGCTCCTGGAAGTACCGCTGCGCGATCTGCGCGAAGATCCCGGCGAAACCACCGTCGACGTTTTCCTCTTCCCTGCGGTAGCAGGCATTGAGAAGGTTATCACCGACTTCCGCCGTGGGCGTGTGGGTCATTTTCTCCGCCCCGATGACGAGCGCGGCCTTGCCACGGTTCGCGGCGACGTAATTCAGCGCTGCGTGCACGGCTGCCGATCCGGTCGCGCAGGCATTTTCCAGCCGCGTGGACGGGACGAACCGCAACTCCGGCACCGACTGAAACACGAGCGATGAAGGAAAATCCTGCTTCGTGAACCCTGCGTTGAACACGCCGACGAACACCGCACCGATGTCCTCGAACGCAAGCTCGGAGTGCGCGACCGCATCGCGCGCGACGAGCCCGATCAGCGCCTCGATGTCCGCTTCCTCACGCTTGCCGAACGCCGAGTGCGCCCATCCAATGATGCATCCGCTCATGTCAGCCTCCTCGTGATTTCTCTTGGTTCTACGCCGGGCGCCGTCCGTCGCACAGAGTGCACCGCGTGTTCTAAGCGAGCGCCTTACGGTACTGGACGAACGGCGCCTTGGTCATCAGCTGATCGTAGACCCGTTGTGCGCGTGTGTTGTCGGTCTGCGTCATCAGGTAGAGACGCGTGCACCCGGCGGCCCGCGCCGCCTCGTCGACCGCGTTGATCAACGCCGTCGCGGCGCCCTTCCCGCGCGCGTCGGGATCGACGAACAAATCCTCGAGATAGCAGTACCCATCGATGCTCCAGGTCGATGCGTGCAGAAGGTAATGCGTGATCCCGATTACGCTCCCCGCATCATCGACGGCGACAAGACCATCATGCCCGACCCCCAGTGTCAGCAGTCGCTCCCAGGTCTTCTGCGTCACCTCCGCAGATACCGTCGCGTCGTAAAACGTGAGGTAGCTCTGCCATAGCTCAACCCACCGCTCCCGATCGGTCGCTTTAAGCGGACGGATCATGGTCGTCATGGCGCAACCTCATCGGAAAGGGGTTTCAGTTCTCGCGCGTACTGAACGATGGGTTCGCGCTCCAGCAGTCGATCATACAACGCGCGCGCCGTGGCGTTGTCCTCATTCGTGATCAGGTAGAGCCGGTACGCCCCGCGCCGCCGCGCCTCACGGTCGACCGCGTCGATCAGCGCGCGCCCGGCGCCACTGCCGCGCCGGTCCGGATCGACGAACAGATCCTCGAGATAACAGTAGCTCCCGCCGGTCCATGACGACGGGTGGAGGAAAAAGTGTGTAATGCCGATGAGCTGGCCGTCCCCATCGATGGCGGCAAACCCATCGACCGAGCCGTCCGGATTGAGCAGGCGTGCCCAAAGCCCCTCGGTCGTCTCTTCGGAAAGGGTCTGCTCGTAGAACTGCAGATATCCGTTCCAGAGCACCTCCCATCGCGCGCGATCATCCGCTTCGAGCGGGCGAACCGAAACGCTCATTCTTGCCTCGCTATGAAGTGTGTTTCGCTGTCCATCGGTGCGGTCAGATAAGCCAGACCGCCGCCAGACCCAGAAAGGCGAAAAACCCGACCACATCGGTCACCGTCGTCACGAACACGCTCGATGCGATCGCCGGATCCGCGCCGGCGCGTTGCAGCGCGATTGGGATCAAGATCCCCGCGAGCCCCGCACTCAGCATGTTCACGATCATCGCCACCGCGATCACAACCGCGAGCGAACCGTTGCCGAACCATACGATGGCAACCAGCCCGACGATGATCGCGAAGATCATGCCGTTAAAAAGCCCGACCAGCGCCTCCCGCGTGATGATCCGGCGCGCGTTCACGAGGCTGAGATCGCGGGTCGACAGCGAGCGCACGGCGACCGTCATGGTTTGTGTCGCGGCGTTGCCGCCCATCGAGGCGACGATCGGCATGAGCACGGCGAGCGCCACCATTTCCTGAATGGTCGCATCAAACAGGCCGATGATGATCGAGGCGACGATGGCGGTCCCGAGGTTGATGAGCAGCCACAGGAAGCGGTTCTGCGTCACCCGGATCACGCTGTCGGCAAGCGATTCCTCACCCACACCGCCGAGCCGCTTGATGTCCTCATCAGCTTCTTCCTGGATCACCTCGATAACGTCGTCGTGCGTCACCACACCGACGAGCCGGTCGTTCGCATCCACGACCGGTGCGGTCCGCAAGTCGTAGCGCTCGAATTGGCGCGCAACATCCTCCTGATCATCGTCGACCGTGAGCTGGCGCGGCTCGCTCGACATCAGGCTTTCGATCAGCACCGGTCGTTTGGCACGCAGCAGACGGTCGAGCGCGACCGACCCCAGGATGTGAAAGGTCGGATCAACGACGAAAACGGCGGAAAAATCCTCCGGCAGATCATCGGTCTCACGCATGTAGTCGATTGTCTGGCCAACGGACCAGAACGGCGGCACCGCGATAAACTCCGTCTGCATGAGACGGCCGGCGGAATCCTCCGGGTACTCCAGCGATTTCAGGATTTGCGCGCGGTCACTCGCGGGCACCTGCGCAAGAATATCCGACTGCTCGGCCGCATCGAGGTCTTCGAGCAGGTAGACCGCGTCATCACTGTCGAGCTGCTGGACCGCCTCGGCGATCTGCGCGTTCGGCATCTCGTCGATGACCTGGTCGCGCACGGCCTCATCGAGCTCGGGCAGCACGTCGAAGTTGAGATCAGAGCCGAGCGTGGCGACGAGCGCAGACCGATCTTCCGGGGCGAGGACCTCGATCAGGTCGGCGAGGTCGGCCTCATGCAGATCATCGACGAGCGCGCGCACCTCACCGGAATCCGCCTCTTCCAGTGCCTCCTCGACCCGGGCGACGAATGCCGGCTGCTGCGCCTCCTCGTTGGAGGTCTCATCCCCCGTCCGGGGCTCTTCGCGAGCCGTGGCAACACTATCCGGCCCGTCGACGGTTTCTGCCGCCGGGTCAGATGCGCCGTCCGCCTGCTGGCGCGGCGTTTCGGAGGTCGTTTTACCGTTAGGGGTTTGCTCGCTCATCGTCCGTCATCGCCCGCGCTAAGTGCGCCCGCGCTCGCTCCAACACCGTCGTGCATGGCTGGATCACGCAGGTGTGACGCGCAGGCAGCCGGATCGTGAGCGCGATCGCAAACCCTGCGCAGAATGCGTTCTGCGGTAGATCTCGCCCACGTACCACAGGTGACCACAGGACAACACCGTGCGAACCTCAACCCTGCCGCGCGCTGCTTCCGGCTTGCTTCTTGCCTCGGCCTCGGGAACACCGATGCCTCAACGAGCGAGAGACCCCATGCGCCCCAACGCCTCTTCCCGTCGATTTGTTTCACCCGCAGCCGTTGGCGCGCTGTGCGCATCCATTTGCGCGGGCGTCGCCGGGCCGGCGTTCGCCGCCGAGGGTGAGGCGATCAAGCGGGTCAGTGCCGCAGCCAGCGCCGAGGCTGGTGCGACGGCGGCAGCGTCGACCGCGAAGCGACCACCGAAGCGCACGGCAAAGAACTGCAAGCCGAGCCGCAGCAAACTCGGCGTCGCGCGGACGATCACACTTGATACTAAAGGCGGGCCGAAATTCGGGTTCGTGAACTATCCGAGCACCAAATTTCTCGAAGAAAACGAGGTGCTCCTCACGTTCGACGATGGCCCGCTGCCGCGCTACACCAACCCGATCCTCAAGGCGCTCGAGAAGGAGTGCACCCGGGCGACCTTCTTCCTCGTCGGGCGCATGTCGGTCGCGTTTCCAAAAAGTGTGAAGCGCATCATGCGCGAGGGGCACACCGTCGGGACGCACACGTGGTCTCACGGCAATCTTCAGCGGACCGGCTCAGCCCGCGCGGTCGACCAGATCGAGCGCGGCATCGCGGCGATTGAAGCGGCGGCCGGTGAGCCGATCGCGCCGATCTTCCGTTTCCCTTACCTCGGGCGCACCGGCGTCATGGAAAGCCATCTGAAGAAGCGGAACATCTCCGTCTTCTCCATCGACGTGGATAGCCGCGATACCCGCGGTTACTCCGCGCCGCGGATGATCCGGCACACGATCAGTCGTCTCAAGGCGCGCAAAGGCGGCATTGTGCTGTTCCATGACATCAAGCGCGCAACGGCACAGGCGATCCCCGGCTTCCTGCGCGAGCTTCGGCGGAATGGCTTCAGAATCGTGCACCTTGAGACGAACGGGTACGCAAAGCCGAACGCGAAGATGCTTAAACGTTATCGCGATTACGTCGCGGCGCGCACCTCAGGCGATCGGGAGAAAATGCGCATTGCTCGCAAGGCCCTGAAGGATTTGCCCGCGCGCAACAAGGCGAAGAAACGTGTTCAACGCAAAGTCCAGCCCAACAGCAGCATCAAACCCGTTGCGTCGACCCGGCGCGCCAACAATCCATTTTCTCGTTCCAACTGACCCCGCGGATCGATCTCCGCCAGCGCGCCGCCTCGCCCGTCAATGCAGTTCAGCCCCTTTGCGGGGTGTGC
Organism: Pseudomonadota bacterium; assembly: GCA_038523655.1. Classification (GTDB taxonomy): domain Bacteria; phylum Pseudomonadota; class Alphaproteobacteria; order Rhizobiales; family CALHAX01; genus CALHAX01. The sequence continues at coordinate 5,956 of JBCBJG010000061.1, read as the reverse complement.
TAGCACGCGTACATGAGCGCGTTGGGGCCGGGCTGCCGATGGCATCGCGCCCGCGCGCAGTTGGGGCGGTAGGTGTGCTGATCAACGATGGCTGAGCCCAGCAAAATCGAGGCCTCGCGCGGCGACGCCGCGCCGTCTGATCCGCCGGAACAGGTCGCGGCGTCCACAAAGCGCACCGCCTCAGCGAAACGTCTATCTCTCAAAGACAAGCTATCGCAGCAGCTCTCCGCGCGGATTTCTCGCCGGCTGACCGCAAGGCTCGACGAAGACAGCTGGCCGCTCATCAAGCGCCTCGTGCGCGAAAGCGTGCCGACCTACGCGCGCCAGTATGTCATTGCGTTCATCATGATGGCGCTCGTCGCAGCGATGACCGCGCTCAGTGCCTGGATCATGCGGGATGTGGTCAACGGCGTCGTCGTCGACCAGGACGTCGCGAAAACGCGGATCATCGCCGCCGTCGTAATGGGCATCTTCCTGGTGAAGGGTCTTGCTTCGTTTGCGCAGACCGTGATCCTGAGCCGGATCGGCAACGCCATCGTCGCGGAAAAGCAGCGCCGGATGTACGACGCCGTACTCGCCCATGGCATGGAATTTTTCTCCTCCCACCCATCGAGCCTGCTGGTCACGCAGTTCTCGCACAACGCGGCGGCGGCCCGCACAGTCCTCACCCTGCTGGTGACCAGCATCGGCCGCGATCTTCTGACGTTGATCGGCCTCATCTTCGTGATGGTCTGGATGCAGCCGCTTATGTCGCTCTTTGCGGTGACGATTGCGCCGATCGCGATCCTTGGGATCGTCTCGCTGGTCCGCAAAGTGCGCAAGGTCGCGAAGGCAGAATTTCTCTCCCTTTCGCAGATCGTCGAGGCCATGCAGGAAACCGCGCAGGGCATTCGCGTGGTCAAAGCGTTCAATCTCGAAGACCGCATGCGTGCCCGAATGCACACCGCGATTTCCGGGGTCGAAGAACGCGCGAACCGAATTGCACATCTCTCCGCGCGCACCAGCCCCCTCATGGAAACGCTCGGTGGCTTCGCGATCGCCGGCGTCATTCTCGTCTCCAGTTGGATGATCATCGAAGGCGGGCAGACGCCAGGCGCGTTCATGGCGTTTCTCACCGCGCTGCTGCTCGCCTACGAACCGGCGAAACGCCTTGCCCGGTTGCAGGTCAACATGGAGGCAGGGCTGATCGGCGTGCGGCTCATGTTCAAGCTGATCGACCGCCCCGTGCGCCTGACCAACGCCCCTGACGCCCGCCCCTTGCCGGTCGAGCACGGCGACATCCGCTTTGCAAACGTCGACTTCGCATACGAGCCGGATAGGCCGGTGCTGCGCGGGCTGGACCTGCATATCCCGGCAGGCACCTCGTGCGCCCTCGTCGGCCCCTCGGGAGGAGGAAAAAGCACGATCATGGCGCTCCTCCTGCGCCTCTACGATGTCGACGACGGCAGCATTCTCCTGGACGGCCAGCCGCTTGCCGCGCGCACGCTGCAGTCGTTGCGGGATGGGATCGCCTTTGTCGGGCAGGACACGTTCCTGTTCAGCGGTACCGTGCGCGAGAACCTGACGGCGGGCGCCCCCGATGCGAGCGACGCGGCCGTGATCGCGGCTGCAAAAGACGCGAACGCCCATGCGTTCATCAGCGCGCTTGCCGATGGCTACGATACGAAGCTCGGCGAAAACGGCGCGGACTTGTCGGGCGGCCAGCGTCAGCGGCTTGCGATTGCGCGCGCGCTTTTGAAAAACGCCCCGATCGTGTTGCTCGACGAGGCGACCTCGGCCCTCGACAGCGAAGCAGAACGTCTGGTGAAGAGCGCACTCGAACGCCTGCTCGCCGGTCGCACGAGCGTTGTGATCGCACACCGCCTGTCGACCATCCGAAGCGCGGACAAGATCTGCGTGATCTCAGAAGGGCGCGTCGCCGAGGAAGGCACGCACGCTACGCTGCTCGATACCGGCCGAATCTACCGCAAACTGCACGATCTGCAATTCACGCCGAGCGCAGACGCCGCCTGAGTCGAAGCGAGCGACACCTGTTCGGAGCGGAACGAACTCAGCGAATTCAGCGAATTCATCTCAAGACGCCATCGCGGCCAAAGCACGTGGCGCCGGGCGCCAGATGCAGTCAGCAAAACCGAACGCGACGCTCAAGTGCCACGTCCGAGCGTCCATCCCCGGCAACAGCCCCGGGCGACTGCCCCAGGCGACTGCCTCAGGCCGCTGCCTCAAGCTCCAGCGGCGCATTGATCGGCTGGCCACTGTCGAGCGCTACCCGGATGGCACTAACGATTGCCTGCCAATCCGAGCGGCGCGGAAACGAGCAACCGGTCAAACCGACCGGCAACGAGCCGAACCGGGCTTCATATTCCTCGATGAGGAAAATCACGTCGTCTTTGAAAATCATGGGTCAGTCCCCCCGAACATCCCACCGTGATTCGCAGTGGAACATGGCAACGCCCGAGTTGGCTACACACGAATGTTTACCATATTTTTCAGAGGCTAAGGGGCGCGGCGATCGCACGGTAAACAGCCGGCCACGCCCGATCCCTAGGCGCGACTCAGACGGCCACGCTCGATGTCGAAGCGCCGGTTCAGGCGCTCGGCGCCGCCCGCCGGAACGGGATAACGAGACCTTTTTCATCCTCGGTCTCGGCGGGGCGATAATCGGCGACGAGCCTCCGCATCAGGCGTTTCACCTCGTCATCCGTGCCGCCGACCGCAACCGCTGCTTCAAGCTCCGCAACCAGCGGGGTGAGCCTTTCCATCGGCGTTGCCGGCTCCTCCTGACGGCGGATGCGTGGATGCCGGGTCGCCGTGGACGCACCGTCGATCAGCAGTTCCTCGTAAAGCTTTTCGCCGGGGCGCAAACCGACGAACGCGATCTCTATGTCCCCGTCCGGATGCGCGTCACTCCGCTCGGTCAGCCCGGCGAGGTTGATCATCGCGCGTGCCAACTCGACGATGCGCACCGGCTCGCCCATGTCGAGTACATAGAGCGCCCCCTGCTCCGACATCGCGCCGCTCTGGATCACGAGCTGCACAGCCTCGGGGATCGACATGAAATATCGGGTGATTTCCGGGTGGGTGACCGTGATCGGCCCGCCGGCCGCGATCTGGCGATGGAACAGCGGCACCACCGAGCCGGACGAACCGAGCACATTGCCGAACCGAACCATCGCAAACCGCGTCTGCGTTGCGGGATCGCGCGCGATCGCCTTCAGGAACATCTCGGCAAGGCGTTTGCTCGCACCCATGATGTTCGTCGGGCGCACCGCCTTGTCTGTCGAAATCATGATGAACTGGCCGACCCCTGCCCGGCATGAAGCCTGCGCAAGCCGCAGCGTACCGAAACTGTTGTTCCGCACGCCCGCCGCCATGTTCCCTTCGACGATCGGAACGTGTTTGTAGGCGGCCGCGTGATAGACGACGTCGATCTCATGCGCCTCGAACACCGCGTCCAGCTCGCCGGGCTGCACCACGCTTGCGAGCACGCCGACCACCTCGGGGAATTGTCCTCGCGCGCGGCTGAGATCCGTCTCGTAGGCCGTGCCGTCGCGCCCTGTGCGCGCCTCCCGCAGGCCGGCCTCGACTGCCTCCCCAAGCGCCGCGAGCTCCTGTTGGATCGCGTAGAGCGCCGTCTCCGAGGTTTCGACGAGCACGAGCTTGCGCGGGCCGAGCCCCGCCGTCATCCGCGCGAGTTCCGAGCCGATCGAGCCCCCCGCGCCGGTAATCAGGACTGCGCGGTCCCGCACTGCCCCGTCCAGCAGGTCCTCCAGCGGCGGCACCGGTTCGCGCCCGAGCAACTGCATCACATCGACCGGCCGCAGATCGCTGACGTTCACCCGGCCGCTCTCGATATCGCTGAACGTCGGGAGTTGCTTCACCTCGACGTCGTGCGCGCCGATCTCCTGGAACAGTTCGAGGCGGCGTGGCGCAGTGAACTTCGAGGCGAGCAGGAAGACGTCATCGACATCGCCCCGCGACAGGATCCGGTCGATCTCGCCCGTACCGTAGATTTTGTATCCGTCGACCTTTCGGTGCTCCATCGTCGGGTCATCGTGGATGATCCCGGCGATCCGGTACCGCCCCTGGAGCGCGAGCTGCCGCGCGATCTTCGGCGTCGACAGTTCATAGCCGACAATCAGCGCAGTCTTGCGGCGTTGCGGGGCGACCTCGAGCGTCAGCAGGCTCTGCCAGTCGATCTGACGGTCGGTAAAATAGAGGTATGCGAGCGTGCGAATACCAGCGAGCAGCACGAACCCGAGGATGAGAAAGCCGAAGAAGACCGATCGCGGCACGAACACGACCGACACGAATGCGAGCGAGAACGTGAAGCAGATCGCGCCCCAGGCGATCGCGCCGCCGCCGAGACCAAGCAAGATGCGCCGCAGCCCGTCGCCACCCATGTCGCGCACGACGAGGCGATAAACCCCAGCAAAGCGCAGCCCGACGATCGCAAGCGTGGGGGCGAGCGCGACGGTCAGCCATTCACTCGAGCTTTGCGGCAGGGGCAACCGATCGAGCCGGAATACAAACGCGAGCGCGAGTGCGGCCGTCAGCAGCGCGAGATCGCAAGCGACCACGATCGCCCGCTTCGCCGGCTTCGGCAGATGGATCAGCCACTCGCGCATCGCGCCCCCCTCCCGGAACCGCCAAGGCGGCGGTTCTGAGCCCGCGGGCCCGGCTCACTCAGGTGGGCCCGGCGACAGCGGTTGCGGCGCATTCACTTGCGCCGGGGACGTTATAGGCCAGCCGGGGCGGCGTTCCAGCCCCTGCGCAGGAGGGTCGACGTCATGCGGCGTGCGCAACACCTGCGGACCGGCAACGCCGCAGTATCACAGTCCGCCCGCCAACGTACGGCACGCCAGCCGCACCACGGCGCAGGCCGCACCACAGCACGCGTCGCAGTTGCGCCACACGCGCTAGGCGCGTCAGACCATCATCGAGTCGCTGGCAAAGAGCGCATCGACATCCGTCTCGACGTCCTGCAGCACGACCACGGTCTGCCAACCAAGATCCGATCCGGAATAAACCGAGACGACCGTGTCGCCCTCGCTTACTTCGGTGCGCACGACTTCGCTCAGATCGTCATACTTTGTCGCCTTGATCAGATCATCGAAGGCAAGCGTGTCGCTGCCGACCGCAAAGTCCGTGATGGTGTCGACCGCGTCGAGGTCTTTCCGGTGCCAGTGGAAGGTGTCGCTGCCCGCACCACCGGTCAGCACATCGGCGCCCTTGTAGCCGCGGATGAGATCATTGCCCGCGCCGCCGTCGATCATGTCGTCGCGCTTCGAGCCTTTGAAGGTGTCGTCACCGTCCGTCCCGATGACGGCCTCGAAACCGTTGATTGTGTCGTCGTGACCGCCGCCCTTCACGGTGCCTTTCGAGAGATCGACACGCACACTGCTCGCACCGGACTGACTGTAGTCGAGCGTGTCGTAGCCCGAGCCGCCGGTATAGCTGTCGTCACCGCCTTCACCTGCGACGACCGTATCGTCACCTGAGTCACCGAGCACCTCGTCGTCCCCGGTACCATCGAAGATCAGATCATCGTCCTTGCCGCCGTAGATGACGTCGTTGCCGGCGCCGCCGAAAAGCGTGTCGTTGCCCGAGTTGCCATAGACCACGTCATCGCCGTTACCGCCGTCGACGATGTCGTCGCCGCGCATGCCAAGCAGCAGATCGTTCCCGTCGTCGCCGGTGATCACGTCCACTTCACCGGGATCATGCGGTTCGGCGGGGGTCCCGGGCGTTCCCGGAATGCCTGACGGCCCGTCGCTGTCGCCGATCACATCGCCGATCTCGTCGCGCGTGCCCCGGCTTGCCGCAGCGATTGAGGTGACGACCGCATCGCTCGCTTGGCCGCCGACGGCCACATCGTCGCCGTTGCCGCCGATCAACGTGTCGTTGCCGTCGCGCCCGTTCAGCACGTCGTCGCCGTCACCGCCGTGGAGATAGT
>JBCBJG010000060.1:0-14069 GCA_038523655.1 Pseudomonadota bacterium | reverse complement strand
TGTTGGCGACGATGATGGTACAGAGCGCGCGCTTGTAGCCTCCTTCGATCGAGACCACCGCGTACTAGCCGTTGCGCAATTCCTCACGGATGCGCTCGAAGATCAGCACGATCGCATCCACCGCCATACCCACGGTGAGGACGATACCCGCGATACCGGGCAAAGTGAGCGTCGCCTGGAGGAGGGACAGCGCCCCGAGCAGCAGCGCGATGTTGGCCATCAACGCGATGTTGGCGAAGATTCCGAAAAAGCCGTAGGCGAGCAGCATAAACAACAACACACCGGCGAGCCCGATCAGCCCGGCCTTCAGCCCGCCGGCGACCGAATCCGCGCCGAGCGTCGGCCCGACGGAGGCTTCCTGAATGATCGAGGGTTTGACCGGTAGCGAGCCCGAGCGGAGCTGAATGGCGAGGATGTTTGCCTGCTCGACGGTGAAGTTACCGGTGATCTGACCGGAGCCGGTCGGGATCGCGGAGATGATGCGCGGTGCGGAAATCACCTTTCCGTCGATCACGATCGCGAACGGGCGGCCGATGTTTTCCGTCGTGTGCTTGGCGAACTTGCGGGCGCCGGAGGAATTAAAACTGAACAGGACCGCCGGCTGGTTGTTTTCATCAAAGCCCGGTTGGGAATCGACGAGGTCCTCGCCCTTCACGATCGGTCGCTTGAGGAGGAGAATATTCCCGCCAGTATCTTCGTCAGGGGAAAGGAAGTAGCGCGGCGGAACGCGGCCGGCCTCGGCTTCGGCAGCTGTCATCGTACGGTGCACGTCATGGAAATTCATGACGGCCGGGTTGCCGATCAGCGCCTTGAGGGCTTCCGGATCGTCGGCCCCCGGAGCCTGCACGAGGATCCGATCCCGGCCCTGGCGCTGGATCGTCGGCTCGGTCACGCCGATCGCGTCGACACGTTTGCGGATGGTTTCGATCGCGGCAGACATCACGCTGTTGATGCGCTGCGCCTTCGCGGCTTCCGTCACGCGGGCGACGATGCCGTCCGGGCCGTTCGTTTGAAGATCAATGGTGTTTCCGCCCTGCCCGGTCAGTACGTTCTGATTGAGCGGGAGGACGAGCGGGCGCAGCGCTTCCATCGCCTGTTGCTGTGTTCCGGCATCCTGAAGCGTGACCGTGACGGTGTCGCCGGAAGTGCGGATGCGCGGGCGGCGAATGCGGGCACGGTTCAGCGTGCCGCGGATGTTGTCCGACAGGTCTTCAACGGCAAGCTCGGTCAGCTCATCGACCGGCAGTTCGAGCAGCAGATAGGAGCCGCCCTGCAGATCGAGGCCGAGGCTCACCTGTTTGCTCGGAAGCCAGTTGGGCAGGCCATTGAGCGTGTCCTTGGAGAAAAAGTTCGGCGCCGCGAACAGCAGGCCGAGCAGACACGTCCCGACAACGAGCGCCGCCTTCCAGGGAGAGAAATAGAGCATCGTCGTCCTCGAAATGCCGTTTCGGTCTTCGGGTCTCGGGTGTCGAGCGTTTGGCGCGGCGTAAATCGTAAAGGCTGGTCTGCACAGTACCGCCGAGCGACGTGTAAGCAGTGCGGCCGCCAGATCGGCTATCTGAGAGACAGGCCGCTCGGCCCGAAGCACTCAGGATCCTGCGGCCTCCTCTTTGATTTAACTGCCGGCCTTCGCAGCCTTGGCACCAGTCTTGGCACCGGCTTTCGTATCGTTCTTGGCGTCGCTCTTGTCAGCCGCTTTGGACTTGCCGCCTTCCTTGTCCGGCGCGGGACCGCCTTTCGGGCGCACATCGCTGAGCGTCTGCTTCATGGCCCGCACCCGGACGCCATCCGCGATCTCGATCTGGATCTCGTCGTCATCGAAGACCTTGGTGACTTTGCCGATCAGACCGCCTGCGGTCACCACCCCATCACCGCGGCGGACGTTGGCGACCATTTCGCGGTGCGCTTTCACCCGCTGCTGCTGCGGGCGAATGATCAGGAAATACATGATCGCGAAGATCAGGATCATCGGAATGAGAAGCGTATCGGCAAAAATCCCGCCGCCACCGCCGGCGCTTTGCGCCCATGCCGGTGTGATGATCATGCTTAGCGTCCTTTGGTTGCCGGGCGTGCGCGCTCCGGGATACCCCTCCCGCGCTTGCTGCTCCGGCTTTCGGAATGCGCGCGACTATAGTCGCGGACATGGGGTTTGCAACCGCGAGAGCAAGGTCGAGGGCAACGTTCTGGACGGCCGTTTGGTCTGTCCCCTGCGGGGCGATCCGGCTATGTGCGGGGCCGCACGGACCGGCAGCCCACGGAGCAGGCGACGATGGAGACCACCGACCTCGGCGAACAGCTACGCCGGATAGCCGATGCACTGGAAGCGTCGCTGGTTGCGCCGGACCCGCAGCTCGACTTTGCCGCGGCGCATGCGTTCGTCTGGCACCCGCGCGACGGCTTTCTCCCGGTGCCAGCCGTCAACAGGGTCGACCTTCGACTGCTTGAGGGGATCAATCATCAGATCTCGCTGCTGATGGACAATACGCGGCGGTTTGCGAACGGTCTGCCAGCGAACAATGCGTTGCTCTGGGGCTCTCGCGGGATGGGCAAAAGCTCACTCGTCAAAGCCGCCCATGCGGAGGTCATGCAGGAGAAGGGGCAGGAGAAGGTGGCCGGGACTGGCGCATCGCTGAAGCTCGTGGAGATCCACCGCGAAGACATCGACACCCTGCCGGCCTGCCTCAGCCACATCCGCGGGTCAGCCGACCAGTTCATCCTGTTCTGTGATGACCTGTCGTTCGACCACGACGACACGTCCTATAAATCGTTGAAGGCGGTGCTCGACGGTGGGATCGAGGGCCGACCGGCAAACGTGATTTTCTACGCGACCTCTAACCGACGCCATCTTATGCCGCGCGAGATGGTCGACAACGAGCGCTCGACCGTGATCAATCCGTCAGAGGCGATCGAAGAGAAAGTCTCCCTGTCCGACCGGTTCGGACTGTGGCTCGGCTTTCACAAATGCTCGCAGGACGACTACCTCGCCATGGTGACCGGCTATGTCGACCACTACGGGATCGCGGTCGATGCGGAGAAGCTACGCGCCGAAGCGCTCGAATGGTCAACGACGCGCGGTTCACGCTCCGGCCGGGTTGCCTGGCAATTCATCCAGGATCTCGCCGGCCGGCATGGGGTGCGGTTAAGCTAACGGTAGGCCTTGATTGAGCGCACGGCGCGAAAAGCCGTGATGCCCGAAGATGCGGCGCGAGACACAGCGCGAGATACGCCGGCGCACGCACCGGAGCGGGGACGAAAAAAAGCGGCCCACCGAAGTGGACCGCCTTTCTGCAGAGATTGGTTTTTGCTCCCGAAACCTCGGGACCGAGAGGACCCTCGGCCGGATTACCTGCGCGCGAGGTATTTTAGCGGATCGACCGGCTTGGAGCCTTTGCGCAACTCGAAGTGAAGCTGCGGGCGTTCAACGGCACCGGTGCGTCCGGCCTTCGCGATCGTCTGGCCGCGACGGACCTTGTCACCGCGCTTTACCGAGAGCTCGGAGTTGTGCGCGTAGGCCGAGACCCAGTCATCCGCATGGCGCACGAGCAGCAACTTGCCATAGCCTTTGAGTTCACTGCCGGCGTAGGCGACCACGCCGTCCTCGACGGCCTTGATCGAGGTGCCTTCCGGAACGGCGAGATTAATTCCGTCGTTGTTGCCGCTCGCGGTCTTGCCCCCGAACTTCGAGATAACGCGCCCGCGGACCGGCCAGCGGAAGCTCGTCGGCGTGGCGTTGTTCGCCCGCGACGCCGCGTAGGGCGCCGTCTCCCGACCACCAACACCGGCTGCCGGATCGAGTGAGACGACGCGACGGCGCGGCTCGCTCACCGGCTTCGGCGATGCGACGGTGCGCACGCGCGGTGCAGCACCGCCCGCCGGAAGACGTAGCACCTGACCAACCGCGAGACGGCCCGGGTCGGTGATGCCGTTGAGCGCGGCGATGTCGTTGGCGGTGTGGCCAGTTGCGCGGGCGATCGCATAGAGCGAGTCTCCAGCTTTCACGCGGTAGCTCTGGCCGTCCACGATTGGCGCGGAGACGGTGCCTGCGATCGGACGCGTGGCCGGGCGCGGCGCAGCGCGGCGAACCCGAACGCGATCAGTGCGGCGCGACGTGACCTGCTGGTCGTAACTCGGTGCTGGCGCGGGCGATGCGTTTGCAAAACCACCGGATGTGCCAGCACCCGGAATGATCAGCTTCTGCCCAAGACGAATGGCTGTCCCGCGCATGTTGTTGGCCGATTGGATCGCGCCAACCGAGACGCCGTAGCGGCGCGAAATCCCGTAGAGCGTATCGCCTTTGGCGACCGTGATCGTCTCGCCGCGACCGGTGAAGCCGGGACGCGCGACCCGCGCCGGCGCCGGCCGGCTCAACTCACGCGGAAGGGCACGTCCCGCGCTGCGCGGTGCAGCGGGCGCGTAGGGCGCATCCACGATCGAGAGATCGCTGTCCGGCTTACCGAGGTTGGAACGCGTCACCTCGTTTGTGCGCGCGCTGCCGCCGGCGGAGGAATAATCGACCTGAGCGACCTGATAGGGCGCCTGGTTCGACGCGGCCTGATAGGGCGGCAGCTTGGCCGGTTCCTTACCGGGACCATCGAACTGGTAGATCGGCTCCGGCGCGGCGGGAAGCGAGGCCGTGTCGGTGCCCGGCTTGCCGAGATTGAACGCGGGGAAGTCGAACCGCGTCACGTCGGCGCTGCATGCGGAGAGTAATACGGCGGCGGCTGTACACGCCGCGGGGCCCGCTGCACGACCGAGCGGCCGCGCACGGGTACGGCCGGAGATGGCCAATTTGGTACGCATGATACTGTTCATTACCCAAACCTCTGAACTGCGTGACCGTAGGCTCAGCAGAGTTAACGCGCCCTTAACGATCGACGCTTCGATTCGTCGGGAACCCGAAACGGCGAAGGTCGCGTCGGCGCCACCACCGGCCGACGCGCACCGGCTGGCAATACGACTGCCCGACGACCTGATGCGTCACCTGCCGATGTGCCCCGCGATCATGGAGCCGTCACGGCCACGCTGGGGCGATTTTGGGGCGGTGTGCTCGGGATGGTGGCGCGGGGCAGCGATGGTGGTCCCCCTGACCTATTGCCCTCCCTTTCCGTCTTCCCAGCAAGGGTCGCAATCCACGGGGAGTGGTGGCTGACGAGAGGGGCGTGCGGTCCGCAAACAGCCAGCACAGTCGAGACTTGTCGTGGGTGCCGGCCTGCGCCGGCATTACGGCGGTGGGTGGGGCGGTCGTCTGCACCTCTCGCCCTCCCCTTCCGTCATCGGGGCGAACGCCGCGATCGACGGGGACTAAAAAAGGCCGCCCGGGAGGGGCGGCCTTTGGGAGATCAGCGCGGGCAATCGTTTTCGGTGCCGCTGTGCGCCACCTGCCGCGGGCGTTAGGAATGTAGAGCCGCGAGGCGGATCGACTTTCCTAACGGGAGTAATATTCGATGACGAGGTTGGGCTCCATCGTGGTCGCGAAGGGCACGTCGCTGAGCCCCGGGGTGCGCACGAAGGTGGCCGCGAGTTTCGAGTGGTCCGCGTCGATGTAGTCCGGCACATCGCGTTCGGCGAGTTGGGTTGCCTCGATGACGATCGCGAGGTCGCGGGATTTCTCGCGGACTTCGACGACGTCGCCGTCCTTGCAGCGGTAGCTTGCGATATTCACCTTGCGACCGTTCACCTTCACGTGGCCGTGGTTGATGAACTGGCGCGCGGAAAAGACCGTTGGCACGAACTTCGCGCGGTAGATGATCGCGTCGAGACGGCGCTCGAGCAGGCCAATCAGGTTTTCCGACGTGTCACCCTTAAGGCGCACGGCTTCCTTGTAGATCGACTTGAACTGCTTTTCGGTGATGTTGCCGTAGTAGCCCTTGAGCTTCTGCTTGGCGCGGAGCTGCAGGCCGTAGTCGGTTTCCTTGCCACGACGGCGCTGGCCGTGCTGGCCGGGGCCGTATTCGCGCTTGTTCACGGGGCTTTTCGGGCGGCCCCAGATGTTCTCGCCCATGCGGCGGTCGAGTTTGTATTTCGAGCTGATGCGCTTCGTCATCGTCGTCTCCGGAATGGAAAGTGGTTCAGTGAAAATGCAGCGCGGCTTCCTCTGCCCACCCCCGGAAAGGGCGAGCCGACAGCGTCGATCCGAAATGGATTGGAGCGCAGCCACGGAGGTGCGGACGCCTAACGACGCCCGCGCGCCTTATGTTCGATTGCCCGCGGCGCGTCAACGGGGCGTGGGAAGAATGGGTTAGGTGGGGGAGGGGCGATCCAATGTGGGCCTCCACCCGGCCATCTGTCTCAGCTTACCAATCTTACCGACCCCAACAATTGTCATCCCACGGCTTGTCCGTGGGACCCATCGTGTGGCGGAAGTGGACGGTTGCGGGGCTCGCAGGAAGTGCAACGTGCACCATGAAGGCGGGGATGAAACTCATTGTGGTCACCGGCCTGCGCCGGTCCATCGGCCGGGCTTCAGACCGCGGCGCTTTCGGCGTTGTGCTGCGCAAACGCCTGTCGCGGCTGCGTCGAGATTTCTTTTGACTTCGGATCTCGGCGCTTTCGGCGGTGTGCTGCGCAAACGCCTGTCGCGGCGGCACTTCGCGTTGCGAGGTGCCGTTATTCAGCCTTTCGGATCTTCCCGCCTGTAGAGACCACGTACTGGATGATGCGCTGCTTGACCTTCTCGCGCTCGGTGTCCGTGCAGGTCGACTTCTTGCCCTTGCTCTCTTTCTTCAGCCCCACCCGCTTCTGGTCGCCAATCGCGGAGACCTCGAGCTGGTCCGTGAACCACGCGAGGGTCGTGAAGTGGAGCTGGGAGATGTAGAGCAGCTGCTTGTCGGTCCAGCCGTTGTTCTTGCGCTCGATCCGCATCAGCGAGCGGAAATTCGCCCGTTGCGCATTCGGCAGGTTGCAGATCTGGGCGAGTGCGGAAAGCTGGCCGACCTGGACGACGGCGCGGGCCGTGTCGATCGGCACGAGGACCTCCTTCGGCTTCGATTTGTCGACCTCGATGACCTTGTTTGTCCGCGTCGTGAACTTGCTCGGCATGATATCGAAGGCATAGCCCATGAGCGTCCGGATCGACCGATCACTCAGTTGCTGGGCATGTGCGCCAGGCGTTGCCGCAACCACGGCGAACACCGCGGCAGCGCCCACCAGCGCTCTCACCGCCATGGATTTCATCGAATGCCCCTCTCATTCACCCGCACCCTGCGGCGCCGACCCGTATGATCGCAGCGCGACACCACCTGGGGCGCCCAACGGTGCTTCGGCCCCGCCGGTCGAGCGGCAATCGCCGGGACAAACAGGGCGAGACTAAGGCACCTTGTCAACGCTCGTTGCGCGGCCGGGTGTGTGCACGAACGAGCGATGCCACGATGCCACGAAGCGTGCGGACTTCCTGCTCACTGGCACCCATTCGCTCAAGCATCGCGCGGATGTTTCGGACCATCGCCGGGCGTTTCTCCGGTGGCCTGAGGAAGCCTGACGCATCGAGCTCTCGCTCGACATGCTGGAACAGGCCGTCGAGTTCGCCGCGCGTCGCCGGTCGCGATTCCCGCATGTGGAGACCCGCCTGTGTCGGCGCGGCGTTGATCGGATCGCGGCCGAGATGGGCGCCGCCCGCCGCCTTCAGCCACTCGTAACCGATCAGCAGAACGGCCTGGGCGATGTTGAGCGAGGCGAAGTCTGGGTTGACCGGGATCATGACGATCGCGTTGGCAACAGCGATGTGATCGTTGCGCAGCCCGGACTTTTCACGGCCAAAGAGAATGCCGCAGCGCTCGCCGCGTGCCGTGCGCGCGACGATTTCGCTCGCTAGCTGCTCGGCGCTCATGACCGGCTTGGTCATGTCCCGCGGTCGGGCGGTGGTGGCCGCTAGAAAATGCAGGTCCGCAATCCCGTCTTCGAAAGTGGGATGTAAGCGGGCGCTATCGAGCACGAAATCAGCGCCGGACGCGGCCGCGCTCGCCTTCGGGTTGGGCCAGCCGTCACGCGGGGCGACGAGGCGCATGTCGGTGAGGCCGAAATTGCCCATCGCGCGGGCCGCCGTGCCGATATTCTCACCAAGCTGCGGCTCGACGAGGATCACGCTCGGAGGTGTGGCGGCCGGCGGCGCATTATCTTCTTCGGCGGTGCCGATTGTCGCCGCGCCGGGGCCTGCCTCGGTCATGTCCTGCGCCAGACGAGATAATCGCCCGCGGGCAGGTCATGCGGCCGATCAAAACCGGCATCGTCCATCCGCTCCTTACCGAACACCCCGTCCTGCAAGCGCGCGACGTGGGTATAGTGGGCCGCGAGTTGGCTCAGCATCTGTGCGGTCGTCTCGCGCGTGCGATCCCGCTCCAGCAGCTCGAAGACCAGCGGACGGCCTGCTGCCACGAGCGCATTGGCGCCTTCGATCACATCAGCTTCGCTGCCCTCGACGTCGATCCAGACGAGCGACACCTGCTCGGGCGTGATCTCGAGGGCGGCAAGGTCCTCGTCGAGCGTCACGATCTCTACCCGCAGGGCATCGCCGGCGGTTGCCTCGTCCTCTTCGCTGTGCTTGCCGGTCTGGTGGTCGGTCTGGTGATCCGAATGGCTGGCGGTGCGGACCCGGTGCGCGCCAAAATTGCTCGCATGGCGTTCGAGCGTGCCCTCGCCGGAGGCCGCGCCGACCGCGCATTCTCGCAGCGTCACCGGCACCGCGCGCTCATTTTCCTCCATGTTGAGGCGGAACAGCGCCGCATTGCTCGGCTCCGGCTCGTAGGCGACGATCCGTCCGAACCGGCCGTTCCGAAGCGCGTATAGCGACTGCGTGCCAATGTTGGCGCCGACATCGAGGAAAATACCGCCGAGCGAGAAGTCACCGGCGTGGATTAGGATGTGGATGGCGCGCTCGAATTCGTCACGGTTCCAGTGACCCTTTTCCAGCACGGCGGGCGTGATCGTGCCGTCCCGCGGATCGAGGTGCACGATGTGGTCCTCGCAGACGCAGCGGATCGTCGTGGCAGCCGTCATGTGCCGATCGAACAGCGCACGCAGTGCATCCTTGCGGGTATGCCGGTCGCGGAACAGCTCGTCCAACACCGCCCGCCGTGCACCGCGATCGGTGGGCAATGGATGATCGCTGGCAAGGCCAACCGGCGCTGCTCCGTCGTTCGTTGATGTTGTATCGGATGCGCGCACGCCGTATCCCCTCGCCCGTGTCGTGCGCGATGAGCGCACACCGAACTCTTCCGCCGAGGTGGCCGCGCCGCGGCGCACCCGTGATCCGCACCATCGATTGTCCCGCCGTGATCCGGCCGGCCCCGTCGACGGGCACTGAAATGCCGAGGCTTTCTCCATGAGCAAGATCAAAGTTGCAAATCCGGTCGTCGACATCGACGGTGACGAGATGACCCGGATCATCTGGCAGCTCATCAAGGACAAGCTGATCCATCCGTATCTCGACATCGATCTCGCCTACTACGACCTCGGGATCGAACACCGGGACGCAACCGACGACCAGGTTACGGTTGATGCAGCGCATGCGATCCAGGAGCACGGGGTCGGGATCAAATGCGCGACGATCACGCCGGACGAGGCGCGCGTCGAGGAGTTTGATCTGAAGCGGATGTACCGCTCACCGAACGGGACGATCCGCAACATTCTCGGTGGCGTTATCTTCCGCGAACCGATCGTCTGCGAGAATGTGCCCCGCCTCGTGCCCGGATGGACGCAGCCGATGGTGGTCGGCCGGCATGCGTTCGGCGATCAGTACAAGGCGACGGACTTCGTCGTGCCGGGCCCGGGCAAGCTGACGATGACCTTCGAAGGGTCGGATGGAGAAAAAATCGAACACGAGGTCTTCACGTTCGAGAGCGGCGGCGTGGCGATGGGGATGTATAATCTAGATCAATCGATCCGCGATTTCGCCCGTGCGTCGATGAACTTCGGGCTGCAGCGCGGCTGGCCGGTCTATCTGTCGACGAAGAATACAATCCTGAAGGCCTACGACGGGCGCTTCAAAGATCTCTTCCAGGAGGTGTTCGACGCGGAGTTCGCCGACAAGTTCAAGGAAGCGGGCATCACTTACGAGCACCGACTGATCGATGACATGGTCGCTGCGGCGCTCAAGTGGTCCGGTGGGTTCGTCTGGGCATGCAAGAACTACGATGGCGATGTGCAGTCCGATACGGTCGCACAGGGGTTCGGGTCGCTCGGGCTGATGACATCGCAGCTCATGACGCCGGACGGGCGGGTGCTCGAAGCGGAAGCCGCGCACGGTACCGTCACCCGCCACTACCGGCTGCACGAGGCCGGCAAGGAGACAAGCACCAATTCGACGGCGTCAGTCTTCGCATGGACCTGTGGGCTCGCGCACCGCGCCAAGCTCGATGGCAACGAGGAACTGGCGACGTTCGCAAAAACGCTTGAGGACGTGACCGTGGCAACGATCGAGGGCGGTCAGATGACCAAGGACCTCGCCCTGCTCGTCGGCCCGGAGCAAAAATGGTTGTCCACCCAAGGCTTCCTCGACGCGATCGACCAGAACCTGCAAAAAGCGATGGCGGCTTAGGAGTGGGGAAGTTGCTCCAGCTCGCTGGAATTGTGCTGCTGCTGCTCGTGCTGCCAGCGGGCGCTTTCCTCGCTGGGGTGTATTTCAGTCCGGTATTCTGGAAAGCAATCGGCGGCGCGGATCTCTCCGTCCCGCTCTGCATTTCAGCGCCAGAGGTCGTAAACGGCGATACTGTGCGCTGCGGCTATCGCACAATCGATCTCGACTACGACGCCCCTGAGACTCAGTCTTTCAAGAAATGCAGTGGGCAAAAACGTGTGGTTGAACCGAGAGACGCCACCGCTTGGCTCCAGAGCCGAATTGCGTCCATCGGCCCGAATGAAACCGTGATCGTCGAGGTCGCGGAACAACACCGAAGTTTTAAGAAGTTCCGCGGCGTGCTCAAAATCGCAGGCAAGTCGATAAGGGACGAAATCATCGCTGCGCGCCTCGCCTGCGCGCCGACAGTCCAAGACTGGTGCGGTGCCACTTACGAAGAAATCTGTGCAACCGCGACGGGCGACTAGCGCGCCCTTCGCCACCCCACCACCCCGGTGGACAGGTTTCCGGACCGCCGGTACAACCGCGACCTCTCCGAACTGACGTGCAGAAGGGGTCGGCCTGCGCCGGCCACGGGATCAGCCATGACGGGCGTCAACGAAATTCGCGACCACTTCCTCGGCTACTTCGAAAAGGCCGATCACGAGATCGTCGCTTCCAGCCCGCTCGTGCCGCGGAACGACCCGACGCTGATGTTCACGAACGCGGGCATGGTCCAGTTCAAGAACGTGTTCACGGGCCAGGAACGCCGCGACATCCCGCGTGCCGTGACCAGCCAGAAGTGCGTCCGCGCGGGCGGCAAACATAACGACCTCGACAACGTCGGTTACACGGCGCGCCACCACACATTCTTCGAGATGCTCGGCAACTTCTCGTTCGGAGATTATTTCAAGGATCGCGCGATCGAGCTGGCCTGGAAACTCGTGACGGACGAATTCGGTCTCGCGAAAGAGCGGCTGCTCGTCACTGTCTATGAAGACGACGATCAGGCGTTCGACCTCTGGAAGAAAATTGCTGGGCTGCCGGAAGAAAGGATCATCCGCATCGGCGACAAGCCAGGCGGCGGGAGCGATAACTTCTGGGCGATGGGTGACACGGGTCCGTGTGGGCCGTGCTCGGAGATTTTTTACGACCATGGCGATCATATCTGGGGCGGCCCTCCGGGCAGCCCGGAGGAAGATGGTGACCGCTTTGTCGAGATCTGGAACCTCGTCTTCATGCAGTTCGAGCAGCGCGGCCCGGGGGATCGGGTCGAGCTACCGAAACCGTCGATCGACACCGGCATGGGGCTCGAGCGGATCGCAGCCGTGCTCCAGGGCACGCATGATAATTACGAGACGGACCTGTTTCAGGCGCTGATCGGGGCAAGCGTCGAGGAGACCGGCGTGGCGGCCGAGGGCGCGCGTGCGGCGAGCCACCGGGTGATCGCCGACCACCTGCGCGCATCCGCGTTTCTGATCTCCGACGGCGTGCTGCCATCGAACGAGGGTCGCGGCTATGTGCTGCGACGGATCATGCGGCGGGCGATGCGCCATGCGCATCTGCTCGGTGCTGAGGAGCCGCTCGTCTATCGCCTGCTCCCAACGCTGATCACCGAAATGGGCGGCAGCTATCCCGAGCTCGTGCGCGCCGAAGCCTTGATCCATGAAACGCTGAAGCTCGAGGAAACGCGCTTTCGCAAAACGCTCGCGCGCGGCCTGACCCTGCTCGACGAGGCCACCGCGGAGCTTGACGCTGGCGACGAACTCGACGGCGAGACAGCGTTTAAACTCTACGACACCTACGGCTTCCCGCTCGATCTGACCGAGGATGCGTTGCGGGCCCGCGAGATGACCGTCGACACCGACGCGTTTGCTGTCGCGATGGAGCGCCAGAAAGCCGAGGCCCGCGCCGCTTGGAAAGGCTCGGGCGACGCGGCGACGGAGGAAATCTGGTTCGATCTGCGCGAGGCGCACGGCGCGACCGAGTTCCTTGGATATGAGACGGAGCAGGCGGAGGCCGAGATCGTTGCGCTCGTGCGGGACGGGAAGCACGTCAAGTCCCTGAAGCAGGGCGATGCGGCCGCGATCATCGTCAACCAGACGCCGTTCTACGGTGAGAGCGGTGGGCAGGTGGGCGATGCCGGGGAAATCCGTGCCGACGGGTTCGCGTTCGCCGTGAACGATACCCAGAAGAAGCTTGGTGATCTTTTTGTCCACTTCGGCACGGTGACGAACGGAAAAGTCTCCACCGGCACCGCCGTCGAACTCGAGGTGAACCATGCGCGACGAACAGCGACCCGCGCGAACCATTCGGCCACCCATCTCGTGCACGAAGCGTTGCGCGAGGTGCTCGGCACGCATGTGACGCAGAAAGGCTCGCTCGTCTCCGGGGAGCGTCTGCGGTTCGACTTTGCGCATCCCAAGCCGATGAGTGCGGAGGAAATTTTGCGCGTCGAAGACATGGCGAACGCGATTATCCTGCAGAACGACGCTGTCACAACGCGGCTTATGTCGATCGACGATGCGCGGGAGACCGGCGCCATGGCGCTGTTTGGAGAAAAATACGGTGATGAAGTCCGCGTCGTGGCGATGGGGACCGCACGCGAGGGAGCGAAAACCGGCGCGCCCTATTCGGTCGAGCTGTGCGGCGGCACGCATGTGCATCGCACCGGTGACATCGGGCTCGTGAAACTCGTCGGCGAGAGCGCGGTCGCCTCGGGCGTGCGGCGGCTCGAAGCGCTCACGGGTGACGCGGCACGTGCCTATCTCAACGCGCAGGACGAGGCTCTGCGGACAACCGCGGCGCGCCTGAAGGTGAAGCCCGAGGATGTGGCGGCCCGGGTCGACGCGCTGCTCGGCGAGCGCAAGACGCTCGAACGGCAATTGGCCGAGGCGAAGAAGCAGGCGGCACTCGGCGGTGGCGGCGCGGCAGCCAACGGCGGGGTGGATGACGTGCGCGAAATCGCGGGAACCAAATTGCTCGCCCGAGCGCTCGATGGGGTCTCGCCGAAGGACCTGCGCGGGCTCGTCGACGAAAGCAAGAAGCGGCTCGGCTCCGGTGTCGTTGCGATCGTCGGGGTCTCGGACGAAGGCAAGGCCGGCATTGCAGTCGGGGTGACGCAGGATCTGACCGAGCGGATGAGCGCGGTCGATCTGGTGCGGGTCGGCGCGGAAGCACTCGGCGGCACGGGCGGCGGCGGTCGCGCCGACATGGCCCAAGCGGGCGGGCCGGATGGCGACAAGGCCGATGCGGCACTCGACGCCGTCGCGCAGGCGATGTCCGCGTGAGAATCCGTTAAGCTGTCGCTGACCGAACGGGCGGGCTTACGATCGCTCGCCCGATGCCACTGCCAAACGAGGCCTGCCATGACTGCGTGCGCAAAAATGACCAGCGTCGTGTTGTTCTGCATGCTGCTCGCGTGGGTGGGATCGTATGTGTCCTACCGGCATGCTCTGTGGGAACGCGAGCGACCGCGTCCCGGTCTCGTCGACGGTCGTGTTGAGTGCGCGGTAGGACA
>JBCBJG010000059.1:0-14073 GCA_038523655.1 Pseudomonadota bacterium | reverse complement strand
CCCGGGAGCGAGCGGATCGAGTTGTTCGTTCGGCCAGCATCAACGGTCGCCGCGCACGGGCGCGTCGTCGAGGCAGTCTCACCGGGCAACCGCGAAAGCGGCGCGGTGATACGCATGCTAGCCGTCCTCCTGATACAGTAGGGAGGTTGCCGGATACAGGACTGCGAGGATGGCGGGCACCCACGCGGCCGACCAAGCGGACACGACCTCGGCGGCGCCAAGCTGACGAGACATTTCAGCCAAAATGAACACCCCCAAGCCTGTGACCAGGCCTCGGACAACCATAGATTGGATGCCCCCGAACCGGAATGCCCGCAAAGACACAGTCGCCCCCAAAAGGACCATGGCGGCCAGCATCAGCGGGCGTGAGAGCATCAACTCCTGCTGCACGACATAGCGCGTCGTGGACAGCCCCGCGCGCTCGGCGAGCTCGATCTGGCGGTCCAGTTCCCAAAAGCTGATCGAGAACAGCGACGTGAACGCATCACGCACCTGGCTGCGGGTCAGGTTGGTAGGAACCGCGTAGGTGCCGTAGGTCTCGGGGAGGCGATCAGGCCGGGTAACGAGCACATTCGACAACAGCCAGTAACCGGGCCGCAGGCGACCTTCCTCCGCCTCGATGCGCGCGAGGAAGCTGTTGTCGGGTGCGTATTGAAGGACGAACGGCTGTGCGAGTTCGAGGCCTTCATTTGAGGTGGCAGCCGCGAAGAGGATCGATGGTCCGTCGACGCTGTTCTGGCGCAAATAGGCCCCGTTGGCGCCGCGCAGCAGGGACTTGTCACGTTTCAGCACGGCGGCGCGCAGGCGCTCGGACTCCGCGCTCGCGGCCGCGGCGAGCGGGTTGAACACCGTGATGCTGAACGCGCCGATCACTGCGGCGACGATGATCCCCGGGGCGATGAACTGCCAGACCGACATGCCTGAGGCCCGCATGATCGTGAGCTCGGATGCTCGGCTTAAGCGCAGGAATGCGGTGACGGTGCCGACAAGGACCGCGAAGGGAAGGGTGAGTTCAGCAAACGCCGGCATGCGCAGGAACGTGATCCAGGCGAGCGTGAAGAACGACACGCGCCCGACACCCGCCGACTGGCGCAGGATCTCGATCAGATCGACGAGAAAGATCAGCACGAAGCAGGCGAAGAACGTCATCAGGATCGTCGCGACGAACCGGACGGCCAGGTAGCGCCAGAGGATCGTGGTCGGCATTAGCCCGTGGCCTCCGACCGAGCCCGGCTGCCGCGCCGGTGTGCCCGCAATCCGCCGGCGAGCCGTTTGGCGGTGGCCCCGAGCCGCTCGACCCACTCCGGCCCACCTGTGTTCGGGCGCATGCGTGCATGCATCAACCACAGACACCACGCGAGCGCGGCAAGTGGCACGAGATAGAGCAGCGGCGTCGCCCAGGCGTGCTTGACGACGAGTTTGTTCATCGCAAGCCCGGCGAGGCGGATCAGCACGGCCGCGACGACCGCGGTGCTGATCTGGGCAATCCGTCCCTGCCGCGTCGTCTGGGCGTGACCGAGCTGCGAGAGGACGATCACGACGAAGACGAAGGGGTACAGCACCGCGACGATGCGCTCATGCAACTCGGCGCGATATCGCCCCGGCCAGCGTTTGAAGTACGGCTCATTCGGATCCGGGTTGAGCAGTTCACCCATCGTTCGCGCGCGCGGCTTGATGAACACCGTGTCGGACTTCTGCGCCATGCGATCAATGTCGAACGCATATGACGCAAAGCCGATCAGTTGCGGTGCCGCTTTGTCGCTCAGCTTGCGGATAATGTGACCGTTCACCATCACGAGGTACGGGCGCCCATCTTCCTTTTGGAAGCGGGCGCGCTCGGCAAGATAGGTCATCGTCACGTCGGGCTCACGCGTGTCGCGGATCATCAACCCAGCGATGGTTTCATCACGTCCCCGGCCGCGAATGTGAAAGGTGAGCCCTTCCTCGGGCGAAGAAAATTCGCCCGGTTTCATGACCTGCGAAATGAGATCGGTGCGGACTTCCGCAACCTGGCGCTGGAGCGCAAGAGAACTCCATGGATTAACCAGCATGGTGCCGATTGCGACGGCGAGCGCGACGATCGTCGCGAGTGCGAAGAACGGCCGTGCGATCGTCCAGATCGTCGCGCCGGAGGCGGTCATGACGATCAACTCGCTGTCGCCGTTTGCGCGGTTGAGCGTCTGGACGGTGGCGATGAGCAGCGCGACCGGTGCGATGACGGTTAGCAGATTGGGCAGCGCCAAGAAGGTCATCCGGATGAGTGTCCAGGTCGTCTGACCCTGGCCGGTAACCACGTTCAGGCTTTTGAGGGCGAGGGCGATCCAGAGAACCGCCGACAACGCCATCAGGATGAGCAGAAGCGCCGCGAGCGCCTGGGAAAACATGTACCGTGAAAAGAGCATGTGATCCTGCAGTCACGGGGTTCATGTTCGCGGTGCACCACGGCCTGGTGCATCAGAGCGCGTCCGGGCGCGCCCGCAGCACGTGTGACGCGGGGCGCCGATCACGCGACGACTCGGTCACTGACCTTTCGCGGTGCAGCGAAATCATGACCGAAATCGGACCGCTTGGCGATCCGGGCGCGCCAAGGTGACGGGCGTCGGGTCTGGTCGGGTCGGGCCGCCGCTTGGTGAAATCTGACGTTCTTTGTGGCGCCCGGTGATTGTCCGGTCGGTGCAGTTGCTCGCCTCACTGCGCAACGACGTTAAAGACAGCGGGCAATTTGGTTTACTTCGCGCACCCGACGCTGCCACAACGTCGGCAATTACACTCCCACACGCTGCTGCGGAAAGCGCTTTCATGGCCAATATGTTCGACGTCGACTTCGATGAATTTGCTGCGCCCGATGGCGGCGTCGTCATCGCGCTCATGGGGGACGATGCGAACCTGCCCGGTGTGCTCGGCGAACTCGACAAAGTGGGCAAGGGGCACATCCGGCGCGCCATCAAGGCGGCGGACTTCAAGGGCGAAGCGAAAACCTCCGTCGACGTTCTGGCCCCTGTCGGAACCGACATCGACCGGCTGATCATTCTCGGGGCAGGCGCCGCGAAAACCCGATCCGAGGCTGACCTCCGCGATCTTGGCGGTCGGGCCATGGCCCAGCTCCTGGGTGCGAAGGTGAAGTCGGCGACGCTCATCGCCGAGCTCAAGGACAAGGCGCTCGATGGCCCCTCGAGTGCGGAGATCGTGCTCGGCATGATGCTGCGCAGCTACAGCGATACCCGCTTCAAATCGAAGACGAAAAAGAAGGGTGAGAAAGGCGCGAAGCCGAAACTCCAGTCGCTCACCGTGCAGTGTAAGAGCCCCAAGGCGATGAACCGGCACATCAAGGCGCGCCGGGCGATCGCGGAAGGCGTCTTCATTGCCCGCGATCTGGTGAACGCGCCGGCGAATATCCTGGGCCCGGTCGAGTTCGCGGAAGAGGCGGAAAAACTCACCGAGCTTGGCGTCGAGGTCACGGTGCTCGACGACGATGCGATGCAGGAGCTCGGTATGGGGGCGCTGCTCGGGGTCGGGCAGGGGAGTGCGCGTCCCTCGCGCTGCGCGATCATGGAGTGGAACGGCGGTAGCGGGAAAAGCAAAGGGCCTGTTGCCGTGATCGGCAAGGGCGTCGTCTTCGATACAGGCGGGATCAGCCTCAAGCCGGCGAAGGGCATGGAGGACATGAAAGGCGACATGGGCGGGGCTGGCTGCGTCGTCGGACTCATGCACGCGCTTGCCGCCCGCGATGCCAAGGCGCATGTCGTCGGCGCGATTGGGCTCGTGGAGAATATGCCGGGCTCGAATGCGCAGCGCCCGGGCGACATCGTGACTTCCATGTCCGGCCAGACGATCGAGGTCCTCAACACCGATGCGGAAGGCCGCCTCGTGCTCGCGGATGTGCTGCATCATATCCGCGAGGAATATGCGCCGACGTGCATGGTCGACCTGGCGACGTTGACGGGCGCGATTATCGTCGCCCTCGGCAAACAGTACGCCGGTCTCTTCTCAAACGACGATGCGCTTGCGGAACATCTTCACGCAGCAGGCTCGTTGACGGGTGAGCGCGTCTGGCGGCTGCCACTCGATGCGGTCTACGACAAGCTGATCGATTCCAAGAACGCGGACATGCGGAACATCGGCGGACCGCAGGCTGGATCGATCACGGCCGCTCAGTTCCTGAAACGCTTCGTCGGCGATACACCGTGGGCGCATCTGGATATTGCGGGCACGGCGATGGCGTCACCGGCCAGCGCACTCAACACGAGCTGGGCCAGTGGGTTTGGCGTTCGGTTGCTAGACCGCTGGATTGCCGAGTATCACGAGGGCTGAGATCGACATCATTGGCCCTTGGCTTCTGTTTCGGAGCCTGTTTGTTCCGCGGCGGTCGTCGGAGCGTCTCGGCCAAGGTCGGTAGTCTGACTGCAAGGGTTACGGTGACGGCGAGGGTTACGGTGGGGTTCGGAGTTCGGCCGGCGACTGCGTGGCGATTGGCATCCGCGATCTGAGGGTGTCCTGCTTCCGAACACCATGACTTTCCATAATATTGATTATGCGAACAGTCGGGCCTGGTATTTTCTCGTTTGTAATCAACCTGTTAGGGCGCCTCTCAGCGGATGATGGACGTTGCAGACAAGACAGAAGCACTGCTCGCCGTGATGGCGGCATTGCGAACGCCGGGCACCGGGTGTCCGTGGGATCTGCAGCAGACCTTCGAGACGATTGCGCCCTACACGATCGAGGAAGCCTACGAGGTCGCTGACGCCATCGCGCGCGGCGATCGCCACGACTTGCGTGACGAACTCGGCGATCTGCTTTTCCAGGTCGTCTATCACGCGCAGATGGCCGCGGAAGAAAACGCGTTCGATTTTGCCGACGTCGCCGATACCATCACCCGCAAGATGATCCGGCGGCACCCGCATGTCTTCGGCGATGCCGCCGACGAGACGGCTGCGTCGATGCCCGAGCTCTGGGAGGCGATCAAGGCGGAGGAGCGGCGCGAGAAGCGTCGGCTGCGGGGCCATGATCCTGATGCAGAAAGCGACGCCGCGACGGGGCTACTGGACGATATCCCGGTCATCCTCCCCGCGCTTACCCGCGCCCTCAAAATCCAGAAGCGGCTGGCGCGCGTCGGCTTCGATTGGGACAGCCCGGCTGCGGTGATCGCGAAGGTGCATGAAGAGCTGGGCGAGGTGCAAGAGGCGATCGAGGCCGGCGATCAGGAACATGTCGAGGAAGAGATCGGCGATCTCCTGTTCGTCGTGGCGAACCTCGCCCGCCATGTCGGTGTCGAGCCGGAGCCGGCGCTTGCGCGGTGCAATCGCAAGGTTGCCCACCGCGTCGCGCACATGGAGGCGGCGGCGCAGGCAGACGGCGCACGCATCGACGATTGCACGCAAGCGGTGCTGGAGCGGTACTGGCTTGCCGCCAAGAAAGCGGAGAAGGACGGTCTCGGGGACGAATAGGGTGGCGGCCTGAATCGGTATCCTCCTGCGTCCCCGTTTGCTGCGGGCAGTCATTTGACAGCGGGGCGCGTTCCCCCAACGCCAAGGTATCGGGGACCAACGGTGCCGGCGGCACTCTCGTCCCCTAGTTGGCGATCGCTGCCCGGAGCGTCGGCAGATACGCCTTCAGGTGTTTGCCCGGGCAGTTTGTCGACGCGTGGTCGTTGTGGCTGCTGAGCGCGTCTGCAGAGATGTCGTAGGTTACCGCGAGCCAGCGCGTAAGTTGGCGCAGCGCGGTCAGTTGGCGGCGGTTCGGTCGCTCTCGGTCGAACTGCCCTTCCAGCACGACCTGGATACGGTTCTTCGTGTTGTATTTCGTATTGGTGTCGCCTGCGTACCGGATATCCCGCCCTTCGGCGATCCGGCCCGATACGCCGATGTAGAAATGATACGGCCCATCGCCCCACGCCGGTTTCTTGCGCCTCCCCACCTTGCCGGGCCGCATCGAGAATCCCTGCAATCCCCGCATTTTCCTCTCCAGCGAGATTTTTGGCTGCTGGCGGACCGAGGTGTGGTGGATGATAATTTCCCGTGGGGTCTGGCGGCGCATCAGTGACGTTTTGGCCGGCTTGGCTTTCCATTCTGCCCGGCTGACGATTGGTGGCCGTTGGACGCCGGCCGGGTCGGCGTCGGCGATTTCGGGACTGGTCGTTTCGCCTGTGGTGTTTTGAGCGAATGCAAGGGGTGCGGTCGTCGCCTGGGCACTCGCAGTCACGATTGCCGAGATGGAAATAGCTGCGAGCGCGCCGATCACCATGCCGGCTGCCATCACCACTGCGCCGAGCATAACTGGCGACAATCTTGTGCGGCTGTGTACCGTCCCAGGCGTGATTGTGTTGGCCGGCTTACGTCTGCGCATCGCCCTGCCCTCTCCCATTACGTCAGGCCGCAGCATGGAGCAGCCGCGATGGCGCCTCCAGACGCGCGACCAGTCGTGCCTCGTTCGCCGGAGAAAGCCGCGCCTGCAGGATCACATTTCCTGCTTCGTCGACATCCTGCGCCGTTACATCGCCGTTCTCGTAAATCCAGCTCGTCAGCGCGGCATGCGTCGGCGCGACCATGACGGCGACGGAGCGATCTTCGCGGGCGAGGACCTCGTCCACACGGTCGCGGAGTTCGGAAATTCCCTCCCCCGTTGCAGCGGAGACAAGAACGGGCGGGTCGCTGCGACGCGCAAGTGTGTTTTCGTGTACCTCCCGCAGCGCTGCATCGAGCAGATCAGCCTTGTTCCAAACCTCCACGATCGGGACGCTCGTCTGCGCCACGTCGATGCCGAGCTCGCCGAGAACAGCCTCCACATCGGCGCGCTGTGCGTCCGTGTCCTCATGCGTAATGTCACGAACGTGCAGGATGATGTCTGCCTCGAGCACTTCTTCGAGGGTTGCGCGGAAGGCGGCGATGAGGGTCGTCGGGAGCTGGGAGATAAATCCGACCGTATCGGAGAGGATAATTTTCCGCCCGCTCGGCAAGGCGACTTCACGCATCGTCGGGTCGAGCGTCGCGAAGAGCAGGTCTTCGGCGTACACGTCGGCATCGGTCAGCCGGTTGAAGAGGGTCGATTTGCCGGCGTTGGTGTAACCGACCAAAGCGACGATCGGATACGGCACCTTGCGGCGGCCGGCGCGATGCAGTGTGCGCGTGCGTGCGACGGCTGTGAGATCCTTTCGGATCGCGTCGATCCGAGTCTGCAGCTGACGCCGGTCAGCCTCGATCTGACGCTCGCCCGGCCCGCCGAGAAACCCGGTGCCGCCGCGCTGGCGCTCCAGATGCGTCCATGAGCGGACAAGGCGGCTACGCTGATATTCGAGATGCGCCAACTCCACCTGAAGGCGGCCCTCCCGGGTCTGCGCCCGCGCGCCGAAAATCTCCAGGATGAGCCCGGTTCGGTCGAGCACCTTCGCGTGTAATGCGCTTTCGAGATTGCGCTGCTGCACCGGGGTGAGCGGGTGGTCGACGACGACGACTTCGAGATCGTGCGTCTCGACGTCGGCGGCGAGTTCCTCGACCTTGCCCCCTCCGAACAGGGTTGAGGGGCGTGGTGACGGGACCGGCACGACGCGGTTGACGCGGCAATCGAGGCGAATGGCGCGGGCGAGCCCGACAATTTCGTCAAGGCGTGCCGCAGCGGTTCGGCCATCCCGATTGGCGGATCTGATATCCGGCGCATAGATCGCCGCTGGTGTCGCCGCTTCGATCGCGCGCTTTTCATCGCCGAGTGCGAAGCCCGGCTGCTCGTCACTTGGACGGCTCGGGCGGTCACTCGCGCGGCGGCTGTCCTTGTCACGCTCGGAGGGTTGGCGATTGCTCGGCGCGTCGGTTTTCAAATCTGACCTTTTCGTTGTCGCGTCTGAAGTGCGGGCGGTGCCGCCGCGGCAGTAATATCCCGTCTGCGTCGATGTAGACTAAACATGTGCGTCGAGCCGAAACGACCGGCGCCACGATCCGGTTTCACCAACAGCGCTTCGCAGTCCTGCCGACGTCGCCGAGAGGACGCATCTTAGGCGCCCGCAGCCCCATCATCGTCCATCAGGTTGACCGGTTGGCCGGGCATGATCGTTGAGATCGCATGTTTGTAGACGAGCTGGCTGTGCCCGTCACGGCGTAGCAGGACGCAGAAGTTGTCGAACCACGTCACCACCCCCTGAAGCTTCACGCCGTTGACCAGGAAAATAGTCACCGACGCCTTCTGCTTGCGGACGTGATTCAGGAAGGTGTCCTGAAGATTCTGGGTGCGCTCGTTTGCCATGAGAGTGTCCCCTTTGCGGGCTTCTTGGTTCATGCGGAGCGGTTGTCGTCGCGCAGCGCCGGACGCTCGCGAGCCCTCATCCAGCGCCCCGCTGCCGGGAATGCGGCCTTTACGTCACATCCCCTAGCCACGGTGCGCCCGGCAAATCAACCTCGACGCGGTGCGCGAACCTCACGAATGTTCGGCATGCGTATGATATGCCGCGCGGATCGAGGTGGCGATCGCGCCCGGCTCACCGTTGGCAACAGCGCTGCCGTCGATCGCGGTCACCGGCATAACCCCGGCCGACGCACTGGTGACGAACGCTTCGCGGGCCGCCTTCGCCTCTTCGACCGTGAACGGACGCTCGTCGAGTTCGAGATCGTGGGCGGCGGCAACCTCCAGCGCGACCGTGCGGGTGATCCCGTTCAGTATCTTGCCGTCCGGCGGACGGGTGACGAGCATGCCGTCCATGGTCACGATCCACGCATTGGACGACGCGCCCTCCGTCACGTGCCCGTCTGGGGCAACGAACCAGGCTTCCTTGGCATCGGCAGCGCGGGCCTTTTCCTTCGCCATGCACGAGGCAAGCAGCATGACCGTTTTAATGTCCACGCGCGACCAGCGCGCCTCCGGCACGGTCAGCACACCAATGCCCTTGGCCGAGGTATCGTCACCTTTGTCTTTGGCGATATGGCGCGCGAGGCAGACCACGGTTTGCCGGGTGTTGTCACTTGGGAAAAGAAAGTCGCGCGGGGCCGCGCCGCGGGTGACCTGGAGATAAACGAGGCCATCCTCGACACGGTTACGCCGCCGCGTCTCGCGCATCACGTTGCCGAGCGCCCCGCGTGACATGGGCATCGACATGTCGAGTTCTTCGAGCGAGCGGGCCAGCCGGTCGACATGACGGCGCTCGTCGATGATCGCACGGTCACGGACTTCGCAGACCTCATAGACCCCGTCGCCAAATTGGAAACCACGGTCTTCCGCGTGCACGCCAGCGTTGGCGTATGGAAGATATTCTCCGTCGACATACACGGTCCGCGTCATCGCTTCCCCCTCCCCTTTGCAGTTACGCCCTACCCCCAACGCGCCGATGCGCTAGCTCTCGGCAGCATCATGCGCGCCAGTAGGCCAGATTGAACAGCGTCAGCAGCGCGAGCACCTCGAAGCGCCCGAAGACCATACCGATCGCGAGGGCTAGCTGTGCGCCCGGTGGCATCTCACTGTATGTCGGGCGCCCGGCAATGTCGCTCGACGCCGCAAGGTCATAGGCCGGGCCCATGTTGCCGATCGCGCTCACGGCAGCAAGGAGTGACGCGGTAAGATTGAGCCCGGCAACGCTCATGATCAGCGCGAGCACCGTGACGGCAGCGGTCACCACGAAGAAGTTCACCCAGATCGCCTCCTCCGTCTGAAGCGTTCGGGCGGGTTGAGCGCGTGCACCACCGATCGCGGAGTGCGGGAATACGAGATGGTGGAATTCGCGGCGGGCCGCAGTGAACATGACGCCGATGCGCTGGAATTTCAGTCCCCCAGCGGTCGAGTAACGCCCCGCTCCGACAAACGTTAGCGCGAGGATGAGCACGAGTGGGAGTTGCGTGTGCACGACATCGCTCACCGCGAAGCCGGTGGTGGTGATGTGGGATGCGGCTGTTGCGATGATCACGGTCGTCGCCTCGAGAATCGACGCGAAGCGCTCGTTGGTCGACGTCGGTAACGCGACGATCAAGAGGTAGGCCGTCAGCAGCAGCAGCGCGGTGACGATCCAGTACGGCTCGGGGTTTCCGCGCACGACGGTGAGTTGGCGACCGAGCAGGCCACGGACCCAAAAGAGCGAGACCGCGCCGATGACCATGAAGATCGTGACGACCCAGAGCACGCCCGGCAGCCCATACGAGACGAGCGTACCGTCGCGCGGCATGAACCCGCCGGTAGAGACGGTCGCGAACGCCAGGCAAATCGCATCGAACGCCGGCATCCCGGCGACCGCGAGGGCGAGAAAACAGAGGAAGGTCAGTCCGGTGTAGAGCGGCGCGATCGTCGCGAACACACTGCGAGGAAGCCATTTGCTGCCCGACTGCAACGAGGTTGGTGCGAGTGAGGGATCGAACAGCGGGGAGCGCACATCAGGGGCGACGAGGATCGCCCATGCCGAAAGCGTTGCGAGCCCGCCGATCCACTGAAGCTCGGCCCGCCAAACCACGATCGCGCGGGGCAGGAGGGAAATCTCGTCGAACACGGTGGCGCCAGTAGTCGTGAGGCCGCTCGTCGCCTCGAAGTAGGCCGCAACGATGGACGGCGCGGTCCCGGCGAGATGAAACGGCAGCGCGCCCCAGATCGGCAGCACGAGCCAAAACATCGCGACGATCAGGACGCCGAGGCGGCGCATGTCGAGCGGGCCGCTGCCGCGGGTGGAGAGCACCAGCGCGCCGCCGACGAAGCCTGACCCGATGATCGTGACAACAAAGGCGGTCACCGTTTCGCGGGTGTCGACCGATACCGCAATCAGTAGGGGAAACAGCGCAAGCACCGCCAGGGAGAGAAACATCCATCCCAGCAAATGTGCGATGCCCTGAATGCGCATCAGAAATACTCGAGACTGACGCGGAAGGCCTGTTCGATGACGTGCACCCGATCAGCGGTCGCGAACATGATGACCTTGTCGTCTTTCTCGATCTCGACGTCGCCGCGCGGCATGATCACTTTTTCTCCGCGCACGATCGCACCGATGCGCACGCCCGCCCCGAGGTCGAGGTCACGCAGGGTTTTGCCGGTCGCAGGCGCCGTATCGAGTGCCTCGGCCTCGATTACCTCCGCATCACCGTTGTGCACGGAATGGACGTCGTTGATCTTGCCTTTGCGCACGTATTGCAGGATGCGGGAGACCGTGACGGCGCGTGGATTGACCTGCGCATTGATACCGAGCGAGCGCACGACATTGTTGTAGCCGACGCTGTTGACCAGGCAGAGGTTGCGCTCGCAGCCGAGCTGGCGGGCCAGAACGCAGGCGAGAATGTTCACCTGATCGTCGTTGGTCAGCGCGACGATCGTGTCCGCCTGGTTGACGTCGGCTTCACGCAGCAGCTCTTCGTTCAGCGCATCGCCATGCAGCACGATTGTACGGTTCAGTTCCTCTGCGATGGCGACCGCGCGATCGCGGTTCCCTTCGATGACCTTGACGCGAACAGAGGCGTTGGTGCGCTCGATCGCCCGGGCCACGTACAGACCAATATTCCCTCCCCCGGCAATGACGATGCGGCGGGCCTGCTGCTCCTCGTGGCCGAAGATCTTAAGCGTGCGCAAGACCTGCTCGCGTGGCGCAACGAAATAGGCGTCATCGCCAACGCTCAGGTGATCGTCCGTCGAAGGGATAAAAAGGTGTCCGTCGCGCACGATGCCGACGATCACGGCTGGCAGATCGGGAAACAGGTCCGTCAGCTGGCCGATTGGGGTGTCGACAATCGGGCAGTTCTCATCACAGGTCACGCCGACGACGCTGACGTTACCCTTGCCGAAACTCAGGACCTCGAACGCGCCAGGCTGACTGAGCCGCCGCAGCACCATGTCACCGACCTCGATCTCCGGGGAGATCGTTGCATCGATTGGGATGTTGTCGCGCGAGAAGAGCGTTGCGTACTCCTTGCGGAGATAATTTTGGGAGCGGATGCGGGCATACTTCCGCGGGACGTCGAACAGCGAGTGCGCGATCTGACAGGCCATCATGTTGACCTCGTCATAGAGCGTTACGGCGATGATCATCTCCGCATCGCGAATTCCGGCGGCCTCGAGGATCTGCGGGTCGGACGCATGGCCCACGATCGCGCGGGCATCGAGCATGTCGTTCACGCGTTGGACCAGCTCCGGCTGGGTGTCGACGATGACGAGATCGTGCCCCTCAGCCGCCAGCCGCTCGGCGATGCTGTAGCCGACTTGTCCGGCGCCACAGATGATGGCTTTCATATCCGGACCTCCCCGCGCGAGCGACAGTGGGCGCGCGGTCTGGACAAGCCTCCCGCGGGTGTCCCGCTGCGACGGGCGGAGATAACATCCGTTCGGTAGGGGCTCAAGCGGACCGGTTTGCCGCGAGCTTCCGCGTGCCGTGAACCGGTCATCGCCGCGCTTCCGTATCTGGCGCGGCGGGTTTTGACCTGACTGCTACGCGCAGCCCAGCGCAACTATGCAGGCGACGCGGCTGCTTTTGCCTCGGCGTTCCGGTCCGACGACGAAACGCCGAGCGCGCGCAGCTTACGGTGCAGAGCCGAGCGCTCCATGCAGACGAACTCTGCGGTGCGCGAGATGTTACCGCCGAACCGGTTGATCTGCGCCAACAGGTATTCGCGCTCGAAGATTTCGCGCGCCTCACGGAGCGGCAGGGACATCAGATGCTCGTTGCCGGAGTTCGCGGACAGCGGCACGGCGTTGCCGATCTCGTCCGGCAGCAGGTCTGCGGTAATGACACTGCCCGCTTCACCGCCCGACAGGATCATCAGTCGCTCAACGTTGTTGCGGAGTTGGCGAATGTTGCCGGGCCAATCGTGCGTCTGCAGCACGGCGATCGCGTCGTCGCCGATCCGGCGGGGCGGAAGGCCGGAAGCCGAGGTGATTTGCCGGATGAAGTAGTCGACGAGTTCCGGCACATCCTCGCGCCGCTCGGCGAGCGCCGGGACCTTCAGCGGCACGACGTTCAGGCGATGGAAAAGATCCACGCGGAAGCGTTTCGCTGCCATTTCGTTCTGTAGGTCGCGACTGGTCGACGAGACGATCCGCACATCGACGTGCACCTTGGTGTCGCCTCCGACGCGCTGGAATTTTTGTTCGACAAGCACGCGGAGGACCTTCCCCTGGGTCTCGAGCGGCATGTCAGCGACTTCATCGATGTAGAGCGTGCCGCCGTGTGCGGCCTCAAGCGCCCCCACCTTGCGCGGCATGCCGGTCGCATCCTCGGTGCCGAACAGCTCGGCCTCGACGGTGTCAGGTGCGAGGATCGCTGCGTTCAGCACGACGAACGGCCCTGCGCCGCGAAGTGATGCGCCATGGAGCACCCGGGCGGCGAGTTCCTTGCCCGAGCCGGAAGGGCCGGTGATCATGACGCGCGAATTGGTTGGCGCTACCCGCTCGATCTGCTGGCGGAGTTGGGCGATCGCGCCGGAGCGGCCGATCATTTCTGTACTCTGGGTGCTGCGCTCACGCAGATCACGGTTTTCGCGCTTCAGTTTATCGGTCTCGAGCGCGCGGGTGACCACGAGCAGCAGACGGTCCGCGTTGAACGGCTTTTCGATGTAGTCGTAGGCGCCGCGTTTAATAGCGGTCACGGCCGTCTCGATGTTGCCGTGGCCGCTGATGACCACGACCGGCAGATCGGGGTGCTGCTTCTTGATGTGGTTGAGAATTTCCAACCCGTCCAAACGGCTCCCCTGAAGCCAGACATCCAGCACCACCATCGACGGGCGACGTTCCTCGATCGAGCGGATTGCCTCGTCGCTGTCACGGGCGAGCCGGGTCGCGTGGCCCTCATCTTCGAGCACGCCCGACACCAGTTCACGGATGTCGGCTTCGTCATCGACGATCAGGATATCGGAGGCCATGCGCGGGTCCTTCTTGTGCAGTGCTTGGGTCGGGGGGCTTTGCCGGGGGTCGGCAGTTGTGTTTTGGCGGTCGGTCTCGGGTGGCGTAGCGAGATCGGTCTTGGGGAAAGTTCGACGCTAACGGGTGCTTTTTTCGGACGCGTTTCTGTCCCGTATGCGCCAGAAGCGCTTCAGGGGCAGCTTATGGGCTTGGCTGAGGTCGCGTCGCAGGCGGTTCCGATACGCCGTCAATGCGCGCCCGCCAGCGCACGCATCAGGACACGACGGACACCCCTGG
>JBCBJG010000058.1:0-14132 GCA_038523655.1 Pseudomonadota bacterium | reverse complement strand
GTCAGCCAGGACGAGCTCTCCCGGATCGTCCGGCTCTGGAACACCGATGCCCGCGATCCGGAAGCGGCGTTGCGCATCGTGCATCTCATTCGCGAGAACATCGGTGCTCTGAACGCGCTGGTGCCGCTCGAATGTGCTTCGGCGGCCACGATCGTCGCGCTCGGTGCGGACGAAATCCAGATGGGCCCCCTGGCGCACCTCTCTGCGATTGACAGCTCGCTGCGCCACGACCTGTCGCCGATCGACGAAATAGACAACTCGCGTGTCAGCGTCAGCCAGGACGAGCTCTCCCGGATCGTCCGGCTCTGGAACACCGATGCCCGCGATCATCACGCCAATCCCTACACCGACATCTTCAAGCATATTCATCCGCTCGTCGTCGGCGCGATCGACCGCTCGTCATCGCTGTCGATGAAGATCTGTCGCGAGGTGCTCGGCTACCACATCGCCGACGATGCCCGCTGCCAGTCGATCAGCCAAAACCTTAACTCGGATTATCCCTCCCATAGCTATCCGATCACTTCCCGCGAGGCCGAACGGCTCGGCTTGCCGATCACCCGGCTTGATGACGGCGTGAACGACATGCTGTTGGAACTGAATGAGCTGTATTCGGAGATGGCGCAGAAGGCGCTGACCGACTTCGACGCGCAGAACTATCACGACAACGAGATCCTCAACATCATCGAAGCCGACGGCGTTCAGGTGTTCTACCAGAACGACAAGGACTGGAATTACATCAAGGAAGAGCGCCGATGGCAGCCGCTGAACGACGAAAGTTCGTGGCGGATCATTGAGTTGCTTGACGGAGAAAAACGCCAGTCGAACTTCCACATCCGCTGAGCGCTTTTCGTCCGTCGGTTACCCGGCCGTACGGGCCACCGCGCAATGTCGATCAGGCGTTCGGCAGGTAGGGCGCAATATCTGCGCGGATCGCCGCAAGCTCGTAGTCCACGCTGTCGAGCGCGATCTCGAGCCCGTGCAGATCGCTGTTGGTCGTTGTTGTCGTGTGGCTGATATCGCCCGCCAACGCATCGAGCCGTTCCGCAACCGCTGTCGCACTGACCCGTCCGACTTCAGCAACGCGCGCTCCGTCGAACACACCCGCAGCGCTGCTGATCTTGGCGGCGACCCGCTGTTCCCGCCGCGCAATCTCGGCTGCTGTGGGCTTGACCAGCGATACGACAAGCCAGCCGAGCGTGGAGAAAGTCGCGCCGAGCAACTCGGCGATGTGCCGGCCGATGCCGCGCGGCGCATCAACGCGCTTTGCGGGTGCGTCGTATCTGGCGTCGATCGCGACCATTGTAGACCACTTCACTCCGAGGCTTGCGGTGAGGCTGATAGGCGTCACCGTAGGAGACTGCCATCAGCGTGCAGAGCGTCGTGTGAAGGAATGGTTTACGCGTGCGTAATTAGCGGATTTAAATCCAAACTTCCCACCAGCAAGCGCGCTTGGAGATGCTCTGTCAGTTACTTGCCGGCCCTTGCCCGACGGCCGCACGGACGTCCGCGACACTCCAGCCAGCCTCACGCAGCGACCGCAGGCTCGTGTCGGCAAAACGCTTGGCGAGTTTTCGACCGCTCACGTCTGTGATCAGCGCATGGTGATGATAAAGCGGTTGGGGCAACCCGAGCTGGTGTTGCAGCAGAGCGTGAATGTCCGTTGCCGCTTCAAGGTCCTGCCCGCGCACAACATGGGTGATCCCCTGCGCCGCATCATCGACGACCACGGAGAGGTGGTAGGTCGTCGGGATGTCCTTTCGCTGCAGCATCACGTCGCCCCACACCTCCGGCTGCGCGGCACGCGCAATCGTTTTCATCCGCCGCGCATGACGCGTGCTTTCCTGCTCCCGCGGCAGACGCCCCTCCGGCGGAATAAATTCCCGCCAGGATAACCTATCACCCGCGATCGCCAGGCATCTCGCCATATCGAGCCGCCATGCTGTCGACGTGCTATTATCCTCTGGCGCAGAGGCTTCGAGTGAGCGCTCAAATCGCGGCGCGCCGTCGGGGTCCCGCGGCCAGGTCGCATGGCGCGCGACCGCATGGGCGATGTCGCGGCGGCTCATGGCGGACGGATAAAGCAGCCCGGCTTCTCGCAGCTGCTGTGCCGCGCGGTCATACATCTCGAAATGCGCGGATTGACGGCGAACCGGCCCGCTCCAGGCGAGGCCCAGCCAGCCGAGATCCTCGACGATCGCATCGACAAATGTCTCCCGGCTCCGCGCGACGTCGATGTCCTCAATCCGCAGCAGCACGTCGCCGCCGAGCGCGTCGGCAATGCGCCAGGTCTCGAATGCGGAGTACGCGTGCCCGAGATGCAGGAACCCGTTCGGGCTCGGCGCAAAACGCAGGCGCGGCCGCAGTCCCGCCTCGGGCGTGTCCGGCGACGTGTGGGTAGGGGAAGATAAAGCCATGGCGCGCGGGTTAGATCATCCGTGGGCGCAACGATCGCGAAGCAGACTGCAGGATCGCGACTGGCACCAGCGTGCCCGATCTGGCACGTCGAGGCCATGCAGAAAGCCCCGTCCTACATCCGAGATGCCGCTGACGTCGCCCGCGGTGTGGCCGAGCTGCGTGCAAGGTGTCCGCTGATCGACGAAGCGGTGGAGATCGGCGGCATGCCACCGCTGCGCTTAAACCCTGCCGGCTTGCCGGGCCTGCTGCGGATCGTGATCGGCCAACAGGTGTCGGTCGCCTCTGCGGCTGCGATCTGGGCCCGCTTCGAAAAGATCGCGGGTCCCGTCGAAGCTGAACGCCTGCTGCGGCGTCGCGAAACGACCTTCCGCAAGGCGGGCTTGTCGGGGCCGAAAATCAGAACCGTCCGCGCCGTCGCCACCGCGGTCGCCAGTGGCGCGTTGCCGATCGACCGCGCGCACCAAATTCCCCCGGAGCAGTTCCGCGATCTGCTGCTGACCGTTCACGGTATTGGTCCGTGGACCGCCGATATTTTTCAGATGTTCTGCCTCGGCCTCGCCGATGGCTGGGCGCCCGGTGACCTCGCGCTTCAGATCGAGGCCGCTGTGCTCCTTGGCCAGGAAGCGTCCGAAGCGCGCCTTTCCATTGACGAACTTGAGGCGCTCGCCGAGCGCTGGCGGCCCTGGCGCAGCGTGGCGGCGCGCGTGCTCTGGTGCTCATATCAGGCGCGACGCGGGACCACGACGGGAACGCCGGTCTGAGCCGCTCGCATCTCTCGCGCACGTCGTGGTGATCCGTCGGCAACGGCGCGAGCACGCGGCTGGGATACCTCATCGAACATCGAAGGACCGGTGGGAAACCCTGCGCCTGCGACGCGTTGACGGCGCAACTTCACAGAACTGATACGTGCCGCTATTATCGCAGCACCACGTCAGGAGGTGCGTCTTCACTTCGCGATTGAACAGACATGGAGGGGCCCGCCAATGAGCGCTGCCGCCGCTTCTCCGGACCGTTTTCCGGCTCTTGTTCTGAATGCCGACTTCCGGCCGCTGAGTTACTACCCGCTGTCGCTCTGGAGCTGGCAGGACACTGTGAAAGCCGTGTTCCTGGACCGCGTGAATATCGTTTCCGAGTACGAGCACGCGGTCAAAAGTCCGACGTTTTCAATGCAGTTGCCGAGCGTCGTCTCGCTTAAGACCTACGTGAAGCCAGCCCTCTATCCGGCGTTCACCCGCTTCAATGTGTTTCTGCGTGACCGGTTCTCTTGTCAGTACTGCGGGTCCGGTGACGACCTGACTTTCGATCACGTTATCCCGCGATCCAAAGGTGGCCAGACGCGTTGGGACAACGTCTCCACGGCCTGCGCGCCTTGTAATCTGCGCAAGGCAAACAAGCTGCCGAAAGATGCCGGTATGTTCCCGTCGCAGATGCCGTACCGGCCGACCGTGTACGAGCTGCATGCGAACGGCCGTGCATTCCCGCCGAACTATCTCCACGAGAGCTGGCTCGACTATCTGTATTGGGACGCGGAACTCGAAGCCTGACCGGGCGGGCGTCTGACTAATTGGCCGGTCGGCGTGGTGGTTACGGGAAAATGCTGAACCGCACGGTTTTGCCGTTGTTCATTTTCCCGGCACCCTTGCCGCGTGGCGGAAGCGCGCTCGACAGCTGATAGGTAAAGGTCGCCGACCGACCGTCGTTGCAAGACATCTCACCTGAGCCGCCGTCGAGCAGCAGGTTGAGCGTCACCGTACCAGTGCACCGCACCCCTTTGGTGGTTTTGCCGACAACGGTCCCGTTGAACGCCAGGACGTTCATCGCGATCCGCCCGCTCATCGTCTCTTTGTCACCCGGGGTCCACGCTTTGAAGCGTGCGTTTGCGGTCGTGATACTCTGGGCATGAGCGCTCCGATCCATCACGCCGAACGCAGCGACACCGCCCATGACGCATGCTGCGACCGTCCGCATGAGTACACGTTCACGCGGCAGCCGCTGAGGCGACCGAGCGCCAAGACCGGGATTACGCGGCATATCCACCTCACATACGCTGAACTGGTTGGCGGCACTCAATCCGTCAGGCGACGCGTAGCCGTCATTGATGCGTCGCGTTGCATGCCACGCGGCCGTCGCGCGACCAATTCGCAGGGACGAGCATGCCTAACGCGCACGGCCGATCGGGGTTTCACAGTGGCCGGTATCAGCCATCCCTGCGGGCAGCCTTGCGCTGCCAACAGATGCTCCGCAATGACGTGTGCGGTGTGGCCGGAATTAGCGAGCCGGTGCGCAGAGCGCCATTGCGATGCGTTCAACCGCCCCGTTCCAGGTTTCGTCCGCTGCCCGTTTCCTCAGCCCGAAGCTGCGGATCGCATCGCGTGGCGAGCCACCCTGGCGAAAGATCCGCGCGCACGCGATCCGCGAGTAGCCGAGAGCGTTATCCCACTGCGGGGTCGTGATGTAGGTCGGTTTCATGGGCGTAGGGCCTCCAGATACCCGCGGCGACCGGCTTTGCGCCGATTTCTCTTTGGCGGGTTGAGTGATGGGTCGAGGTACGCATGAAACTGACACGGCCAAAAAACGCGGCCGGTACGCAAACGCGGAACAAGGACGCAACGCTTACTCACCACCAAGTCCCATGAGGGGGGAGAGGGACATGGCGACCGGCTTTGCGCCGCATACGAAGAGGGGGGCTCGGCGCGGCCGATCGACGGTTACGCAGTACGGGGACGCAAAACAGGAACGCGGTAATCGATACGCAGAACGTGAACGCAGTACTCGGGATACTCGGCCACCTGAACGCTACGCGGCAGCGGAGAGGATGACAGACGCGCCCAGAGGAGGGCCGGCTTCGCTACGCAGTACCTGACACGCAAAGCCGTGGTTTGGGCTGGTGCTCGACCGGACGCGCCTGTCAACTCGTTTGGCGATCAGGCTCGCAAGGAGTGCCTGTCACCGAATTTCAAGCCCGGGAGATGGCCCGGGCGGCCTACGCGGTACGCAACACATACGCGACGCGATACGCTAACTCGAACATGCAACTCGAAAGAAGGTTACGCGGGCACCGGCACTATTTTTCTTAGCTTTTGATTTGCCGGGAAACTTTTCAACTCGGCAGAGGGTCGAGATGAAACGTCCGCCTTTGATCTCCGTTCGCCTTGTCTGTCGCCGGGGCCCGAGACGCACTCACCAACTCGCTGCCGCCGACGAGAGCGTTATCGCTGCGCATCAAGACGGAGGTTAGGTGACATTTGGGCCATTGTCTGACTATTTCCTTGACAGATGTTCATCTGCGCCAGCGTTGCTAATTCGTTCTCATGTAAAAAAGCCGGTTGATTCAAGCGGTTGGCCTGCTTGCCCGCCAAAGAACGCGATAACTCGCAAGAGCGAGGCCCATCGAGGCGATCACGTTCCATCCTGCAAATGACAGCCCGAGGAATCGCCCGGCGGCCGCATCGCACCGCACGACACGTGCTGCATCGAGCGAACTGAACAGATCGTCGGCGCTCAGTCCCTGCGAAACGCCGCCCGCGCCCCCGGCGCATGTTGACGGTCCCGGCCAGAACTTCCATTCCGCACCAGCGTGATAGCCCGCGAGCACGGCGTTTGCGACGAACGCCAGCGCGACCAGCGCGATAAGCAATCCGCCCGCGCCGCGCGCATCACCGCGAAACACGAGCGCCGCTGCGAGCAGTGCCGGCAGTGCGAAATAGTAGGCCCAGCGCTGCTTCAGGCAGAGCGGGCAAGGGGCAAAGCCACCGATCAGCTCGAATGCCCACGCGGTTGCCAGGATGCCGGCAGCCGCGAGCAGGATGAGCCAGACATCACCCTGCGTCTTGGGCGCCGATCTGTGCATCTCTCTACTGGACGTGATCGCCATGCGCTGACTTTCCCTTGCGGCTCAAAGGACAAATCTGATCGCGACGAACCCGCCAATCAACGCGATCATGCCGAGCGTGAAGACGAGCCCGAGCCGCCGCTCAATGAATTCGCGGATCGGCGGGCCAAAGTAATAGAGCAAGCCGGCGAGGATGCCGAAGCGCAGGCCGCGTGCCACGATGCTCGCCAAGATGAACACGCCGAGGTTCAACGCCGTCGCACCGCTCGCGATCGTGATCACCTTATATGGGAACGGCGTGACCCCCGCGAACAGCACGATCCAGGCACCGTAGTCGTTATACTGGCCCCGAAAGCTCTCGAACTTGTCCGCGTAGCCGTAGGCCTCGAACACCGGTTGGCCGACAAGGTCGAACAGAAAATACCCGATGACGTACCCAAGCAGCGCGCCGGCGACTGATCCCGCGGTGCAGAGGAAGGCATACCATGCGGCCTTCGCGCGTTCCGCGAT
This sequence comes from Pseudomonadota bacterium, assembly GCA_038523655.1. Classification (GTDB taxonomy): domain Bacteria; phylum Pseudomonadota; class Alphaproteobacteria; order Rhizobiales; family CALHAX01; genus CALHAX01. Next base: position 7,375 of record JBCBJG010000058.1, on the reverse strand, counting down.
CACCATCGGGATCAGCATCACATCCGGCGGGATCGGAAAGAACGAGCTTTCCACGAAGGAGATGCCGAACAGCCAGGATCCCGCACGACGGTGGCGCGCAAGGTTCATGCAACGGTCGTAGAGAGCTCTGAGCATCGCGCGCTCTTAATGGATGCGGTATGGCGGTGTCGACGAAGACGTGAGGCACGCCGCCGGGCGGCTCCGGTCGAGCAAGCGGCGTACCGGAATGGGAGGCGAAAGTGCGGTTTTTCTCATGGCTCCGCGCCAACATTCTCTACGGGGCCGCCGCGCTGATCCCGGTAGCCGCGCTCTTCCTCGTCGGCTGGTATCTGTACGAATTCTGGCAATCGGTACTTACGCCGATCACACGTTACTTCGGCCTCGAAACCTTCGATTCACAGGCGACCGCACTCGGCCTGTCGATCGCGGCGTTGGTGATCGTCTGCTTCATCGTCGGCCTGTTTGTGCGCAGCACCGTCGGCAGCTGGACTTTCGACCGGCTGGAAAGCCGTATCCTCGCGCATGTGCCGGGATACGGCATGCTCTCCACGCTGCTCCGTGGGTTCGCCGACAACGAGCACGCCTATCCGGCAGCCCTCGCAAAGCTCAACCAGGGTGAAGGCCGGGCGCTCTGTTTCGTCATGGAGGACGGCGGTGGGCCTGAAGTGACGGTATTTGTGCCGAGCGTGCCGGTGATGACCGTTGGCCAGGTCTATTTGCTGCCCCGTGGCGACATCGAGATGTTGCCGAATGCGAGCACTGAGACCGCGAATGCGCTGACCCAGTGGGGAGTTGGCACACAGGCGGCGGTCGCGCTCGGGCGTGCCCAGGCGGATGCGGGCGCCGCGGTCGACGCCCCGCCGGTCGCGCCCCTCGCCGACGGCGAAGCACGCAACGGCATTGCGGAAGGCGCACGTGGCCAGACCTCAACCTGAGCCCGGCGCGCGGCCGTCGCGAAAACTGCCTCAGCTAATCTTCTCATGATTGCGAGTGTGACTCACAAGGCACGGCCTGCCCTCCGGCCTCCCTCCCCGCCGGATGAGCGCGCGAGCGCCGATTGACGGCGCCGCTCGCACCGGTATGGTCCGCATTCAAGAACGCCCAAGCCCCTGTGGCGGAATTGGTAGACGCGCCGGATTCAAAATCCGGTTCCTTCGGGAGTGCCGGTTCGATTCCGGCCGGGGGCACCAGCGGCGCGCCACAAGCGGCGGTTGCGCAACGACGCGGACTGCGGATATCGCGCGGTGAAACGCATGCCCCATGCCGTCAGCAGTGCGAATTGGCTTTCGCGGATTTCAATCGCGGCGGTTTTCGCGGCTGCGCTGTTCGCCGCCACCGGGTCCGCAAAGGCCTCCGGTCCTGCGCTGCTCGTCGATGCACAGTCAGGCGCGGTCATCTACGCCGACGAACCGGACACCCGTTGGTTCCCCGCCTCGCTCACCAAACTGATGACCGCCTACATCATCTTCGAGGAGCTGCGCGTCGGCCGCCTCAAGATGGAAGACCGCATCGTTACATCGCAGGCCGCCCGCGCGGTCCAGCCAAGCAAGATCGGACTTCCCGTGGGTGGTCGCATGACCGTGTCTGTCGGCATCGATGCGTTGATCATCAAGTCGGCAAACGACGTTGCGATCATGTTCGCTGAGCGGATCGAGGGAAGCGTACCGGCATTTGCCGCGCGGATGAACGCGACAGCGGCGCGGCTTGGCATGTCGCGCACCCGCTTCGTCAATCCGAACGGGCTGCACCACCCTGATCAGGTCAGCACGGCACGCGACATGGCGACCCTCGCCCGCGCGCTGATGAAGCAGTTTCCCGAGCACGCCGACCGCTTCACCCGGACATCGATGCGCTTCGGAAAAGCCCGGCTGCGCTCGTTCAACCTGCTTCTCAAGACCTTCAACGGCGCTGACGGCATGAAGACCGGCTTCGTGTGCGCCGCCGGGTTCAATGTGGTCTCGAGTGCAACGCGCAATGGCCGCCGCCTGATCGCAGTCGTACTCGGCGCGGAAACAGCGCGTATTCGCAACACCCGCGCCGCCAGTCTGCTCGCGCATGGCTTCGAGCACGGTGCGTGGAAAACTTTTTTCTTCCCCGCCACGCTCAAGACGCTCCCCGCTGCCGCGCGCGCCGGTGGAGGACCCGTCAATATGCGACCACGCGTGCGCGCCTGGGTATGTGGTTGGCGGAAGAAAAAACAGCAGGCCGCGACGCGCGCATCGACAGGCACGCCGGTACGAGAGCGTCGCGCGACCGTCCGTCGCAACGCGTCGGGCACGGGCCTGGCAAACGTCCAGGCAACGGGCGAGGCACGGGCCCGCGTCCCAGCGAACGGGGAAGCGAGCGGTTCCGGCTGGTCGGCACAGACGCGCCCATCAGCAGCGCGCGCCGCAGCAGCAAGCGCATTCGCATCGGAACGCTAGGCCCTCGGATAATCGATCGCTCGGATTCTCTGTTCCCCGTCAACGCGTTGCCTTTCCAGGTCTGCAGCCCCCGCTCCGACCGATCGACGCTGCTAACGACCGGATGCGCCGAAGACCAAATGCTGACGGTCGCGCTGGCGTCGAAGTTGCATCGCCGCACATCATTCGTAGCCTGGCCGCACCCCACCGGGCTGCCCCCTTTGCCGAACGTGAAGTCCCGATATGTCGATCTCCGATCACTCGAATGCTGCAGCCTTCGAAGCTCCGAAACTGAAGCACGAAGACCTGCGAACACTTGCCGTTCTGTTGGAAAGCCGCCACGGCGCCCATGCGCGCGGCATCGCCGAGTTTTTCTCCGGTCTGCATGCGCGCTCCGGCGACGCGGAAAAGTGCTGGGCTTGGGGCGGCGTCGCGGCGATCGTCGCGCAGCGCCAGCGCGGCCGGATCGAAGAGCGACCGTCAGCGGTTTGATCCGCTGCAACGTCGAAGCGCCTTTCTCTCCCCCGCCGCCAACGCCCCAGCCGCGACGAGGCGCGAAGTTTGCAAGGTCGGGCCGACGCCGGTGGCTCATGAAGTGCTCGTAGGATGCCCGTGGATACGCGCCCGGATGCGTCCCCAGATACGGCTTGAGCACGCTCCTGGCACGCCTATGCGTGCGCCTGTGCCGCCTCGAAGAGGTCCGCGACGATGACAACGCCTGACCAGAGCGGAGACCGGGCCAACCTCGTTGGCGGTGGTGCATCGACACCGCGTCGGATGTTCGCCGCTCTGATGCGGCAGGCGCGCGAGATCGCCGAGGGTCAGTCTGACCGGACCCGCACGCAGCGCAGCGCCCTCGTTGTGTTCGCCATCCGCATCGCCAGTGCCGCAATCGCCTTTGCAAGCCAAGCAATGCTGGCCCGCTGGATGGGCAGCTTCGAGTACGGCATTTTTGTCTTCGTCTGGGTCTGGGTGCTGATCCTGAGTGTGATCTCGTCAGCCGGGCTGAACGTCGCGTTCATGCGCTTCCTGCCGCAGTACACCGAGGAAGATCGCCTCGACCTGCTGCGTGGAATGCTGCTGCGCGGCCGCCTGATCATTTTTGTGCTCGCGACGTTTTTCTCCGCATTTGCTCTCGGGCTGCTGTGGCTCGTGCCGGATCTGTTCGCTGCGCACTATATGGTCCCGGCGTTCATCGTTTTCTTCTGCGTGCCCGTGATCGTTCTCACGGATGCGCAAGACTGCATCGGTCGCGCCTATTCGTGGATGCGGATCGCGTTGATCCCGCCATACATCCTGCGCCCGCTTTTGCTGCTCGTCGCAATGGCGATCGCGGCGGCCGCGGGCATGCCACTTGAAGCGACAACGGCTGCCGTTTGCGCCCTGATCTCCGCCTACGCCACGTTTATCATCCAGACCTTTTTCCTCCAGCGCCAGCTTCGCGCGACGGTGCCACCGGGGCCGCGCGCCTACGACACGCGGTTTTGGCTGATCGTCGCGTTGCCGATCCTCTTCGTCGAGGGGATCGATCTGCTGCTCTACAACACTGACGTTCTGCTTATCTCGCACTTCATGACGCCGAGCGATGCGGGAATCTATTTTGCCTCCCTCAAAACCATCGGTCTCGTGAGCTTCGTCCACTATGCCGTCGGCTCCAGCATCGCAAACCGCATCTCTGCGCTGCGTGCGAGGGGCGATCGTGCCGGGCTCGAGCAATTCGTCCGCGATGCGGCGCAGTGGACATTCTGGCCGTCGCTGGTTGCGATCATCGGGCTGCTGATCGTGGGCAAACCGTTGCTCTGGCTGTTCGGTCCAGAATTTACCTCCGGCTACGTTGTGATGGTCGCGCTTGCGGTCGGCATTCTGCTGCGCTCAGCTGTCGGGCCGGCAGAGTTCGTCATGAACATGATGGGTGAGCAGCGCACATGCGCGGCAGTGCTCGGCTGCAGCCTGGTGCTGAACATCGTGCTCAACGTCCTGCTGATCCCGAGCTTTGGTCTGCTGGGCGCCGCGATTGCCACGTCGCTCTCGCGGGTGGCAGCTTCGCTTCTGTTCTATGCGGCGGCGCGTCGTCGGCTGGGCCTGGACATTTCTATCATCTCCGCCTTCCGATCAGCGAAGGCGGCGGCGTAAATTCACGCGGCGCGAGGCGTTACATCTGCGCCCCAAGCACCAGCGTCCAAAACGTCTTGAATTCGGTCTTCGGATCATAGACCAGCGCGATCCCCATCTCCTCGGCATCGGCGAGCAGCAGGTTCTTGTTGTGCCCCGGGCTGTCCTGCCAGCCTTTGAACACCTCATCGATCGTGATCTGGCCAGTGCCAACGTTCTCCGCCGTCAGCCGCGCATTATACCCCGTCCGAGCGACCCGCTTCCATGGATTCGACCCGTCTGAGCCGTGGTGTGAAATCCGATCCCACTTCGCCAGATCACGGGAATGGTTCTTCGCGGCCCGCGCGAGCTGCGAGTTCAGCTTGAGCGGTTTAAGCCCCTTCTCCGCGCGATACTTGTTGATCAACTGGCGCGCGCGCTGAACCTCAAGCGTCGTGCCTGAATAATCGCGGTGATCGAAGGCGCCCTTCGGAACCTGCTGCCAGCTTCCTTGCGGTGCGGCATCGACGCCGGCCCGGGCCGAGCGGTCCACACTCGCGGTCGCGTCTGCATACCCGAGGGTTGGCAGGCTCCCGCCGGCACAGCCGCCGAGCATAGCAACGACAGCACCGAACGTCAGAACACGCAAGGGAAGCAGAACGCGGGACATGAACAACTCCGGTAGTCTTACTGCGACAGGCAGCATGTCGACGGTTCCATGGTTTGGTTAATTCCCCGTTTCGCGGCGCAAATTGCTTCGCATATCGGGCGGGAGTCGTTCCGCACAGGGCACAACGACGAATGCGAAAACACAGGTAAATCATGTCGCTAATGCGACGTTCTGCGCGGCTCGAGAGGTCCGTGCCGGCGGCTCACTAGGTCGCTGCCTAGTGCCGTGTTGGTCGACCACGCGGTATTTTGCTCAAGTTGTGGCGTACTTGTGGGCGGCCTTGTTTCTCCGCTCGGCACCCTGCGGTTCGCTGCGTCTTCGAGGCGATCGCGGGAGGGCTGTGCGTGACGCGGGAAATTCTGGACGAAAAATTCGGGCCGGTGGTTCTGGCCGATTGTGACTCGATGAACGTGCCGACGATGCTTCAGCTGCTTGAGGCCGTTCACGAGGAAATGTCCTACGACCCGGTTTTCGATGAGACGGCGCCCGCCGTGAAGCTTGCGATCGACCGGCTGTATCGGCTCCGCGCGGTTGCCGCATCCATCGTCGAAGAGCCGGTATCGCTCGCCGGTGAGAGCACGCTGTCTGTGCCAGGGACCTCGCGGCGGCTCTGCTGAACCGGACCGGCCAAAACATAAGCGAAACCATACACTTGGGGCGTGTCGAACAGCCCTGCAGCGGCTCGAACGCCAGCCAGGAATGCACATTCAGCCCTGACAGACGCTTAGGGCGGCGTTTCGCGTTGGGGATTTTGTTGTGGGAACCGCCCTCGCATAGCTCGAGCTCGAACCAGCGGTGGCTGCGCTTCCCCGTGTATGATCACGCTACCAGCCGAGCCATCGCTTGGCTTCGCATCCTGCATTCCTCAATGTAGCGCGAGGCGCCGGTGATTCGCTCACCGCCGCAGCGCTCGTCCTCTGTGCCGCGTCCCGGACGATCTGGTTCGAGGGATGTGATGGACAGGCGATCGGTCAGGGAGACGCCATCGGGCGAGCACGCGCGCGCGGCGGGCCTCTGTGCTTCGCCAGCGCGCCCGGCCGTCGCACGCGATCGAACCGGTCGTGCGCTCCAGCCTGTTCCGTCAAACAGGGATTCAGCCAAACCAGATCCGGCCGGCGATCAGGGAAGTCTGGTCGATGCCGGCGAAACGCTGGTCCTCAACGACTTGTGTCTCCTGATCATTACGGCGTTCTCGCCCCCCGAAGGCGATCCGCCCAGCCCATCGCGCGGCGGGATAGACCTCGCCGGGCTCTGCCGTGAGATCGACCGGCTCACTGGGTCTCCGCGCCTCACCGACATGCAGACCGCACGCCGCCGCGACGAACGGCTCGCCGATTGGCAGCTCGAGGCGATCAGCGCAGCGCTCGTCACGCCGGTCGGCTCGATGCGTGATGCCGCGGTCACCGAACCACGCCTCGTCGTCACGCCGGCTGGCCGCGCGTGCATCGATGCCCGGTTCGGCACGGCGATGACGCAGCGCATTACACCAATCAATCTGCCGCGCCTGCTGGCCGCGCGTGCCCTCGGGATCGCGGCTAATGCCGGGACGCAGCGTCTCGCACGGCTTGATACGGCGGCCGGTCTGCGTCTCGCGGTCGTGCGTCGCCATCACGGCCTTCGTGTGCCGCAGAGTTCCGGCGCTGCTGAGGTCCGCGCGGCCTGCGCGCGCCGTGCGCTCGGCGTCGCCTTCGGTGACCGGGTCGTCCGCGAGATGGGGCGCGACACGAGGATGTCTGCCAAGGCCGGCCGCGCGCTCGCAGCCCAGCTTCTCACCAAACGCCGCAGCGTTGCCACCGACGCCCAGCTCATAACGGCCCTCGCAGCAGACGCGCTGTCGATCCCGCGCGCCGATCTTTCGTCCATGCGTCAGGCTCTGACCAGAAGGCTCTTCGCCATGCAAACTGCCCCGGCGACAAAGACCACCACGGCGACCGACGAGAAACTCCCATCCACCGACGATCGCGACACACTTGACGCGACCAAATCAATCGATGGGTCAACGCTGACAGCATCTGCGTTCACGCGCGCCGTTCATCGCGCTGCAAAATTGAACGCGAGCGGGTGGTCAGGGAATCGCAAGGCCTTTATCTCGCACGTCTGGCGAACGATTTGCGACGCCCACCCGGAATGGGCGCTCGACGCGGACAGTTTCAAACTGCGGCTCGCAGCCGCCCACCGTGACGGCGACCTCGTGCTCGTCAACGCGGATCTG